>JBILKV010000052.1:0-24534 GCA_044376515.1 Chthoniobacteraceae bacterium | reverse complement strand
GGTGAGCGCGGCGATGCTTGCCTGCACGATCGGCTTGTCCTCGCGGTAAGTCACCCCGAACCAGGTGGAATCCGTAGGCAGCACCTTGCAGGTGGCCTCGTTGCGGCGCACGAGTTCGCCCACGGAAAGGGGGATATAGCACTCGCCCTTCAACTCCCTGCCATGTGCGGTGAGGAACTCTGTGAAGAGGACCTGCAACTGGTCGAAGAGATGCGGCGAGAAGCCCCACATGTTCATGGAAACCGGCTCCAAGCCTGTCAGCGGCACAACGGTCCCATCCTCCCTGATGTTTGAAACGCCGGAGGGGCCGTTGCCGATCTTGGTCATCTCCTCAATCTCGGTGAGGAATCCGTTCGGGTTGGTTTTGCAGACTCCGCGCGTCACGGTCCCGTGTTCGGAGAGGGTGTTTTTGAGGGTGAACCCCACCATGGAATATGCAGCGGAATCGCCGGGCAGCGCGGCAAGATGATCGTGCAACACGGCGAAGGAGGTGCGGCCGTAGAAGTCATCGGCGTTGATGACGGCAAAGGGCTCCCTGACCACCTCGCGGGCACAGAGAATAGCGTGGGTGGTGCCCCAGGGCTTCTCGCGCCCATCCGGCACGCTGAATCCTGCGGGCAGCCTGTCCAGCGTCTGGAAGGCGTAGTCGACGGCGATCCTGTCCGCGAACTTCGCACCGACGCCGCTCCGGAAAGCCTCCTCAAAATCAGGCCGGATGATGAAAACCACCTTCCCAAAGCCGGCCCTGAGGGCGTCGAACACGGAGTAATCGAGGATGGTCTCGCCAGAGGGCCCCATCGGATCGATCTGCTTCAGGCCCCCGTACCGGCTGCCCATCCCGGCCGCCATCACAACTAGAGTCGGTTTCATAGGACCCCGATTCAATCGAAGCCGGCCTCCGGAGGCAATGCGCAGAAAGCGCATCCTGCCTCAGGTTGTCCGTCCGGAGCGCCGCTCTTGCGCACCACGCGGCGCCGGCGGGTGGCGACAGTTTCGCGATGAACCGTGCAAGAGCGGCCTCGGGAACCCGGGCGAGGCCTGGAGATGAGGGTCAGAGGGGCGTGGGTCTGCCTGCGATGGGCAAGCCGTTGAGGCGGGCCTGTAGGAAGCCGCCCCGGAGGTTGCGCACATTCTCAAAACCAAGTCCCTGCAGCGCGCAGGTGGCCAGATAGCCGCGCTGTCCCTTCTGGCAGTAGGCCACGATTGGACGGTCCCTCGGCAGATCCCGGGCGCGGCCGCGCAGCTCAAAGAGGGGGATATGCAGGGCGCCCTCGAGCCTGCCCCACTCGGCAATTTCATCCGCATCACGCACATCCAAAAGGAGTTCCGTAGTCGGCTTCCAGGACTCGGGGGCGACCGATGCGATGTCCCCCCGCGCGATGTGGGCCGCCACAAAACCGGCTGTGTTGACGGGGTCGTTGGCCGAGCCAAACGGCGGGGCGTATGCGAGGTCCAGCGATTCCAAATCAAACACGCTCATTCGCGCGGTGATGGCGGTCGCAAGCACGTCCACCCGCTTGTCGATGCCCTTTTGTCCCACCACCTGCGCCCCGAGCAGCCGGCCGGTTCCCTCCTCGGCCACCAGTTTGATCAGCACCGGAGCCGCTCCGGGATAGTAGTGGGCGTGACTGGAGTCACGGGTCAGGCTCGTGAAAAAACTGAACCCTGCGGCGGCCGCCTGCTTGGAACTGAGGCCGGTAAACCCCGCCGTCATGTTCAGGATCCGGACAATGGAGGTGCCCAGCACTCCGGGGAAATTGAGGCGCGCCCCCGCCGCGTTGGCACCTGCGATCCGGCCCTGGCGATTGGCTGGACCCGCCAGCGCGATCCGCGCCCGCGCGCCGCTGACGACGTGGATGGTCTCCGCGGCGTCCCCGACGGCGTAGATGTCCGGGTCGGACGTTTCCATGCGCCCGTTGGTGCGTACCCCGCCGGTGGGACCGATTTCCAGCCCAGCTTCGCGTGCCAACTCCACTTCGGCGCGGACGCCGGCGCTCAGCAACACTAGATCGGCGGGCAACTCCGTGCCTCCTTCAAACAGGACCGCCCCCTCCCGGAAGCCGGTGACTTTTGCGTTGAAGCGAAACTCCAGCGCACCCGCCGGCAAAGCCCCCTGAATGTGCCGCGCCATGTCCGGATCCATCAGCGGCAGGATGTGCGGGTTTTTCTCCACGAGGGTGACGTGCATGCCCCGGTGGATGAAGGCCTCGGCCATTTCCAATCCGATGAAGCCGCCACCTATCACCACGGCCCGCTGCGGCTGAAGGGTTTGGATCGCCTCCACGATCCGGTCCATGTCCGGAATGTCGCGCAGGGTGAAGACGTGCGGCAGCTCCACCCCGGGCAGGGCGGGCACATAAGGGCGCGCCCCCTGACTGAGGACGAGTTTGTCGTACCGTTCCTCGCGTTCCGCTCCGGTGCTGTCGCGTACCGTGATGGTTTTGCGGTCCCGGTGGATGGCCAACACCTCGTGTCCGGTGTGGGCGACCACCTCGGAGCGCGCCTTGAATCGCTCGGGTGTCATTACCACCAATTCCGAGCGGTCTTTGATCTCGCCGGCAATGTGGTAGGGCAGGCCACAGTTGGCGAAGGAAATGTAGGGGCCCCGTTCGAAAACATGGATTTCCGCGGATTCGCTCACCCGCCGCGCCTTGGCGGCGGCCGAGGCCCCGCCGGCCACCCCGCCCACGATGAGAATGCGTCGTGCCGCTCTCACCGTGCGTCCCCCGTGTTTGCGCAGCACGATGCGGTCGCGCCGGTTCCAGACGGGGCGTCGTGGCCTGCGGCGCGCCGCTGGTTCCAGGGCATCCGCGCCATCAGCAGTGCAAGCCCGCAGTAGCCGGTGGCTCCCGCAAAAACGAGCCCTGCCGAGGTGAAGAGGGGGATGAGCGCAAAAAGCGGGTGTTTCCAGAGGGCCAGCGCAGCCCCCGTGCCGCTGACGAGTCCGATCACCAACTGCACCTGGCGCATCAGGGGCAGCACGCCGGAGGCGGTTCTCTCAACCGGCAGGCCGGCTGCGGTCCATGCCTCCAGGCCGCCCTCCACAACGCAGCAGGCGACCCCCTGCTTTGCCAGAAGCGCTGCGGCCCGGGAGGCCCGCCCGCCCGACTGGCAGAGCACGTAAAGCGGAGCGCCGGTGTTTTTGGAGGCCCATTCGGCGGGATTGAGCGTGTCCAGCGGTTGCAGGGTGGAGCCCACTACATGCTGTGCATCGTATTCCGCCGGAGACCGCACATCGAGGAGCAGCGCCCGACCGCCTTCCCTGAGGAGCGCGGCGAGGCGGGCGGGTTGGATGCGGTCTGGAAGGATGGGGGCCACCGGGTTTGGAACCCGCGAAACGTTTGGCACGGGCGGCGGAGGCGATATTTGAGTGGCGTTCATGGGTGTGAATATATAACCATTCCTTCATGAGTCAAGTCGAAGGCGCCGCCCCGCCCACTCCCTCCCTTGCGCAACTCGACCAAATCGCCCTCCTTTTCAAGGTGCTTGGCGAACCGATGCGCCTGCGCATCCTCCAGGCCGTCTGCCACTCGCCCCGGTTCGTTGGGGAGATCGTGGAACTCACCGGGGCAACGCAGCCCAATGTTTCCAAGCACCTCGCGCTGTTGGTTTCCTCCGGGATTTTAAGGCGGCAACGGGTGGGTCAGCGGGTCTCCTACGCGCTCAAAAACCTCCTTGTCACCCGCTTGTGCGAACTGGTGTGCGCCTCCCTGCCGGCGCATCAAGGTCTGCCGAACTAAGGCTGTTTTCACTTGTGCAAAGGGTGGTGCTCGGCTTCGTCCCCGGCGATCCGGCCGAGGAAGGGGATTTGGGCGAAGTCTGTCACCCCGATGCCCTCCCGGGCAAAGGCGCTGGCTTCGGCCTCCCTCGGGGTGTCCAGGTCGTGGTAGAGGCTCCACGCGGTCTTGGGCTCGCCGAAAGGCTTGTCAGCGTCGGGCAGCGTGCGGAGTCCCAGCAGCAAACCGCCCTCCCCCGCGGCATCGATCCAACGGTGGTGATGGAAGGCCTCGATGGTGGGGAGGCGCCTGATTTTGTGCCACGTGTAGACCAACGCGGCGGCCTGGAGTCGCTGGGCAGGGGCCGAGTAGTCCCTGGTGTGAAAGCCCTGTTCGGAGAGGAGGACGGTGCGTGGGGTTACGCCCTGATGGAGGAGCGTTTTCCTGTGCAGATAGGCGTCCAACACCTCGATGTTTTTGAGTGTGATATAGGGCGAGTCAAAGCTGTGGCAGGCGCGCTTGTCGTTCCAGGTGGCGGATTCGAAGAGACTCTGCGGGTAGGGGTGGTAGGCCACGCCCCACGCAAAATCCCCCTCGAGCCGGGAATACTCCGCCAGTCGGTCCAGCATCTCCCTTGGACGGTAATGCTGGAGGCTGTCGCCCTCCGGTGCCGTCCAGTGGTGGGTGAGGGAGATGAAGACCTTGGCCGCCGGATTGAACTGGCGGGCGCTAAGCGAGGCGATCCGCATGGATCGCACATAGTGATCCATCACGACGTCCATGGGCTGTTCCCCCATGTTGGTCCAAGTGAAGGCCTGGTCGATTTCGTTGTGGAGGATCCAGTGGGTGATCCGCCCGTGCGGGCCGCCCGCATAGCGTTCCGCAAGGAATGCCAGGGCCGCCCGGTAGGCGTGCGCTCCTTCCTGCGTGGTCAGGTCGGGCATCGCGAAAATCCCCGGTGCACCCGATTCCGGATGGGCTAGGGGACTGCGCTCGCCGCCATTTTTGGGAATTGCCACCAGCAGGATGGCGGAGACATCGGCAAACCGGCTGAAGAAGGAAAGCGTCTTGTCGGTGTCCGCCAACGCGTTCCTGTTCACGGGGTAGGTGTGGCCTTCGAATACGTGGGGGAGGGAGTCCGGCCCGGCGGCGGTCTGAAACAAACGGTTGAGCACAATGTTGATGGTGACGTGCTCGATCCCCATTTCCTGCAACTCTCCGGCGATGGGGTTGAGCGTGACTCCCCCCATGCCCTTTTTGGTTTTGCGCGCCTGCGGGGGGGGCGTGGGGGGGCGGCGGGTGGGATGGAATCCGCGGCGTGCCGTGCATGGGAAAGGAAGGTTTCGCCTTCGTCCCCCGTGCGCATCAGTTGCCAGCGGGAACAGAGGCGGTCGCGGCCATCGGCGTGGCGGGGGAGAACCGCGCGGAACAAACCGTCCGGACCCGGGTGGAGCGGCGTGGTGTGGCGGCGGGGACCTTCGCGCCAAGGCTCCTCGTGCATCTGCAACTCGGCGAGCTGCAGCGCTGCACCAGCCTCCTTCGGTACCCACCCTTCGACGGTCACCCCGGTGCCTTCGCAGCGGACTGCGTCGATCCTGCCGGGAAACTCCCGTGTAAGGTAGGCCCGGATGGCGGCTGCATCGTTTTCCTTGCGCTTCCTTCGTTCCGCGGTTCGCCGGTCTCTCTCGGCTTCCTCTGGGCTGACTTTTCTCAGTTGGAGGTTGCGGATCTGCAGCCGGACGCCGGATTTTGAGCCGAAATCGAGACGGAATTGTCGGGCGCCTCCCTTCCACCGGCCTTCAGAGGAAGTGCGCAGGTTCACCGAGGCGGAGCGCCACACCTCGGCCGCGGGCAGCGCGCCCCCTTTTGCGGAGGCCCCCGCACGGAGAGGCGGCCCGAAAAACACCTCCCAATGGTCGAGGCCGTCGGGACAAAAGTACTCGAAACCAATCACGACCGCGTCCAGAGGGGCCTTGCCCTCGGCAAAAGGGTGTGTGCTCACGAAGGGATCCCCCCCAGTGGTGAGAATCGAAAAGGTCCCGTCCTCCAGTGTCTGGATCTCCGCGTGATGCGCAGAGGCGGGGTTGATTTGAAGCGGGAGACTTTCCGCCGCGGGAAGTCCGATGCCAGTGCAGTGAAGGAGCGCCAAAACCGCTCCCAACGCGCCTGTTTGATTTAGACGGAACATTTGGAGCGACAAAGGAATCCCACCCGGAGCCGCGTCAGACCCGTTTTGACTGCAACGCTTCGGCGTCCTGTTTGGACGTGAGAGCCCCGGGGGACGCACCAGCCGGGAACGGATCATGCCTCCCAAATTGTGCGCAGGAACCGTGGGGAAGAGGGCGGTCTCACGGGGCGAGCGCGGCACCTCTTGCTTCAAGTTTCCACATTGATCTGGAGGCTGACAATGTCCCTGGCATCGAACGCACAGTGCAAGGGCATCCGCACAATCGCGAAAGAGCTGGCATCTTTCGGGGGAGCACGGAAGTCGCCCATGAAGGCCACGTGGATCACGCCGCCCGAGGACGCAGCGTAGCACAGACCAATGGCCCCACCGGGCAGCGTGCAGGATCCGCCTTCGTGGGGGCTCACTGTCAGCGGGTATTTGGTGCGGATGTATTTTCCTTCGCAGGACAAACCGATCGTCGTCAGCGGCAGCCAGCCACCCGGGGGGAAAACGAGCCTGTTCACGCTGGCGACGGTAGAGGGGGCAACAGTGGTGTCAACGGAATTGGCGGCCTGCGGCGGGCTCGAAGCGCTCCTTTTGGCGAAACGGGGGCGACGGAGTGTGGCTGCACCGAGGGGATGTGGATCCGGACGAGCACATCAATGGTTTTGCTTGCGCACACTACCGCTTGTGGTAACGGTCTCACACCAACGAGGACTGACACTAGAAGATGTATTGCTCCAAATGCGGCGCACTGGAAGACAAGGTGATCGATTCCCGCCCTGCCAAGGACGGGAAAAGCATCCGGCGCAGGCGCGAATGTGTGGCGTGTACCTACCGTTACACCACCTACGAGCAGATCGAGCAGACGGAAATCCGGGTGGTCAAGCGCGATGGCCGCTTTGAACCCTTTGAAAGGCAGAAGATTGTCGACGGGATGCTGAAGGCCTGCGAGAAACGGCCCGTTTCCCATGCCCAGATTGAGGAGGCGGTGGAGGAAATCGTCTCAGGCATGGAGTCGAGTCTGGACAGGGACATTCCCACTCACGTCATCGGGGCCAAGGTGATGGAGCATCTGCATTCGCTGGACGAAATCGCGTACGTCCGGTACGCGTCCGTCTACCGCCAGTTTGAGGACATTGGTGAGTTCATCGACGAAATCCAGTTGCTGGGGAACCGGCCCAAGCGGAGTGCGCTCCAACCGGAGCTGTTCAAGCCATGATCTGGCTTGGAAACGAGCCCGCTCTCATTGACTTGGGACCCGCGGGCTCCATTGAACTGGAGGCTGCCTGGCTGGAGCAGTGCCTTGAACAGGCCGCCAAGGCTGCAGGTTATGGAGAATGGCCGGCGCGGGATGTGGCCCGCACGGTCGCTGATTTCCTCCTCACGGAGCACCTCGAAAAGCCCTGCCCGTTGGAGGTGTTCACCCAGATGGTCCAGCGGACCCTGCGCGGAGTGGGCTACGATGAGGTTGCCCCTTTCTTCCTGCGGGATGGCTTGGAGTTGCGCGTTTCCCTGCTGGATTTGGCGAGGGAGTTGCCGTCCGGATTCGAGCTCGGGTTTTTCAAGTCCTGTGAACGCGCCTGCAGGCAGCTTTTGGCCGGCGGCATCGCCTCTCGGATTGCCTTCGAGGAGTTGCAACCGGCCGTGAAATCGATCCTCCAAAGGAGCCACTGGTGCCGACCCTGCGAAGTCTTTGCCGGGGATCTGGTCGCCTTCCTCCGCGTGTTGCTCCAAAGGCTGGCCGCCGGGCGGGAGATTATTCTGGCAATCCGGTAGTGGGGCGGAGACGCCCCTTGGCTCCGCAGAACGGCTCCGTTCTTTCACCCCTTCTCACCCCTTCTCACCCCATGACCATCTTCGAGAAAATCATCGCCCGTCAGATTCCGGCCAGCATCGTGGCTGAGACCGACACGTGGATCGCCTTTCACGACATCCAACCGCAGGCACCCGTGCACGTGCTGGTAGTCCCCAAGAAAGTCCTCACCCGGGTGGGCGAAGCGGCCGATTCCGACGGCCCCCTGCTGGGGGCGTTGTTGCTGGGGGCGCAGCAGGTGGCCCGTTCCCTCGGCCTGCTGGATTCAGGCTTTCGCGTGGTCATCAACCATGGCCGCGACGGCGGCGAAACGGTGCCCCACCTCCACGTCCACGTTTTGGGAGGACGTCCCCTCGGTTGGCCCCCGGGATAAGCGGCATGCTCCCCGGATGCCGGGTCTCCTCTCCAGTGAACGCGTCCTCCCAGTGGCGGATCTCCCACGCGCTCCCGGCGTGGATCAACTCGACCACGTCGAAACGCACCGTGACGTCGGCCCCCCCTTGCTGGCGGGAGTGTTTTTTCCGGCCCTCCTGCCGATCCAGCAAGGCGCACCATTGGGTTGCGGCCTGCACGATGCGCTGTTGCTTCTTCCAGTCCACAGCTTCGGCGGGAGCGCCGTAGAACTCATTCGACCGGGTCTTGACTTCCACGAAGACCAATTCCGTCGTGCCGCGGACCCGGCAGACCAGATCCACCTCACCTCCGTAGAGCGGGCGGAAGTTTCGGCAGAGGATTTTGTATCCGGCCTTGCGCAGGAATTTTGCCGCCCTTTGTTCGCCTTCCCTGCCAAGGCGGGCCGCCGCGTCGGGGGGCCCCTCGCGCAGGCGGGGGCGACGGTGGAGGAGTACCGCAAGCGCCGCCCTAAAGCGGGAGCACCAGCTGGCTGACAGGCGCAAAACTGCGCCGATGAGCGGGACACGGACCATGCTTCTGCAATCGCGCCAGGTGCAGGGCCGTCCCGTACCCCTTGTGTTGGGCGAAGGCGTACTGGGGGTACGCCGCGTCGAGGGCAAGCATCAGGCGGTCCCGGGTGACCTTGGCAAGCACACTGGCCGCCGCGATGCTCAGGCTGAGGCCGTCCCCTCCCACCAGCGCCGTCTGCGGCTTCGGGAAGGGCCGGACCGGCAGCCCGTCGATAAGCACGTGGTCGGGTGCAGGGTGGAGTTGGGCAACGGCGCGCCGCATGGCTTCGTGGGTGGCGCGCAGGATGTTGAGGCGGTCGATCTCCTCGGGACCGACTTCCACGATCGCGCTCTTCACCTCCGGCGCGTCCAAAAGCTCGGTGAACAGGGCGAGCCGGACCTTTTCCGAGAGTTTTTTCGAGTCATTGAGCCGGGGGTGCGCAAACCCTTCCGGAAGGAGGACGGCCGCTGCCACAACGGGACCGGCCAGGGGCCCGCGCCCGGCTTCGTCCACTCCCGCAACCCTCAAAAAACCAGAGGCGCGGAGCCCGTCCTCGAATTCGAGGGAGCACCGCGCCTTCATGGTAAGGGCTGTTGCGGCCGGTCGGAACGGGGCCGCGGCTAGGAGCGGGCCTTTTCGCGCACAGCCATGGCCGACTTGCCCTTGCGCTTGCGCAGGTAGGTGAGTTTCGAGCGGCGGGCGGTGCCGGCGGTCTCGACTTCAATCTTGGCAACACGCGGAGAATGGATCGGAAAAACGCGTTCCACACCTTCGCCGTAGGAGATGCGCCGCACGGTGACGGTCTGGTTCATCAGGGTCCCTTTGCGTCCAATGACGATGCCGGTGTAGATCTGAATGCGCTCCTTATCGCCCTCCACGACGCGCGTGTGAACGCGCACCGAATCGCCCACATTGAACTGCGCGACATCCGACTTCATCTGCTCCTGATTAATTTTGGCGATAATGGCTGACATAAGGCTTCCTTCAGTGAGGGTTTCTTCAAAAAGGGGTGCTGAGTTAACTTGTTCCAGCAGGTCAACGCAAACAAAATTCCGCAGGCAGACACTGAAACCCCTGACGGTCTGGAGTGGTCCCCGATTGTGGAGCGTCCTGTCCGCGCGAGAATTTCGTTGCCGACATGCCTTGCAACCGGGAGCGAACAGGTCCAGCCCGGCGGGACCGCGTTGAGGGGGTGGAAGGAAGGGGGTCCCCTCCGGAGGACGAAGTCCATTCCGAGACGGCGGATTCCCGTGTCGATCATCAGGCGCCGGAGACTCGGCTTGCCCCAGCGCTTGGAATGGTCGGGCCGGATCTTTCGGCCGGCTCCAAGGTGAGGCTCACCAAATCTCGCGGGTTGTCCTGAAGGATTGTCCCGACGTCCAGTCGCCTGAAGTCAAACCCCCGCACACAGAAAAAGCCCAAGCTCCTCCAGCCGCGTCGCCGCGCCGTCCAGCGGGGCAAAGGAATCCAACCCCTCTTGGCTTTCCCTCCCGACGACCGGAATGGCAGGCGGACCGATTTTCGCTTTCCTCTCGACGGTGCTGGGAAAGTGGACCCGAGGAAGAGGTTTTTCAGGCCGGGAACCGGGGGATGTGGGCGAGAACCCAGCGTGGATCATGCCGCTGTTGCGCCCGCCTGCATGGGCACCAAGGACGGATTCCTTCTGACGGCCCCAAACACCCACACCAGTTCCCGCACCTCCGCGAAAGTAAAGCGTTGCCCGACAATCAAGGCGCCCCAAATTCATCGTGCCAAAAACCTGAGGAAAGCTGATCGAGGAAGTGGAGGCGGACGTTTCTGAGGAGTGCGATCAGTGGGTTTTGGACGGCATCGTGGCGCGCATCGCGTCGACTTTGGCGCGGATGGATTCGGGAAGGGTGACGAGTTCGGGCCAGGTTCGGTGGTAGCCTTCCCCGGGGAGTTTGCGGGTCGCGTCCAGGCCCATGTGGGTGCCAAGGTTCGCGACGCTTGGAGCGTGGTCGAGGGCGTCGCTCGGGTTTTTGGTGATGATACTGTCGCGCTGCGGATCGGTGTTGGCACACATCCGGAAAAGTACCTCGCTGGTGTTGTGTACGTCGCAATCGGCGTCCACAACGATGATGTACTTGGCGAACATCATCTGCCCCATCCCCCACAGCCCGTGCATGATCTTGTAGGCCTGCCACGGGTACTGTTTGCGGATGGAAACAAACACCAGGTTGTGAAAGACCCCCTCTGCCGGAAGGGCCAGGTCCACAATCTCGGGGAAGTTCATCTGAAACACCGGCAGGAAGATGCGGGTGCTAGCGGTGCCCATGTAAAAGTCTTCCATCGGCGGGATGCCTACGATCGTGCAGGGATAGACGGCGTCGCGCCTGTGGGTGATCGCCGTGATGTGCAGCACCGGATAGGCATCCACCGGCGTGTAGAAACCGGTGTGGTCGCCAAAGGGGCCCTCGTCACGCAACTCCCCGGGCTGGACGAAACCTTCGATCACAAAATCAACGTCTGCAGGAACTTCCAGTGGAACCGTCAGGCAGGGGGCCAGGTCCACCTGCTTTTTGCGGATGAAGCCCGCAAACAAGATCTCGTCCAGCCCGTCGGGCAGCGGGGCGGTCGCGGAGAATGCGTAGGCGGGATCCCCCCCGAGGGTGACGGCCACCGGCATGGGTTCCCCCTTCTCGTAGTAGCGTTTGCCATGGCGCGCGGCCACCTTGTGGATCTGCCAGTGCATTCCCGTGGTTTGCGGGTCGAAGATCTGCACGCGGTACATGCCGAGGTTGCGTTCACCGGAGTCGGGGTCCTTGGTGTGGACGCAGGGGAGCGTGAGAAAGCGGCCGCCGTCCTCAGGCCAGCATTGGAGGATGGGGAGGTCGAGCAGGGTGGGGAAGCGCGGGCCTCCCTTGGCGGCGGGTTGCTTGGCGTCAAACCGGTGGACCACCTCCTGCGCGGGGCCGGTGCGCACGCGGTTGGGCTTGGCGTGCAGCAGGTCCAGACCCTGCAGGGCCAGATTCCACGCGGAACGCAGCGTGGTGGGCGGCTTGGCCTTGAGGATGATCTGCATCTGTTCCCGAAGACGCTCGATGTCCTCGAGTTGGAGGGCGAGGGCCATGCGGCGCTTCGAGCCCATCGAGTTGATCAACAGCGGAAAGGAGGAGACCACCCCGTTGACTGTCGGCTTTTCAAACAGCAGCGCTTTGCCGCCGCCCGGAGATTTCATTTCCCGGTCCGCCCACGCGGTGATCTCCAGTTCGGTGGCCACGGGAAAGGGGACGCGGACAAGTTCTCCCGCGGCCTCGAGGGCGGCGGCAAATTCGGCGGTTGAGCGGTAGGCCATGGGGCCGCAGTGTACTGCGCCGCGCAGCGGAGGAAAGGCGCGCCTCGAATTTGGGCGTGACGCACGGGGGTGCTGCGCGCAGACAATGAAAGCCCAACTGACGCCGTTGGCGGAGGCCGTCACCCAGTTTCGCTTTTTATGGAAGTCATCATCCAACCCACAGCCCAGGATGCCAGTGCTCTGGCTGCGCGGATATTTGCCGTGCTCGTGCGGACCAAACCGGCCGCGGTGCTGGGGTTGGCCACCGGCAGCACGCCGCTGGCGCTCTACGCGGAACTGATCCGACTGCACCGCGAGGAGGGATTGGACTTCAGCCGGGTGACCACCTTCAACCTCGACGAATACCTCGGGCTCGGCCCCGAGCACCCCGCCTCCTACCACCACTTCATGTGGGAGCACCTCTTCCGTCACATCAACATCCGGCCTGAAAACACCCATCTGCCCAACGGGTTGGCGTCCGATGTTGCCGGCAGTTGCGCCGCCTACGAGGAACGGATCCGCGCGGCGGGCGGCATTGATCTGCAGGTGCTGGGCATCGGCGGGGACGGCCACATCGGCTTCAACGAACCGGGTTCTTCGCTCGCCTCACGCACCCGCATCAAAACGCTCACCGAGCGGACGCGGATTGATAACGCCCCCTTCTTCGGCCCCGGCGAGGAGGTCCCCCACCACGTGATCACCATGGGCATCGGAACGATCCTGGAGGCCCGCGAGGTGCTGCTCCTCGGCTTCGGCCAGCGCAAGGCGGACGCCCTCGCCGCCGCCATTGAGGGCCCGGTCTCCCCAATGGTCCCGGCGTCCGCACTGCACTTTCATCCCCGCACCCGTGCGCTGCTGGACGAGGCGGCTGCGGTCCGGTTGCAGCGCTCCGATTACTACCGGCACGTCTTCGCTAATAAACCGGTTTGGCAGCGGGTTTAAGTGGAGGAATTCCGGACCGGCCTCCAAGCCGGATGCAGGGGTTCCTCCTCCCGCCCCCATGGAACTTGATCTGCAGAACACGCCGGAACGGACCATCTTTGATCTGAGGCAGTTGGGCGTGCCGCACCTGCGGGTCCTCGGGCGCTACCGCTACTCGAGGGCGCATCCGCCGCTGGCGGACCACGTGCACCCGGGGATGATGGAAATCTCCTACCTCGCCAGGGGCACCCAGAACTACTGGATGGGCCGGGAGTGTTACCGTATGACCGGCGGTGATCTGTTTGTGACGTTTCCGGACGAACCCCACAGCACGGGGCCGGACCCGGAGCACTGCGGCCTCATGTACTGGTTCATCTTCGATCTGCCTTCCTCGCCGGAGGGGTTTCTCGGACTGCCGGAGGAAATGGCGACGCCTTACTGGGAGGGCTTGCGCCACTTTCCCCACCGTCACTGTTGCGCCGGTCCCGGGTTGCAACCGGTGGTGGAACGTTTCTTCCGCGCGGCGGACTCCGCGGCGGGCCCGATGCGCAGCATCCGGATGTATCTCGCCCTGATGGGTTACCTCTACGAGCTGGTGGCGCTCTCCCAGCGCGTTCCGGTCCGTGCGCTCTCGGCGGCGATCGCGAACGTGGTCGAATACATCGACGCGCATCTCGAAGGGCGGATCCCCGTCGAGAGGCTCGCCAGAGAGGCCGGCCTCTCCGTCCCGAGGTTCAAGGCGCGCTTTCGTTCCGAGACCGGTTTTCCTCCCGCGGAGTTCGTGCTGCGTCGCCGGATCGAGCACGCCCGGCAACTCCTGCAGCAGGGCGGACGCACCGTTTTGGAGGTCGCCCTGCAGACAGGCTTCTGCAGCTCCCAGTACTTTGCCAGTGCGTTCCGCCGGATCACGGGAGCAACGCCGACGAGTTTTCGCAACAAGCGGCCGGCTCCCGGCGGCTCCGAGTGCGACGGTTGAAATGCCTGTTTGTTATTGTACTGATGTATCGAAAGGAACGACAACACGGCCGTTTCTCCGTAACCTCACCCACTCAGCTCCACCCCAAACCCCCGCTCCAAATCCAACGCTCAACGGTAACTCCCTATGAACAACAACCCTGTCTCCGAACTCTCTCGCCGTGATTTCCTCGCTGCCTCCTCGGTGGCCGCCGGCGCGCTCTCCTTCCCCTCCATCGGTTCCGCCCAGCACAAGGCGGAGCGCATCCGCATCGGCTTGGTGGGCTGCGGCGGCCGCGGCACCGGCGCCGCCAACAACGCTCTGGAAGCGGACCCCGGCGTCCAGTTGGTTGCCATGGGCGACGTTTTCCCAGAGCGGCTTGAGTCGAGTCTGAACGGTTTGTCCAACAAGTACGCCGGCTCCCCCGGGCGGGTGGATGTCCCGAAGTCGCGCCAGTTTACGGGGCTCGACGCCTACAAGCAGGTGCTTGCCCAGGACATCGACGTGGTGCTGCTTGCCGCGCCTCCCGGGTTCCGTCCGCTGCATTTCGCGGCGGCAGTGGAGGCCAACAAACACGTCTTCTGCGAGAAGCCCATGGGGACGGATATCGTGGGCGCCCGCTCGATTCTGGATGCGGCCCGCAAGGCCAGGGAAAAGAAGCTCTCGGTGGTGGCAGGCTTCTGCTGGCGCTACAGCAACCGGCGCTCCCTGTTTGAAAAGATCCACGACGGCGCCATCGGCGAAGTGCGCGGCCTCTACCACACCTACCTCACGGGGCCCGTCAAGCCGATGCCAGCGCCGGAGATGCGCAAGGACGGCATGAGCGATGTGGAGTGGCAGTTGCGCAACTGGATGAACTTTGTGTGGCTCTCCGGCGACGGCCTCGTCGAGCAGGCCTGCCACAGCGTGGACAAGATGATGTGGGCGATGAAGGACGTGCCGCCGCTGCGCTGCACGGCCAATGGCGGCCGGCAGGTGCCCAATCCCGGGGGCAACATCTTCGACCACATGACGGTCCACTATGAGTGGGCCAACGGCGTCCGCGGCGTCATGGCGCAGCGCCAGATCGGGGGTTGCTACAACGACAACAGCGACTACATCACCGGCGAAAAAGGCATGGGCTCCACCAAGGGCACCCTCAACATCACCGGCGCAAACCCTTGGAAATACGAGGGCTCCAACATCGACATGTACGTCCAAGAGCACCGCGAACTCTACGCTTCGGTGCGCAGCGGTGCGGGTCACAACGACGGCGAGTGGATGGTCCAGAGCACCATCGCCGCCCTCATGGGACGCATGGCTGCCTACACCGGCCAGGAGGTCACCTGGGAACACATGCTCAACAAATCCCAGGACCGGATCTTCCCCGAAACGCTGCGCCTGGACATGGACATGCCCGTGGTGCCGATCGCCTCACCCGGCAAAACCAAGCTGGCCTAGGCCCCGATTCCAGCACGTTCTTCCCAATGAGAAACATCCTCTTCGCAACCGCCTGCATGGCTCTCAGCGTCCCCGCGGCGCGGGCGCTCCCTGAACCCCCCTCGGGCTTCTCCCCGCTCTTTAACGCCAAAGACCTTGAGAACTGGCGTGGCGGGACCACCTTCGACCACCGCGCCTTGCTTGCGATGAGCGAGGAGGAGCGGGCCGCCAAGATCGCCAAGTGGAATGACGAACTTGGTGGCCACTGGACCATCGAGGGCGACGACCTCGTCAACGACGGCAAGGGCTCCTACCTTTCCACCAAGAAAGACTACGGAGACTTTGAACTCCTGCTCGAGTATAAGACCGTTCCCAAGGCGGACTCCGGCATTTACCTGCGGGGCGTTCCCCAGATCCAGATCTGGGACGTCAACGAACCCGATGGCGGCAAAATGGGCCGTGAGAAGGGTTCCGGCGCGCTCTGGAACAACCCGCCCGGTTCGCCGGGGAAGGACCCGCTGGTCAAGGCAGACAAGCCGTTGGGCGAGTGGAACCAAGTGCGCGTGGTAATGGTCGGTGCGCGCGTTTCGGTCTGGCTCAACGGCCAGATGACCGTCGACCACGCAATCCTCGAGAACTACTACGACCGCGCCTCCAAGGATCCCGCCATCAAGGCAAACCCGCGGCCCATTCCGCGGGAGGGTCCCATCCAGCTCCAGACCCATGGCGGGGAAATCCGCTGGCGCAACCTCTTCATCCGCGAAATCCCGGGCGCCGAAGCCAACGCGATCCTGGCCTCGCACGGCGAGGGACCCGGCTGGAAGCCGCTCTTCAACGGCAGTGACCTCGCCGGCTGGCAGGGGCCCGTGGACCAGTACGAAGTGCGCGACGGCGCCATCTTCTGCCAGAAAGGCAAGGGGGGAACTCTGCACACCGTCGAATCCTTCTCGGACTTCGTGGCCCGCGCCGAATTCCAGATCCCGCCCGGGGGCAACAACGGGTTTGCCATCCGCTATCCGGGCAAGGGCGACACCGCCTACGTCGGGATGTGCGAACTGCAGGTGCTCGACGATTCGGCCGAGAAATACGCGAAGCTGGATCCGCGGCAGTACCACGGCTCCGTGTACGGCATCGCGGCCTCACACCGCGGGTACCAGCGGCCCGTGGGGGAATGGAATTTCGAGGAGATCACGGTGCAGGGTTCGCGGATACGGGTGGAGCTCAACGGGACGGTGATCAACGACGTGGATGTGTCCAAGGTCACCGACTTCATGGGCGGCAAACCGCATCCCGGTAAGGACAACGTCGAGGGCTTCTTTGGCTTTGCCGGCCACGGGGACGCCGTAGGGTTTCGGGCGGTTCGCGCGCTGAAACTCAAGCCCTAGCTTCGGTCTCTTTCCCCTGTCCCGCAACGATTTGTCCGGCGGCCCTGTTCGGGGCCGCCGGCAGCAACCCTCCACTCCAAATGAAAAACCTCGCTTCACGCCGGTCCTTTTTACAGCAGTTGGGAACCACGGGGCTGGTAGCCCCCTTCTTTGTGCGGAACCTCATCTCCGCCCCGCCTTCCTCCAAGGTGCGTCTGGCCTCCTTCGGCGCCGCAGGCATGGCTGGATCCGACCTAAACTCGCATCTGGCCAACCCCGACATCCAACTCGTGGCCGTCGCCGAGGTGGACCTCGAGCGGGTGGGCAAGATCAAGGAGCGGTTTCCCGACAACAGCGTCCGCTTCTATCAGGATTGGCGGAAGTTGCTGGATGCGGAGGCCAAAAACCTGGACGCGGTCACTGTCGGCACGCCCGACCACATGCACGGCCCCATCGGGATGGCGGCGATGGAGCGCGGTTTGCACGCTTACGTACAGAAGCCTCTCGCCCATGATATTGCGGAAGCGCGCCTGATGACCTCCATGGCGCGCGAGCGCAGGCTGCACACCCAGATGGGCATCCAGATCCACTCAGCCGGCCAGTACCGCACCGGAGTGCAGTTGGTCCGCAGCGGGGTCATCGGGCGGATCAAGGAGGTGCACACCTGGAGCAACAAGAAGTGGGGTGACAGCGCCCCTGCTCCAACCCAGACGGACCCGGTGCCGTCCGGCTTGGACTGGGATCTGTGGCTCGGGGTCGCAGCGGAACGGCCTTTTGTCAAAGGGGCATATCATCCCGGGGCCTGGCGTAAGCGCCTCGATTTCGGCACAGGCACCTTCGGCGACATGGGCTGCCACATCTACGACCCGGTGGTGAACGCCCTCGCTTTAGGGGCGCCCCTGACGGTTCGCAGCGAAGGCCCGGCACCCAACGAGTGGAGCTGGGCGACTGACGCCGTGATCAAGTACGTCTTTGCGGGAACCGTGTTTACCGAAGGTCAGCGGGTCTCGGTCACCTGGTACGACGGGGACGTCAAGCCGCCGGCCGAGGTACAGGCATTGCTCGAGGGCCAGCCCTTGCCCGGTCAGGGCTCCATTTTCATCGGCACCAAAGGGCAGATCCTGCTACCCCACGTTGACTGGCCGAAACTCTTCCCCATCGCCCAGTACAAGGATTTCCAGATCGAGCGTCTGGAGGGCGGCAACCATTACAAACAGTTCGCGGACGCCGTTCTGGGCGGGGCCACTCCCTCGGCGGCCTTCGAGTACTCGGGTCCGCTCACCGAGACGGTGCTGCTGGGCGGTGTGGCCACCTTCTTCCCCAAGACCACGCTCGAGTGGGATTCGGCCACGCTCCAGTTCCGCAATGTGCCTGAGGCGACCGCCAAGGTGCGCCGCAAGTACCGTCCCGGCTGGGAGATCGCGTCTCTCAGGTAGGCGCGGTCGTTGGGCGGGCACGCAGACAACGCAGACCACTGGTCCCACCGCTCAACTGAGAGGTCGGACAACAATACAAAAGGCAAACGCCCCGGAAGCCCAAATGGCTTCCGGGGCGTTTGTAGTTGGGAGGGAAAGCGTTGAAACGCGCCGACTCGGCAACTGGCAAAGACTGAAACAGACTGGAACTATGCGGCGTGCGCGGCCTTCGGGACACCCGGCTTGGCAGCGAGGGCGGCTCGTGCCTTGTCGAGGAGCACCTTGAAGGCGGCCTCATCCTGCACTGCGATATCAGAAAGTACTTTCCGGTCCAGATCAATTCCGCACGCCTTCAAGCCCTCGATGAAACGGCTGTAGGTCAGGCCGTGGGCACGGGCTGCGGCGTTGATGCGCTGCTGCCAGAGCATCCGGAAATTGCGTTTGCGGGTCTTGCGGTCCCGGTAGGCCCAGTACTGGGCTTTCATGATCGCGTTTTTGGCGTACCGGAACAGTTTGGAACGGCGGCCGCGAAAGCCCTTGGCTTTCTCGAGCATCTTTTTGCGGCGGGCCCGACTCGCGGGTCCATTGGTGGCTCTTGGCATGGTATCGAGGGTTGGTTTTTGGCGTTCAGCGGATTGTTTTCTCCGTTAGGAAAAGTGTCCGGCGCCTCATCCGCTGAGGAATCCGGCCTACCCCGTTTTCTGCGGGTGGAGCCGGACAGGCGCTTGGGACGGCTGGCAGGCCTCTAGGGTTCGGCCAGCGTGGGTTGTTATGGCAGCCTCAAGGGCGGTCCGTTCGGTCCCGGAAGGACCGCTTCGATCAGGCGAAGGGCAGACACTCCTTGATTCTGGCCACCATGGTTTCGTGGACAAGTCCGGCCTTGCCCAGGTTCCGCTTCCGTTTGGCATTCTTGGTGGAAGCCAAATGGCGCAGACCCGGTTTCCGGCGCAGCAGCTTGCCCGACGCAGTCAACTTAAACCGCTTGGCAGCGGCTTTCTTCGTCTTGCGACGTGCAATGGATCTAGGCATGGGGCGGCGGACTATACAGGCTTCCCCAAGGAGCGCAACGCTGTTTCTCGCCGCACGGCCTGATTTTTCAGTGTGAAGGCGTGGGGCGCAGCGCGGCTTCGCGGTGCCCCCGGCCTAAAAGGCGTGCCGCAGGCTTTCCGCGGCGAGGGCCAGCAGCAGGCCCGCCACGCCAATGAGCGTCTCGGTGATCGTCCACGTCTGGAGGGTCTCGCGCACGCTCAGCCCCAGACAGTCGCGGACAATCCAGAATCCCGCGTCGTTGAGGTGCGACAAAAAGAGCGAACCGCAACCGATGGCCACCACAAGCAGTTCCGGGGAAACCTCCGGAGACTGGCCGAGCATGGGGGCCAGCAGGTCGGACGCTACGGTGATCGCCACCGTCGCCGAACCGGTCGCTACCCGGATAAATGCCGAGGCCAGCCAACCGTAGAGCATCAGCGGCAGGTGCGCCTCCGCCGCCATTTCGCCAAGGATCTTCGCCAACCCGCTCTCGGTTAGGACACGGGCGAACCCGCCGCCCGCGCCCACGGTCAGGAGAGTCATCCCGATGGCATTCACGCTTTGCTCAGTAAAACCGAGCAACTGCGGGCCTTTCCAACCGCAACGCGTTCCCAGAGACCACAGACAGAAAAGCACGCCGACCAGCATCGCTACGACGGGCGAGCCCAGACTCAGCAACGCGGTTCCTGTGACGGTCCCCTTCAGGCCGAGCAGTTCCGCGAGTGTCGCCAGCATCATCAGAGCGATCGGCAGCAGAATCGAAAAAAGCGTCATCCCGAACCCCGGCGGACGCAGGGCCGCCTCCCGTGTCGGGGGCAGTGGTGGCAGGGTGGTTTGGAGGCGGCGCACCGCGATCTTCGCGAAGAACGGACCTGCGATGGCCGCCGTGGGGATCCCCACCAGGAATCCCCAGAGGAGCACCCTGCCGGTGTCGGCATGAAGCGCGCTCACGGCGACCACCGGGCCGGGATGGGGCGGCATGACCCCGTGCATCACCGACAGGAAGGACACCAGCGGGATCGCCAGCGAGAGAAAGGGGCGGCCCGTTTCCCGGGTGAGCCCTTGCAGTACGGGTAACAACAACAGAAACCCGACCGCAAACCAGGAGCTCAGACCGACCGTGATTGCCAGCGCGATGATGCACCAGCCCGCGTTGTCCTTCCCGAAAAAGCGGCTGAACCCCCGGGCCAGCACCGTGGCGCCGCCGGACTCAGAGAGCAGTCTGCCCAGAATGGCCCCGAGACAGATCACGCAGGCGACTCCACCCAGGGTCCTGCCGAGTCCCAGCTGGAAGGCATCCACCACCTGCAGAAAGGTCCACGGAGCCGTGCCGTCACCCGAGACCGGCTTGACACCCAGCAGCACGGCTCCTCCCCCCATGCCGAGGGCTGCCACGGTAAGCGCCAGAAACGGGTTCAGCTTCCAGCGGGTCACCAAAAGAATCAGCGCGGCGATGGAGGCCAGGGCTAGCGAGATGATCTGCCAGGAGGGGGGGGCGGCGTTCATGGGCGGGTTGGCAGATTGTGCCGCCGGCAGGGGTGAAGGCAAGCCGCGCTGGAAAAAGGTGCCGCTACGCGAGGCGCGGGAGCCTTCGGGAGTGGATTTTGAGAAAATTACGCGCCGCGAAACGAGGGCCACGGCAGGGTTTTCTAAACTTCAAATACCACACAATAAGAATTTTAAACAGCCTTGGTCCCGCCGTTTCGGCAGTCTGAAGCGGGATTGCGACAGAGTGGCACACGTGCAAGGCCCGGTTCCTGCTGCTTGGGAAGTTTGGCGAAGTGTGAACACTTTCCACCCATCCCAAATGGAACCAGTAAACCACAAATCACCAGAAGCAAGGCGGCGTATTTTTGAACGGCTTTCTGCTGTATGTCCTCTCTGGAGGGCCGGAATGCTTCTCACGGTCCTTTTGGTGCTCGGGTTTCCGAGCGCAACGGTTTTTGCCGCTCCGATCACGTTCACGGCGGGAACGGTGAATGTCACGGGTACCAGCAGTACGGCTGTCAGCGATGCGGAAATCTTGACGCTTGGGACGACGCACTTCGCTTACAATTTCTGGGGAGCCAGTCCCAACGTCGTGAACGGAGTTTCTTTCACCTCGATTACCACCCCCACGGGTGCCGGCAACCTCTCGATTTCAGGGGCTACCACCCCAATTTATTTTAACGCTTACTACCAGGCGGGGGCGATTTACTTGCTGTCTACGGGCTATCAGAACCTGCTCAACGGAGGCGTCTACACGGACGGGACTGGGACGATCACGATCACCATGAACGGCCTCACTGTGGGAAAAATCTATGTTGTGCAGATGTGGGCCAACGAGAGTCGAGACAATTTTACGGGCTCGACGGACCGCGCGGTAAACGTGATCGGCAATAACACGGTCAGGATTGAGTACAATGTCTCCAACCTGGGTGGTGGTGTTGGCCAGTATGTGGTGGGATCGTTTGTGGCGAACGCGACTTCGCAGGCCTTCACTCTGACGCCGCCCGCCGGATTGGCCAGTCCCTCGGCTCAGATCAACGCCATTCAGGTGCGCGATGTCACTGACGTATTCGGCATCTGGACTGGCGCAGTGAACGGAGCGTGGGATAACGCGACGGCCAACTGGTCCGGCGGCCCTAATTTCTCAACGTACGCATCGCTCCCGTCGGGTACGCCGCTCAAGTTTCAGGACACCAACGGCTCGGGGCAGACGGTCACTAACGCTGCGGTCACGATTGCGTCCGGCGGCTTCACGAACGTGGGCTCCGTCAGTTTCACGGCGGGCACTTTGAACTACACACTCGCTTCTGCTGGTGGCACCGTCGGGCTTGGGGGCGCGGCGGCCCTGAATAAGTCGGGGGCGGCCATGCTTACCCTCGGCGGCACGCACACCTTCTCGGGGTCGGTCAACATCACGGCGGGGACCCTCCGCACTGCGTCGCTTGGCGCGTTGCCGCGGGTGCCGGTGACGGTGGCGGCTGGCGCGCGGCTGGATTTGAACGGATTCAACCAGACCGTGGGCCTTCTCACTAATAACGGTACGGTGACCAACTCCGGGCCTGAAGCGACGCTGACGCTTTCCAACGGTTTCGCGGGCAGTACCCCCGTGTATTCCGGTTCACTCAATCTGGCCCTCGCCAACAACTCCGCCACCTCACAGTATTTGGCCGTTCTGCCGAATCCGACGGGTGCGCTGATCAACGTTGGTACCGGCTCGGGAACGGCCCAGAGTTTTGTGTCCACGGACAACACCCTGCCGGGTTCGCAGGTAATCAACGCGGGGTTCGGCTCGAACGTCACCCGTGTAGTGCAGGACAGCCGCACCTCCGCTCTGGTGGTGCATGCGACAAACTCGACTTTTTCAAGCCCCATTGAGGTGCGTCAGGGGGCTCTGGTCATCGCCAATCAGAACAACACAAAGACCAATCCCCTCGGAACGGGAACCATTACGATCGGCACGGGCACTGCGAACGCGGCCCTCATCCACGCCGGTCGTTTCGCGAGTTCAACCGCGAACAGCACGGGTGCCTCGCATACTTTGGCCAATCCGGTGTACATCGGCGGTTTGGGCACCAACCTGATCAGCGCCACCGACTGGGGATTGACGCTCAACGGTCCGGTCACGCTGGGGGCTAACCTGACGCTGAGCGTTGCCAACACGGCCGGCTCCACGGTGGCTGTGAATGGACCCGTCACCGGGGCGGGCAACATCACCGCCTCCGACGCGTCTACGAGCGCCGCTACCAACGCCAGCAACATCTCGATTGGCGGGTACTTGAATCACGCTGGTGGGATCACTTTCAACAACGCTGGAACGCCCTTTGGCGGCTCCGCCGGCAACACCAGCGCCGCCAACACAATCACCGGAGGGGTCGGGCCGAACGTGAGCTTCATCACTCAGGCGAGTGCCACGCACCCTCTCACCATCAGCGGAGGCTCCATCGATGTGGACCCCGATGGCCTTGCCCTCAACGTGAACGCCGCGGCGTTGATGACTGTCAGTGCGCCCATCACGGGCTCTGGCGCGCTGACGCTGAACATCAACAGCACCGGGTCCATGACGCTTAACGGCGCGATGGGGAACGCTGGAGGCGTGTTCTTCAACAACACCGGCACCGGCAACTTCAGCGTTGCGGGCTCTCTGGGCTCCGGCGTTGCTACCGTCTCCCAGACCGGCACTGGCGGCATGCTCAACATCAACGGGACAACGGTCGTCGGCGCGGGCGGCAAGACCCTTGTCGCCAGCGCTTCCTCAAACCTGAACATCAACGGACCGGTCACGGGCACCGGGGACCTGATCCTCAAGGCCAACGGCAACGGCCTGTTGTTTGTGGACGTCGGCGCCGGCGGAATCATCAACATCAACGGCAACATCCTTAACAACGGCACCGCCAACACCGGCACACTCGCCCTGATGTCGGGGCCGCCCACCGTTGGAACGGCCCTCTTGACCGGCGAAATTGGTACGGGAGTGGCCAAAATCATCCAAGACAGTCCGACCTCCGCGCTCGTGATGTACGCCGACAACACCAACTGGCTGGGACAACTCGAGATCCGACAGGGGGCGGTCGTCGTCACAAATTTCCCCGGGTTCACTCCCAATGGCGCCGGGAGAGGAATGATCACCGTCGGCACCGGCGCTGCGGATGCCGCGTTTCTGTATCATAGCACCTTTTCTCCCACGCCTCCCTCGGGTTCCGCGGCGAGCGGTGGAGACATGACCATGTCCAACCAGTTCACAATTGCCGGCAGCGGCAGGAACATCGTTGGGAATCTGTTTTCTTCGATGACGCTCACTGGAACCGTCAACCTGTCGAATACGGACGTGACCTTCGCCAACATGAATCAGGCCGCCACCAGCCAGACGGTTACCCTTTCGGGCGGGGTGACAGGAAACGGAGACGTCTTTTTCAGCAACGCAACGGGAACCGGGAAGAGCGATTTTGCCATTAATACCAAGCCGTTGAACAACGTGGGCCGCCTCGTTTTCAACAGGGCGTCCCTCCTTGGGGGAGCGGTCTCCACCAATTTTGCCACGGGTTTCACCAACACCATCTCGGGTGGTGTGGGCGTCAACGTCACCTCGATCGAGCAGTCGGGTAACAACCCGCTGACCATCTCCAGCGGCTCTCTGTTGGTGGGTGCTTCGGGCAAGGAAATCGTCTCGTCGGGTTCGATGTTGTTGACGATCACCAGCCCGATTTCAGGCGCCGGCAACCTGACTCTCAGCAACGATTCCACCGGAGTCATCAAGATCACAACGGCCACTACGCTCGGGATCAACGGCCAGATCCTCCACACGGGTTCGGGCGACTCGGGTTCGTTCGCCTCGGCGCCCTTCAGCGTGGGGCCAGCCTCGGCAGTGTTGAGTGCGCCTCTTGGTGCGGGTGTCACCAAAATCATTCAGGACAGTCCCAGTGCGGCGCTGGTTGTGGACGCAGCCAACGCGGCTTTGAGCGCCCCGATCGAAATCCGGCAGGGCCCATTGGTTTTCGTGAATGGAGGAGCGTCCATCCTTGGCAGCGGTACCATCACAGTGGGCACGG
>JBILKV010000358.1:0-2663 GCA_044376515.1 Chthoniobacteraceae bacterium | reverse complement strand
CAACGCCATGGGAAAACCGTCCCGAAAAAAGAATACGCCCTGAAAGGGCACCCTCACCTGCCCGGTCCATCCGAAAGCGTGGCTTCCTCATGGGGCGCCCCTTGGGCTTCGTGTTTTATGCCGGATCAAACCCACGGCGTTGCCATGGACTGCGAGTGGCCTAACCCTTCGGGGCGGAAACACTCCGGTTATCATCGAGAGTTTGTATCCCTCCGCCAGCACCCGACGCGAGGGCCGGAAAAATTGTTCAGTGAGCATCGCTGCGCTTGCGTGCATGGGAGGCAAGTTCCGCTCCCATTTCCGCGGCAAGCTTGGCGAGGGTAGCGACGGTTTCGGGGTGGGCGGCGGCGAGGTCCGTGGTTTCCGCGGCGTCGGAGTCCAAGTCGTAAAGCCGGCCCGTTTGGACCCAGAGTTTCCATTTGCCGGAGCGGATTCC
Organism: Chthoniobacteraceae bacterium; assembly: GCA_044376515.1. GTDB lineage: Bacteria > Verrucomicrobiota > Verrucomicrobiia > Chthoniobacterales > Chthoniobacteraceae > Chth-196. Next base: position 2,227 of record JBILKV010000358.1, on the reverse strand, counting down.
TTCCAAACTGGCGCCCATGAAATAAAGAAAAGGGTCTCGGGCCGGCGGGGCGTGTGCACTTTCCCGCAGCAAGGGCAGGAGGTCTTTACCGTCGAGGCGGGCTTCGGGCAGGCTGGCGCCCGCGAGCGCTGCGCAAGTGGGAAGCACATCCAGTGTCGAGGTGGGCGTCCGGCACGTCTTTCCGGAGGGAAGCGTTCCGGGCCAGCGGATAATGGCCGGCATTCGGAAGCCGCCCTCGTTCACCGAATTTTTGCCTCCGCTGAGCGGTCCCACGCTGCCGCCGGCAAAAGCGGGTTTTTGGTAGATGTGGGCGGGGCCGTTGTCCGAGGTGAAGATGACGAGGGTGCTCTCTTCGATGCCCGTTTCTTTGAGCGTGGCGAAGAGCCGGCCGATGGAGGCGTCGAGTTCCGCGACGACATCGCCGTAAGGGCCGCGTGCAGTTCTGCCCGCCCATGCGGGCGTGGGCTGGATCTCCAGATGCGGCGTCGTGTGGGCCAGGTACAGAAAAAACGGAGTCTTGCCGGCGTGCCTGAGCACGAAGGCATCCGCCTGTGTGTGAAACCGCTGGGTCAACCCCGAGAAATCTTTGAGTGTGCGCAGTTCTCCGACTGTGGCCTTACCTGAAAGAACGGGAACGAAGTCCTTGGGGAATTGGTTTGTAAAGCCGTTGCCCCAGGGGGCTCCCCTGTACATGTCGTGGCTGTATGGGAGGATGTAAGATTCCATAAAACCCTGGTTGCAGGGCAACAGATCCTCCCGGTGCCCCAGATGCCACTTGCCGATGATTCCCGTCGCATAGCCTTTCTTCTGAAGGAGTTCAGCGATGGTGGTTTCGCGGGGATGCAGCCCCCAGTTTTCATGGGGATGGACGTTTCCGGTGATGCCGATGCGCGGGGGGTAGCATCCCGTGAGCAGGGCAGCGCGGGAAGGCATGCAAACCGAGGCGGCTGCATAGAAGTCCGTGAAACGCACCCCCTCGGCCGCCATGCGGTCCAGATGCGGGGTGGGAATGTCTTTGGCCCCGTAGCAACCCAGATCGCCGTACCCGAGGTCGTCGCAAACAATGAGGATGATGTTCGGGGGGGCCGCGGGTCCGGCGGATGCCCTGTTTGAAAGAACGAGCAGAGCGCAAATCAGGGGGCCGAGGAGAAGCTTCATGAAACGGACCGGTAAGAGTGGCAGCGAATGATGGGGAAAAGGGGCAGGCATCCTGGCCGTCTCCCGCTCCCAAGCAGGCAAGATGCCTGGTCCACTCTCCGGAAACTCTTTAAAAATTCAACGTCCCCTGTCTCCGAACCAAACCTCCCGAACATTTCAAGAGGTGGGATCGGATCTCTCAGGAGGCGACATGAAGCATTGAGTGGGATGGTTCCCTCGGCGCCGACCAAGACCAAAGGTTGGCAGAAAAAAACTTCGCACCCACTGAAAGTAGCGAAGAGGCAGGCGATCGAACGCAGCAATGAATCGGGAAAGGGTTTCCACTCGCTTTCCATGTGGAGGCGCGTGCCGGCGCGGGTTTCTGGCGCACCGTTTTTGAGCACGAGGCACCCGGGAGGAATCCTTTTCCGAAGTCCATCAACCCAGCTCTGCATCTCCCTTTTCCGCCCGGCGAGCGCGTGATGGAATGCTTCTCGAATGTTGTCACGTGGATGTTTACAGTCAAACCGACACGCCACTTTTGCGCTCCCCATGGCTCAGGGGACGCAAACCTCCGGCCTGCCAAGATGCGCATCCTCGCCCCCCTAAAACCATGTCCCCCCGAGTCCTCCCCCTGCTCCTCGCCTTTTTGTCGGTGTCCCGGGCACCCGCCCAAGAACAGATAGACAGGAACGATCTCGCAGCCCGGGGCGCCGGGACCCAGCGGCTCGCGCTTCGGGTGCGCGTCAGTGCTGCGGAACCGGCCCAGGAATCATTCCGCATCGAGTGGCGTCGGGGCGGAGAAGGTCTCGGGGGAAACGTTTTCCGGGGGGCATTTCTGGCTGAAAATCAAGCTCTGCAAATTCCTTCTTCGGAGTGGACCCAGTGGATTTCGCTCAAAGAGTTGGTGGGGACCGCGAAAGGCTGGGAGTTTCCCACCCTCGTCGTGATCAGTGAACCCGCGGTGAAGGGAAAGTCGTCCAACCCCGGGCCACCACTTTCAAAAGTGGCGGTGGATTTTGAGTTTGCCGAGGACGGCAACGTCTTCAAGCGCTTCACCGAAACCGCGCCCAAGGGGCAGACCGTCAGT
>JBILKV010000357.1:0-2664 GCA_044376515.1 Chthoniobacteraceae bacterium | reverse complement strand
CAGCGGCAACGGTAAACCCTTGTCGAAGGACGGCGCATATGAGGCGAACACGTCGCCCCTTTTGTTGTACCGGCTGGAAGTCTAAACATCCCCACACTCAAGGAAAGCGTCCGTATTTGTCGCGCGCTAGAGCTTTGCTTCGGCTCAAAGCGGGCCGTCGGGCCGCGTTTCGAGCAGGTCACGTATCAGGTGCCCCTCACGGCTTCACTGCAGCGGGCGTCCGGACAGGAGCCTTCCTGCCGTGCAGCCATTCCGGGGCGAACTTCACGAAGGCGATCTGCTCATATATGTCTTTCGTGCCGCATTCGATCAGTATGCCGATCAGGCCTCCCTGTGTGCGAACCATGCTGGTGTAAGCGCTGGGACCGCTCCAAAGCATTTGTGCGTGCGGCCAGCTTTTGCCTGCGTCGTCGCTGATCCACGCATGCACACCCGTGCGGTCGGAACTGTTCGGGTGGCTGAAAATCCAGTCGTATTGGCCGTTGGAGCCGTTGCGAAAACACTTGTAGATGCAGCCCTGGCAGTTGTTTTCGATCAGCTCTGCAAATCCCTCGGCAGGTTGCCATGTCTGACCGCGGTCTTTGCTCACCACGAAGGTACGCGTGGTGCCGTGGCCGGAAATCGTGCGGGCGTTCATGAGCAGCGTGTGGCCGTCCACTTCGATGACTTGAGGCTCACTCGTGTGCTCGGCGGCAGCCGCGCCGAGCTGCCACGTTTCACCATGATCATCCGAAAAAAGGCAGTGGGTGCGGTAGACGCCGCCCTCGGTGTGATAGGCGGGAATCAGGATGCGGTCGGGCCGTGCGCCTCCGCCGCGTAAAAACAAGCCTTGCCCGGGCCCTGTACCCTGCCAACCCCAGCTCGTCCTCCGAGCGCTGGCGGTGATGTCTCGCGGTGACGTCCACGTTGCGCCATCGTCATCACTGTGTGTCACCCACACGCCCGTGCCGGGCACTTTGCCGGCGACGATGTCTTCCTCGGTGTCTTGATTTCGGCTGCGGGTGAAGGCGAGCCACAGGCGGTTGTTCGAGGCGTCCTGCACAATGCAGGGGTTGCCACAGGTGTCGCGCTCGAGATTGGCGATGACCTGCTGCGGTTGCCAAGTCTGTCCGTGGTCAAGACTGCGCCGCAGGACGATGTCCACATCTCCAAACATGCGCCGCTGTTCCATACGCCGTTCCGCAAAGGCCAGCAAAGGCTTCTTCGGTAGCCACCAGATCGCGGGGATGCGATAGATCTTGGCGCCCTCGTCGCCCGCTTTGAAAGGAACGGTGTAAAGCAGAGACTGCCCCTGGCTGAAGGCGCAGGAGGTGGTGGCGAGAAAGAGAAGAAAGTGGAAAAAGCGCATCTGTTTTTTACTTGGCCTCAAATCGTTCCTCCGGCCAAGCTTTTGAGGGTTTCTGCGGGTGTTGTTCGCCGTCGGGAAGGACATGTTTTCTTCTCGCTTAATTTGTCTCTCCCAGGCCCGGGTTCGTTTTGAGCACTGCATCTGCCGAGTCAATAACGATGGCTTTGCGCTTTCCCGGGGAGTGGCGGGTGGTTGTGAAAATTTTTAACGTGCCCCGCTTTCATACCGAATAACGCGCAAGTGTTGCGCGCACGATCCACGGAAACCTTCTGGTGCTCTCGAAGAGGGCGGGCACCGCAAAAAGCCGCTCCCCTTCGTTTTTTACCCCCCCACCAAAATACGAAACCCAAATCCCTGACGGAAAACGCGGGCACGGGATAACCGCGGGGCTCCCCAATAACCAAGAAGATGATGACTCAATCGATTACAGCCTTTGTCGCCACGCTCGCGATCCTTGTTTGTTCAACATTGTCCGCGGAGGTGGAAACGTCGCTGACCAAAATGCGCGAACTGGCCAGGGACCGTAAATGGAGTGAACTGGTGACTCAGTTCAAAAATGAGGATCTCGCCTCGGGGAAGGATGTTCCGGCAAAGGTTACCGAGGCTCTCAGTTTGCGAGCGAGAGCCTATCGGGCATTGAACGAGGCAGCGAGCGCTGAGCGGGATCTGAAACTGGCTGTCGAGCTCTCGCCGAGGAGCGGAGAGCACTGGCATGAACTTGCTGCGCTCTCCTTTGAGGTCCTGGCCAATCAGGAGCAGGCTCTCGCAGCTTATGAGCGGGCCTTCGCGTGTGTGGGTAAATCCATGTCTTGGCTCTCCCTCAGCGCCACTCTCAATACGGCCTTGATTCTCCTGCAACAGGGCAAGCCGGAGGATGCCCAGAAAGTCATGGAGCGTTACGACAGTGCCGACCTGCTCGCCATGGCTCCGGTCTGGGGCGACAAGATGCGCGCGGTAAATGAAAAGGTCGCTGCCAAGCTCAGTTCCTCTCTCTTGGTAATCGCGGACAAGGGACGGAGCGAATATCAGATCGTCCTGCCCGACACGTTCCCGACACCTGCCATCCAAGCGGATCTGCAACAGGTGGCGCGCCTGCTGCAGGCGGCCTTCAAGGCGAACGGTGCGGAGTTGTCCATCGTGGCTGAAGCCGGCCGCGATGCCGCCAAACCGGGCGTCTATCTGGGTGACACCGCTTTCGCCCGCAGTCAGGGCGTGGCATGCACAGGTTGGACTTACGTCCACAAGGCGGTTGGACACGACATCATCCTCGCAGGCTGCGATGAATCCGCTCCCGGCAGAGGAGCCCATCGTACCAA
>JBILKV010000375.1:0-8793 GCA_044376515.1 Chthoniobacteraceae bacterium | reverse complement strand
CGTACGCAGGGTTCCGTCGTCGAGCACCGCCCCGCCGTTGAGCACCAACGGGCCGGTGCCCAGAGGGCCCGCCACCAGGGTCCCGTCAGTCACCTGCGAGTCCGCTCCCAGCACCAGCGAGCCCGCTTCGAGGATGACCCCTCCCGAGAAGGTGCTGCTGGTGCCCGAAAGGGTGAGAGCGCCCGTGGAACGCTTCAGCAGGGCGCGGGTACCGAACCCTGTTCCGGAGAAGGAGGAATCCGCGGATCCCGCAACGGCGAGGGACCCGGCATCCAACCAGAGGGAGCCTGCTCCCGAGAGGGTGGCGAGCGCCTCGTCATTGCGGATTCTGAGGGTGCCGGCGGGGGCCACGGTCACATCCGCCGTGTCTGCAAGTGCCGACCCGCCTTGGAACGCGAGCGTTCCACTGTTGATTGCGACGGTGCCCGAGAAGGTGTTCACCCCGGAGAGGGTGAGTTCGGAAGCACCGCCGAGGGTGAACCCCGCTGACCCGGCGAGGACGCCGCTGAAAGTGACGGGGCTTGCGAGCTGCAAGGACGTTCCGTTCAGTGCGCCCGGGCCGGCGAACAGGAGCGAACCGTTGTTGACCGTGTCCCCGAGCGAGAGACTGCCCGAGAACACCAGCGCGTTTGCGATGGAGCGGGCAGCGCCTGAATCACTGGCGATACTCACCCCGGAGGCCGTGAGGGTGCCCGTCCCCGCAGCCCCGTCGGCAGCAAGCTGCAAGCCGCCAGTGGCAAGGTTGAACGTGCCGGCATAGGAGGAGGACGCCCCCTGCAGGACGAGGGTGCCCGCCCCCAGCTTGGTGAAGGCGCCCGAACCCGACAGGACTGTCGCCACAGATACCGTGTTCAAACCCGTGTCCAGCGCGGCGGACAGTGAAAGGGCGGCCAGATTGGTGGTGTAGGAGGCGTTGGTCCCCGCGTAAACTAGGGAGCCCCCGTTGAACTGGACCGTGCCGGTACCCAGCGCGTTGACGTTCGCCACGCTCAGGGTTCCGCTGGAGAGCAGTACGAGACCGGAGAAGGAGGCATTCGCTCCCGAGAGCGTCGTGACTGCTCCCGGACCCGCCTGCTCCAGAGTGCCGGCACCGCTGAGGAGGTTCGAGAAGGTGAAGGAGGTCCGGTTGAGCCGCAGCCTCGCGGAGGCGTCGATCGACACAGGGCCGCCGACGCCGCCGAACGTGCCCCCAGTCCCGCTCTGGACGACGCCTGCGTTGATGGTGGTCCCCCCGGTGTAGGTGTTGTTGCCGGCGAGAATCAGCGTCCCGGTGCCGCCGGCGATCAACCGACCGCCTGCTGTGGCGAGGGGGCTGTTGATCTGCAGCACGCCGGCCACATCCGTGGTGAGGTTAAAGCCGGAACCGGCGATGTTAGTGGCACTGGTGAGGGTCAGACTGCCGACAGCGACCGAGATGGTCGCATCGCTTCCGAGGGTCAGTTGGCCTCCGAAGAAATTGGTTCCAGAGGCGTTTCTCAAGGCCCCGGAACCGCCTACTCCAGCACCCGACAGATTGAGCCATTCGTTGCCAACGGTGATGCCGCCTTGCAGCTCGAGGGTTGCGCCCGAGGAAACCACGGTATTGTTGGCTCCCGTGCCGGAGGTGCCAAGCGCGTTGTTTGAGGCGATGGTGAGGGTTCCGCCGTCGATATTGGTGACACCTGCGTAGGCGTTTGCGCCAGTCAACAGTAGGCGCCCGCCGAGCGTCTTGGTCAGCCCTGTGTTGCCGCTGAGCGTGCCACCCAATGTTAGCTGCGTACCGGCAACCGCAAACTTGCCACCGCCGGAGCCAAAGGTGAGGCTTCCGGCAAAGGAGGACGTGCCCACGGAGGTATTTAAGAAGCCGCCATTGAGGCTCAACCCTTCCGCTGCGGTGTAGAGAACGTTTTGGAGATCGAGGACAGCATTGCTGGCCACCGTCGTGGCACCTGCCGTCGAACCCAGCGCGTTGTTGGTGCCCACGGCCAGAACCCCCGCGTTCACAACCGTGGCACCGGAGTAGGTACCCTGGCCCCCGAGCAGGGCCGTGCCGGGTCCGTTTTTGACAAGCCCACCGGTGCCCAACCCAAGGCCTCCGGCGATCTCGATGTTCCCGTTGCCAGCTAGCGTCAGGCTGGAGGACCCCACCACGACGTTCGAACTGGCAAACCGCAGCGTCCCCGCGTTCGAAGACAGGGTCGCTGAACCGGCCAGCGTGAGGGTTCCCAGTACCGTGTTGTTGCCACTCACGTTGACCACCGCACCCGCCTGACCCGCCGCGCCCGTCCCGGCAATCGTCAGCCCCGGGGCCAGACCTGCAATACCGCCCTGAATCTGGAGGGTCGTGCCAGCGGCAAAGGAAGCAACCGTGCCCACGCCCAATGCGCCGCCGTCGCGCACATTGACAACGCCCGCCTGCACGTTGAACGGTCCGTCAAAGGTGCCGCTGCCCGCGAGGATCAACGTGCCCAGGCCGGTCTTGGTCAGCCCAAAACCTGCACTGCCTGCGTTGATGGTGCCGCCGATGGTCAGGGCGTTGGCAGCGACCTGGATGATGCGGGCACCACCCGGGCCACCGAGCGTGACCGTGCCCACACCCAGGTCGAGGTTCTGCGAGCCGATGAAGTTGAGGTCGGCGTTCCACACCTGCGCCAGGTTACCCGTCAACACCGCGTTGACGACCGAAGTGTCGAGCGAACCGCCCGCGATGGTGAAGGTCCCTGCAGTGCCAAGCGCACCGACGTTGCCCAACACCAGCCGTCCCGCACCGAGGGTGAAGCCGCCGCTCAAGGTGCTCGCCACGTTCAACGTCAGCGTTCCCGAACCGAGTTTTGCAAAGGAACCCGCCCCAGAGAGTCCGGAGGCCAGCGTGAGGTTGTTCGAACCAAGGTCCAACGTGGCCACCGTACCCGCACCGATCGCGGCGAACCGGCCGGAAAGGTCGGTCGCCATTCCGGGGGCGAACCGGAGCGTGCCACCCAGGAAGGTCAGCAAACCGGAGGAACCAACGGCATTGACGGTGCCGATTTCGAGGACCCCCTCCGCCAGTCGGGTGCCGCCGGTGTAACTCGATGCAGCCGAGAGTGTCAGGATGCCCGCGCCCGCCTTCGTGAGGAAGGCGCTACCGGACCCGACCAAACCCCTGGAGAAGGTGACCGCGGCGGTGCCGGTGTTCAACGTGAGGCCCACCCCGTTGTCCACAACGAGCGTCCCAGTTGACAGATCGGTGTTCACTCCGGCCCCGTAGAGGACCGTAGCCGAGCCGCTCACCAGCAGGCTTCCGGAACCCAGGGCGCCCCCGTCATTCAGGCCAAGGGTTCCCGCTGCCAGCGTCGTGCCACCGGAGTAACTGTTGGCCGCAGACAGCGTCAGGGAACCGCCCAGAACAGCCACTCCGCCGCCGCCCGTGATCGTCCCGTTGAGCGTGGCCTCGCCAACGTTGAAGGCCAGGCGCGCACCCGCGGACACGGCAAACCGGGTGGCCGCGCCGGGTGCGCCGGTGGTGCCGCCGTTGCCGTACTGCAAGGTGCCGGCGTTCACCGAAGCCATCGCATAGTTCTGAACGCCCGAGAGGGTGAGACTGCCGCCCCCAATTTTCAGGAAGGTTCCCCCCGCCAGACTGAGGGATCCCGAATACAACGTACCCGCGCCGACCACATTCGCCGTGTTGAGACTGAACACGTTTGTGCCGCCCCAGGTGGCCTTGGAGAGCAGATCCCCGAGCGCTGCCTCCGAGAACTCGTCGGCTCCGCCGAAATTCACGCCCAGCAGCGTGTTGTTGGCCATCGTCAGCGACGCGGGCGTCCAACCGGTCCCACGGGTGACGTACAGACTGCCTCCATTGACGGTGAACGTACCGCTCGAGGTCAATGCGCCGGATAGATTCAACACCCCGGCGCCGTTTTTCACCAGCCCGTAGCCTCCCGCTTCCGTCAGGCCGCTCAAGGTCAGCGAACCCGCTTCCACCGCCACGGTTGAGTCGGCGGTAAACACCAGAGAGCCTGCCACCGTGTTTGAGCCGGAGAGGGAGCGCAACACTCCGGCGGCTGCAGGCCCGTTGCCACCCAGGGTGAACGGGGTCGACGCCGCGAAACTCAGCCCGCCGGAACCGCCCTCCAACTCCACCGCAGCGCCAGAGTCCACCGCCAACGCGGAGGCCGAGGCCCCGCCCAGCGCGGCGCTGTTTTGGAGCGTCAATACCCCGCCCCTGACCGCCGTGGTCCCGCTGTAAATGTTGGAGCCAGAAAGCACCAGCGCGCCCGCGCCGGTCTTGACGAAGCCACCGGTCCCCGACAGCACCCCGGAGAGCAGCAGGCTGTCCGCGTCCACCTGAATTACCGGGCTGTCGGTCACACTGACACCGCCCGCCAGACTATTGGTTCCGCTGACGCTTACCAGGGAGGGCGCCGCCGCCGCAGTCCCCGCCAGCGTGAGAGATTCGGCCCCGATCGCCAGGTTCCCTCGGATTTCGAGGGTGGCCCCCGCACGCACGTTGGTTCCCGCGACCGTGCCACCCAAGGCCCCGGCGTTCCGGATGTCCAGAGTGCCCGCCTCCACCTGTACCAATCCTGAGTAAGTGCCGCCCACCGCAAGCGTCACCCGGGCCGTGCCCGTCTTGGTAATCCCCGTCGAACCGGTGATGGAACCGCTTCCGCTCAAAACGTAGTCGATGTTTGAACTGGTGAAGCCGATTTCCACGGGACTGAAGGGGCCGTCCAATGTAACGGTTCCATTGTTCACCAGTGCGCCTCCCGCAAGGGTCCCTCCGAAGACCACCGCGCTCGCCTCGTTGGTGAAGACGACATTAAGAAAATCGCCACTGGCCTTCTGCCAGTTGCTAATGAAGTCAGAACCACCAGCTTGAGCGGTGCCCGAAACCAAAGAGCCGACCGCTCCGGTCCAGTAACGGATACTGTTCGGATTTGGGGCGATTTTGAGCCGCACTTCGCCCGGAGCGTTCCAGTCCAGATCCAGCAGGAAATCGTCGAAGCTGCCCGACCTGCTGCCGAGGCTCAGGCCGGAGGATACAGGTGCTCCGCTGTAATTCAGCAGGGTGTACAAGCCCGTGGAAGGCATGGTCACCCCGTCAGCCAGCGTCAGGTGGATCGAACCGGACCCGAGCAAGCTGAGTCCGCCATTGAGGACGATCCTGTCGCTGCTCGCTGGAGAGCCAATCCTGAAGTTCAAGGAGCCCGCCGTCGGGAGGTCCAAGCCGCCGAGGGTGAGGGTGCCCACCCGCCCGTCAACCCCCGCAAACAGCGAACCTCCGGCCAGAGAAAGGGTGCCGGCGGCGAACCCGGTGCCGCGCAGGTTGGCGCCCGTGTTGACGACCACACCTCCCGCCCCGGTGAGGCTTCCGGTCAGCACGGTGTTTCCGGCCGAGAGGATGGTGCTTCCCGAGTAACTGGACGTGCCGGAGAGCGTCAGCGTGCCCGGCCCGAGATTCTGCACCGCTCCAGTCCCGCTGATTGAACCGGCGTACGTCAACGCACCGTCCCGGTTGAACGCGAGCACCCCGCCATTGACAACGCTGGAGGAAAGCGAGCCGGCCAACGAACCATCGCCCACCTGCAGGGTGCCGGCCGCAATCGTCGTGAGGAAGTTGGAAAGATTGCTGCCCGTGAGGGTGAGGACACCGCTCCCTGCCTTCAGCAACCCACCGCCAGTGGGCAGCGCGCCGGAGAAGGTCACGTTGTTGCCATTGGTGTCGACGTTGAGGCTCGAGCTCCCGGCAACGGCAAACCGGGAGGAAAAGTCGGTGGCCGTCGCTGCACCGTACCGTAAGCTGCCGCCGGCAAAGGTGATGGTGCCCGCTGTCCCAAGCCCCCCGGTGGTGGCGTTGGCGGCTTCCAACCAGCCCGCACCGAGGGTGACGGGCCCCGAGAACGCGGTGTTGGTTCCGCTGAGGGTCAACACACCGGTGCCGGTCTTGCTCAGCGCTACCGAGCCCGACAAGACCCCGTCGTAGGAACTCGAAGCGTTGTTGCCACCGACGGTGAGCGCTGCCGTGAGAGCCAGAGACCCCGTCCCCTGCAGCCCGCCCAAACGGAATTCAGACAGGGCAGGGGTGATCAAGCTGCCGCCGCCGCTACTTAAATCCAAGGTGCTGAAGGCCAGCGCGTTCATGTTTGCGAGGGCAAGCGTGGCTCCCGAGCCTATCGAGGTGTTCCCGGTGAACATGTTTGCCGCCTCGAGCGTCACGGTGCCCGTGCCCAGAATCGACAGGCTGCCCGCACCCGAAATCAACCCGCTCAGGGTGGTCGCTCCGGGAGTGCTGATGGCACCGGCCCCATTGAGCATGAGGTTGCGTTCGGTGGAGAAGGCCGTCGACTGTCGCAACGTGCCGCCGTTGAAGGTCAGCACATTCCCGGCGCCGCCCAGCCTGGGATCACTGTCGACCTGCACCGAGCCCCCGTTGAGGTAAAGCCCGCCCAACGCAGTGTTGGTGCCCGAGAGCACCAGAGTTCCCGCGTCCATCTTCACCAGCGGCCCGGCATTGCCGCTGACGCTCCCGTTGTTAATAAGGGTGACGCCCGTCGGAACGGCGACAAAGCCGCCCGCGGCTCCGATGGAAACCAACCGCGTCGTCGTCGTGTCTGCCGATACGTACAGCGTGCCCCCGTTCAGGTTGAGCGTGCCGCCGCCCAGGTTGCTGTCGGAGGAAATACTGAGGGAGCCGGCGGTGAGATAGGTTTGGCCGAAGTAGGTATTGGAAGCGCTGAGCACCAGCAGCCCCGGGCCCGCCTTGGTCAGCGCCGCAGAGCCTGCGATCACGCTGCTGAGGGTCAGGGCCCCCGTGCCGTACTGCTGGACAATGACTTCCGGGGACCCGATGCCAGAGCTGCCACCGAGAATGGTCGAACCGGCAACCAGAAACGCCTCGGAGCCGGTCACCAATAAGCCGCCCGAGTTGAGGGTGAGGCTACCGCCCAAGGTGAGCGTCTGCCCCGCGGTGTTGGCAGCCACTTTGAGTGCGTTGACGCTTCCCGGCGCGGTGGTGTTCGCCGTGCCAGTGACCGTGTAGTTCGTCCCGGCGCTCAGTCCCGTTGGTGGAAGCGTTGTGTAGTCGGTGGTTCCGCCCAGGACGAAGGGACCCACTCCGGTCGAGGTTACAAAGTCGTAGGCGCCGTTGGTTCCAAGCCAGACCACGCGGCCGGTGTAGATGCTGCCGGCAGCAAGGGGGAAGGTGGTCGTGATGGTGCCTCCCGAACTGAGCGAACCGACCAGCAGCGTCGCACCGGGGTTGGTGAGGGTGAGAGACCCGAGGGTGAGCGTGGTGGTGACCCCATCCCCCCCATTGGCGACCAGAATCGAGGAAGCCCCCGCATTCAGCGTCACGTTTCCAAAGGACTGGGAGGTGACCGCGTTCACACTGCCAGCGATGGAAAGCGCGCCGCCACCGAGGGTCAGGGCCGTGCCGGAATTGATCAGGTCGGTCGACAGGTTGCCGAAATCCAGCACCAACGAACCGCCGTTGACCGCGAGGCCGGCCACCGTGTTGGGGGCGCCCCCGGCCAACCGCCACACACCCATTCCCCGCTTGGTGAGCTGACCGCCACCCAACGAGAGCGTCCCGCTGAGCACCCCGTTACCGGCCCCGGCGAGGGTCAGCGAACCGCCACTGACTCCACCCAGCACGGTCAGGGTGCCGAGGTCCGAGGCCACCACCGAAGGCGCCGCCAGCGTCAGGGAGCCCGCCAGACTGTTGGCGCCGCGTACATTCACGAGCGCACCCGTCTGCCCCGCTGCTCCCGAACCACTCAGAATGAGGCTTTCCGCCCCGAGAGAAATTCCGCCTTCAACCTGCAACGTCGCGTTGTCTGCCACCGTGGTGCCGGCCGCCGTGCCGCCGAGGGCGCTAACGCTCTGAATGTTGAGAATCCCGCCGCCCACGTTCACCGTTCCCGCAAGGGCGCTGTTGTCGCCGGCGAAGGCAAGATAGCCACTGCCGAGCTTCGCAAAGCCGCCCGAACCGGCAAGGGAGCCAGCGAAGCTGATAAAATTCGTCCCCGTATCCACCGTGGCCATGGTGCCGGCCCCGATCGCCGCAAAGCGCGGACTCAAGTCCACGGAGATGCCAGCGCCGTACTGGAGGCTGCCGCCGAGGAAGACAATGGAGCCGAGGTTCCCGAGGGCGGCTGCATTTGAAATACTCAACATGCCGGCCCCAAGGGTCGTAGCACCGCCGTAGCTGTTGGTCCCGGCGAGCACCAGCGTGCCCGTGCCCAGCTTGGTGATGCCAAAGAGGCTGCCGCCATCTGCGATGACCCCGCCCACGGTCAGGCTGTTGTTGGCCACGTTGATCGAGCGCGTCCCACCCGTCAGTCTCACCGACCCAGCGCCCAAGTTAAGCGACTGCGTCCCAACGAAGCCGAAGTCTCCCGACCACGTTTGGTCAGGATTTGCGAGGGTCCAGGAGGCGGCCCCGGCGTCCAGAGAACCTCCAGCAAGGGTGAGCTGGGTACCGCTCGCGAGGGCCGCGGAGCTTCCGACCTGCAGGACGCCGCCCGTCAGCTCAACGGCACCCGCCAGCCTGCCAAAAGTACCCAGATTGAGAATGCCCGCCGCCACGGTGGTGCGCCCCGTGTAGGTGTTTGCCGCGTTGAACACCAGCGTGCCAAAGCCGACTTTGGTCAGGCCGATCCCGGCGCCACCGTCTGCGATCGCGGTCTCAACGGTCAACGTATTGTTGAGCACACTGAGCGTGCGGACCCCGCTGCCGCCCAGCGTGATCGCGCCCGAGTTAAAGGTGCCCGAGAAGGTACCGACGAAGCCGACGTTGCCAATCCAGTTCTGGGCGTTGGTGATGGTCTG
>JBILKV010000356.1:0-2681 GCA_044376515.1 Chthoniobacteraceae bacterium | reverse complement strand
CCTTCATTGGGAGGGCCTGCGCGCACCTGCGAAGCCCAGCCCGGCACGGAGTGCGCGAGAGTTCCCAGCGGCACATTGACGTTGGCTCCCGGCGCAAAACTCGGAGCGTCGTTCACCGGGTTGATGGTGATCCGGAGCGTCTGCGGCGCACTGGCGTCCACCCCGCCATCGTTGGTGCCTCCGTTATCCCGGAGCCGCACCTGAACCGTTGCAGTGCCGGACGCTTCCGGAGCTGCCCGGTAAGTAAGCGTGCCATCGGCGCTCAAGGACGGCGGAACACTGAAGAGGCCTGGCGCATCATGGATGAGCTCGAAATTCACCACCTGCCCCGCCTCAATCGCCCGGCCGGGACTGATCTCCGTGGCCCATTGCGGAACACTCTGCAAACCCGAATCCTCAAGCGTCACTTGATCGCTGCCCCCCTGGAAACTGGGCGCGTAGTTGCGCAGCCGGATTTCCACCTGGAAGCTGATGGTCGTCGTGCCGTTCTCAGGCCGACCGTCGCTGACCGTCACCGTGACCAGCGCGACACCCGCCGCCGCAAACTTCGGGGTGAGCAGCAGGGTCGCCCCGGTGCCTCCCGTTGTGTACTGGACGACCGGATCAGAAAGCAGATCGGGGCGGCTTGAATTGGCAGTGACAGTTAAGAGAAGGGGTGCCGCGAGGTTACCGGACCGTATGCCTGTCAAGGCCAAGGGAACGGGAGCAGTTGTTGCGTCTTCCACCAGAAGCACGTTCGCCACGGGATCGATCAGAGGCGCCTGCGCATTCACGGCGAGCGTGAAACTCGTCGAGGAGCTCGCTCCGAAATTGTCGGTCACCGTGACAAAAACCTCGGTCGAACCCGAGCCCGACGGCAAAGGCACCACCTTCAGGGTTCGGTTTGCGCCCGTTCCCGAAAGGATTAATCCGGCGGCAGGCACGAGGGCAGAGTTTTGGGCTGCGGCCGAGACCGTCAGAGTGCCCGCTGCGGTTTCGGCGTCTCCCACCGTAAACGCGAGTTCTCCGGTCGCCGTGCCCTTTTCGAGGCTCTGGTTGGGGATCGCGCTGATGGTGGGCGGCTGATTCTGGGGATAGGCGGAGAAATTGCTTTCCACAAGGTTGGCTGGAGTTCCTCCGCCAAAGGATAGCCCGATCAAACCGCCCGAATTGCCAAGAGCCAAAAGTGTGATGCGGATCCGACCATCGAAGAAGAGCTCAATCTGGAAGCTGTTGGAGTCGGACTGCGCCCGAGTTGGCACCCCGCTCCAGGTGACAACTGCCCGATCGGGCAATTGTTTCCAGGAGACAAACTTCCCCGAGTTGGGATTCAGGTTGCTTGGATCCAAATCGGCCATCAGAGCCGCAACCCGTGGCAGCGCGAAGTGGGAGGCAAAGGAGGAACCGTTCGCCGAGTCCCCGGCCGTGAAAGTGATGTAGCCGTTGCTGCCGACGTAAAAACTTGAGTAGGCCTTCCCGTACAGCCGGACTTGTTTGCCATCGGCCAGGTCCACTTTCACCGAATTGTTGTTCCCAAGGGTCAAGACCGTGCCCCCTGCCGGAGCCACCGGAAAAACCGTCGCGTTGTTGCGGCTCAGGGCGTACCCGCTGGACGAATCCTGGGGCAGGAAGGTGAAGCTTTGATTGTCAGTGTAGTTGTCCGCGGCGCTAAAGAGCTCGGTGAAGTACTCCGGACCGCCGCAAAGAAGCTTTACCTCGCTCAGCTTGGTGGCTCCGGTCGTGAGGTTCTTGAATTCCACTCGACCTGTGTTCACCCCCAAAGGAAGCCCAACTGCGGCGGCGTTGGGGGTGGCTGTCACGGTGACTGTGCCGCCCGCCGCCAGAGTGCCGCTGCTGGGGGAGAGGGTCAGCCAAGCCGGAGACTGGGTGACGGCCCAGTTCCGAGGCGCTTCGCTGTGATTTGTGAGGGTGAAGGTGTCTGAGGCGGGGGCAAAAGATCCCCCTCGTGGCCCCTCGAATATTGTCGGAGAATCCGTGACTTTCAGATCCGATGGCAGATCAAAAGCCTCGATCAACCCGGCAGTGGATGAGCTTGCCGGGGATGCGGCGCTCATGCCCATGCCGCGCTTGGCGAACCCCGCCCAGATCTCGTCCCTGTTGGCCCCCGCGCTCCCCACCAGGTCCGCCTGGAGGATGGCATTGCGCGCCTGAAGAAAGTTGGGGTTAGCTGGCGCCAGCTTCATGCCGTCCGTCACCAGTTGGAGCGAAAGTTGGTTCCCCACATCGAACCCATGTTTTGCGATCAAATTGGCCCGTACCTCCCAGAGCGCAGTGCACCAAATCTCCCCCATGTTATGCACTTGGGTCGCTTGTTCAGGGTCAATCTCGCCATCGAGCGGATTGATCGGGACCCCTTCATGCATGCTGGCTTGCTCGATAGCGATATCCTTGAAAGTGAGCGGGTTCACGCCGGGGTTCGTGCTGTAAGGGTAGCGGCGGATGCCGAAGTAGTAGTTCTGCTCCAGCCCTTCAAAGCGGTAGGTTGCGTAAGCGCCCACGGGGTAGTTTCCCCCGGGATCGTCTCCGGGTTTCGCCAGCAAACACAGGGCGTAAAAGTCCGACCAGCCCTCTCCCATGCCGATGGTCTGCAAGGCGGAAATGCCGATTCCGCCGCCGACAAGGCGATCGCTCAGTCCGTGCACATATTCGTGGATCACTATGGAGGCATCCAGCGAGCCGTC
>JBILKV010000355.1:0-2682 GCA_044376515.1 Chthoniobacteraceae bacterium | reverse complement strand
GAATCTCGGCGTAGATGAAGGAGAGCAGCCCGGCGTAACTCATGGAACCGGAACTGCGCAGGGCTTTGCGACCGTTCTCCTGCTGGACCTCCCCGGCATTGCTGAAGCCAGGGTAGTAGACAAACCCCCCGCGATCGGATTTGGAGTCTGCCACCCACGGTTGTGGATTGGACGTTGCAAGATTCTGGCAGCGCGAAACAAAGGCAGCGGCGGCTTTCCAGTCAAACGGGTGTTGGGTGGAGTCCGGTTGGCTTTGCTCCTGCGCCTTGTACGCGAGTTCGAAGGCGCGCAGCGCTTCAAGGGAGACCAGCGTGTTGTCCAGATCCGGATGTGCTCGCTTGGGGCTGACGCCCGTGGGGCCGTAGCCAACGCCGCCGTCGAGTTCGGGCCGGACCATGTGGTGGGCCTGCTGGTTGACGAGAAAGTTTCTGGCGCCGGAGATCAGAGCGGCGTCGCCCGGTTCGGATTTCTGCAGCAGGGCGAGCAGGCTCAGGGCGGTGTTGTAGTTGCTCAGGCTCTCCGCGTAGATGCCGCCATCCGGCTTTGCGTGGGACCTGATGAAGGCGAAACCCTTTTCGAGCCCCGCCAACTGGGTGGGCGCGGCTTCCGTTCCGGCACGGAGAAGCGCGGTGAGTGCAAGGGCGGTAAGCGCGGGGGTACGCTCTTCGCTAAACGCACCCGAGGCGTTTTGCTGCAGACGCAGCCAGTCACAACCCCGCGTGATGGAATGCTCGATTTCCTGCCGCAGCGACTGGTTGGCCTGCGCATCGCGTGGCAGCGTTCCGGGGGCGTCTTGCGCCGCCTGGGAGGACGCCGGGGCAACCGCGAGAAATGCCGCCGCGCCGCAGACGGCGAACCACTTTGGGAGGCCCATGAGTGGACCGTGGTGGTGTTCGAAAATGGCGGCCCGAAAGAGAGGCAGGCGCCGGAGTGAGGGACTCATCATTTTGTCGGGGACGTTGTAGCAAAATGGAAACCACGGGTTTTCAAAACACTCCGGGTGAACCGCCCTATTTGCGGACCCGGATTTTGGCGGCGTAGGCCTCGGCCCCGTTGGGGCGGCTCATGATTTTGTCTCCAAAGCTTGCCGGTCCGGTGCAGGCTCCGCCGACGACGAGGAAGCCCGAGTAGTGCCACGCCATGGTGTAGGCGTTGTCTCCCTTTTCGCCGCCCCAGACTTCGGTCCATTGGAGTGCGCCCTCCGGGGAGAAAGCGGCGACGAAGATGTCCGTTGCACCGGCGCTTTTGAGGGGTTGGCCGGCGAGGACCGCCTCCTTGCTGAGTTCGCCCGTGAAGAAGGCGCGTCCCGTCCCGTCGGTGGAAACGCCGAGGCAGTAATCAACTCCCTCTCCGTGGAGGCCGTGTGCCCACAGGATGTTTCCGCCCGCATCGAGGGCGGCGCAGAAGCCGTCGCTGTTGGCGGGGCCGCTGCTGGTGAGGGCGGTCTTACCGATTTGAACACGCTGCTTGAACATGCCGGCCACCCAGACGCGTCCCGATTCGTCCGCGCAGATTTCGTGCACGGTTGTTCCCACGCCGGGCAGGAGGGTGACACGTTCGGCCTCTCCCGAGGGGCTAAGCTTGAGCACCACGCCCCCTCCTCCTTCGAGCGCGTCGATCTTGACGGCTCCGTAGTTGCCGATGCCGCCGCAACTGCCCCCGATGTAGATGAAGCCCTTGCCGTCGATTCCGAGGCCGTGGCCGCTCCCGCCGATGCCGGCGCTGGCGGTGACCCACTTGAGTTCCCCGTCGCCGCCGTATTTGGCGGCAAAAATCGAGCGCGCTGTGGCGCCCTCATTTACCCGCTTGGTGCCGAAGTAAGATTCGCCCTGAATGGCGCCCGTGATGACGATGTCTTCGTTTGGATCCAGCGCGACTCCATGGCTGTAGTCGTAGCCCGCGCCGCCGGCGGTGCGCATCCATAACTCGTTCCCTTGAGAGTCGTACTTAATGAGGAAAATGTCGTAGTCGCCCCGGTTCGGGACCTCCCTTCCGTCGCGCTGCACGTCGGTGCTCTGGAAGTGGCCGGTGACGTAGACGTTCCCATGGGAGTCGGCAACCACTCCGTAGGCGCGGTCGATTTTGCTTCCGCCGAAACTGCGGGCCCACATGGGTTCCCCGGAGATGGAAAGCTTTGCGACAAAGCTGTCCATCGCACCAAGCGCGGGTGCCGAGATGCTGCCGAAGGTTGCTTCTCCGCCACTTTCGCCGGCCATGTAAACGTTGCCAGCCCGGTCCACGGCCACTGCGCGGCTTTTGTCGCTGGTGAGAGAACCGTAGCCGGTCACCCATTCGACCTCGGCTTTTTTTGCAGACTGGCCTGCGGAAGGACCTTGGATGTTTTCGGCTGCGCCTGCGGAAGATTGCGCCACGTGGTTGAAAAGGGCGAACCCCAGGCACAGCGATGCCGCAATCGGAGGGAGTGGTGACTTCATAAAACGCGCGGGGTGGGGGATCGTGTGGAACCTGTGTAGCGGCCGCGAGGGCGGGGGAAAAGTGTCAGTTTCAAGCTGGCGACGGCGGAGGTTTCGCTTTGGCTCTGATTCGGGGAGGCGCTTGGATTTGAAAGAGTGTTCCGCCAAGGGCGACCCCATCGGGCCGATGCACGACTCAAGGCAGCGAGGGGAACCCGGCTTTGCTCCGGTCCAGTTCGGTCTGTAGGGCGCTCCGTAGGTCCGCAAG
>JBILKV010000051.1:0-24850 GCA_044376515.1 Chthoniobacteraceae bacterium | reverse complement strand
CTCCACCGACGACCGCCTGGTTGCGCCCGACGATTCCATCGCGGTTCTCGAGGCTCTCCGCCGCTACGAACCGGTCCTGATAGAGCGCGGCTTGCTCCTGCTCCGGCGTAAGCAAAACCAACCTCCAGACTACCAACTCAAACACATTTCAACTCACCTCATCAAAGCGGACGAATTTCTCGAGGTACCACACGAGCCGGGAAAATCAGTATGGTGCAAGGTAAGAGCCTCCCGCACCCTAGGCGGCCAAATCCGATCCTTCCTCTACAAACCGGCACCGCTCTACATCGGAGTGGACTCCGACAAGGGTTTTCTCGGTTCTGCGAAGTTCTTGACCTGCTCTGGGCCGACTGGGTTCCAAGTGAATCCTTTGGTTCTTAACGCGCAGGCCTTCGTCAACTTGTTTGTTCCGGAGGGACGCAAGCAGCACCCGAATATCACGCGAATCAAATTCACTCCAAAAGAGGGTTTGGCCTGGCAGTTCAAGGACGCAATCGAAGTCTCCTTTTGGTCTGTCGAATGAATCATTGTCTCCTCTGACGAGAGATGGCGCCTCAGGTTTGGCTCACGGAAAATCTTGTTCCGCCTCCCGCGGGTCTCCAACTGTCCGGCGGCCCGGCATTCCGGACTTTTCCCGTGCAGCAACACCCCTCTGCGCAACCCGCTACTTCCAGCCAAGGAGTGCTTGCCTTCGCGCGTGCCAGAAAAGATGGAGGCGTCTGGCCACGCGCAGGGGGGCGTGTCCCAAGAAGCGGTTTCACTCCAGTTTAAACAGCGCTGTAAGTTTTTGACTCCCAGCGTGGTCGGGCCGGCGGGATTCGAACCCGCGACCTCCTCGACCCGAACGAGGCGCTCTACCAAGCTGAGCCACGGCCCGAAAAAATTCGCCACCATTTTCGGCCGATCAAGTCTCAGAAACCCCGCTGATTTTGATTTGGCCGGTCGACTGTGATAACCGATGACCGGAGAGCGTTGACTGGACCAACGCGGAATCAAATCTGGGTGCAAAAGAGACCGCCGTCAGGAAGCGATCTCCCGGAAGTATCGGAGCGCCGCAGAAAATCGCAAGCAGAACTTGCCTCAATTCAACAACCGCTCGTTTTCCTCCTCTGTGCAGACCCTTCCCCGCAAGGGGTACGGTTAATTTTTCTTGCCCGCCTCCACCACCAGCGGGTCGTTAATTTCCCGCATTTTGGCCTCAATGGCTTTTTGCAGGGCGGCTTTGGACTCCCTTGCCATTGGTTCGTCCGAGTTGATGAGGTTGGTTTGCTCCCCTGGGTCAACGCTCAGGTGGAACAGTTCGTCCCTGCCCGGGTTCAGAAAATCCCTTACCAGCTTCCATTCGGCGGTGCGGTAAACCCGCATTTGGGTGCGGGACTGGTGCTTGGTGGAATACTCTGCGTAGAAGTCGCCAGGGCGAGACGGTTCAGTTGGGTTGCCCAAGAACCGTACGATAGATTTTCCCCGGAAAACGGCGTCCCTTGGGAGTGCAGCACCTGCGACTTCACAAAGGGTGGGAAGCCAGTCGAGGTGCGAGATGACATGCTGGTTTTCGCCCCCAGCAGGCACGTGTCCGGGCCAGCGGACCAGCATGGGCACTTTGAGGGACGTGTCGAACATGTTGGGACGCTGTCCCTTTGGGATGTTCGCAGTTCCCGGAGGAAGGGCTTCGGGGAGGAGGAGCCAGTGGCCGTTTCCCTTGTGCCAGATTCCGTGGTGGCCCATGTTGTAACCGTGATCCGAGGTGTAGACGACCAGTGTGTTTTCCGTCAAACGCAGTGCGTCCAGAAGATCCAGGATACGTCCGAGGTTCCGGTCGATGGCTGCCACGGAGGCCAGGTACTCGCGCATCAATTTTTTCAACCTTGCTTCGTCGGTGCCCGGAAAAAGGGGTTGCGGTGGGTGGATCTCCAAATCCTTGACCTTGTTCCAGTCCTCGTCCCGTACAGGGAGGTAGGCTGCATGGGGTTCCCGGAAATGAACGCTCAGGGCAAAGGGTCTGCCGGTGTCGCGTTTTTGGATCCAGTCCAGAGTCTCCTCTGCGACCAAATCCACGATGAAACCCTCGCGTTTCTCGGCAACCCCGTGCTTCTCGAGCACGGGATTTTTGGGGGGAGTGCCGCCGCCGAGGAAGCCCGTGAAGGATTGGTAGCCGCGGCCGGTGGGATGCTGGTCGGGCAGGTCCCCGAGATGCCACTTGCCTATCAGGCCGGTCTGGTAGCCGGCGGCCGAGAGCAGAGCCGGCCAAGTGGGAAACCGGGCGTCCAGACCCAGCCCCTTGTCGTTCTGCGGGTGGATCCAGTCGGTGATTCCCAGCTCGGAGCCGTATCGGCTGGTCATCAAGGTGGCGCGGGAGGGGCTGCACACCGGGGTGGGGGTGAATGCATTGGAGAAGCGGGCTCCGCTCTTGGCCAGTCGGTCCATGTTGGGGGTGAAGGCGTGGGGATCTCCTGCACAGTGCATGGCCCAGGGAGCCTGGTCGTCTGCCATGATGAAAAGGATGTTCGGACGCGCCGCGCCGTGCTGTGCGCAGAGGGCGGGCAGGGCAACCGCGCAGTAGCAGAGCAAGACGAGTAGGGGGCGGACCGTGGGGTGAAGTCTCATTTCTGGGGAGGATGGTTCGGGGTGGGGCAGGTGCCGGTAGTGCGCTTTCTGAAGGCGGGCTTAGGGGATGGGATGGCCTTTGGCGGCGGTCCAGAGCGCATACCAGTCCTCCCTTTCCAAGGAGATGGCCGCGGCTCGGGCGGCGGCCTCTATCCGCTCGAGCCTGTGGGTGCCGAGGATTGGAACGGGCCCGGCGGGGTGTGCCTGGATCCATGCGTAGGCGAGTTGGTCAACCGAGGCGTTCCCGTATTTGGCCGAGAGATGAGCGCAGGCTGCGTGGATGCGGCGTACGGCCTCGTTCTGGGGTACCATCAGGGCGGCCCGGGCGAGGGGACTCCAAGCCATTGGGCGAAAGCCCAGTCGCTGGGACTGGTCGAACACGCCGTCGGTAATGGGGTCCATGTGAAGCAGGCTAAACTCCACCTGGTTGGTGACCAGTGGGGTGTTCATCCGCGAGTTGAGCGCTTCAAACTGCGAAGCGCTGTAGTTCGAAACGCCAGCGGAGCGGATCTTGCCCGAGGCAAGCAGTGCGTTGAGGCCCTCCGCGGTTGAGTCAATCGACGTGAGCCAGTCCGGTCGGTGGATGAGGACCACATCGAGGAAGTCGGTGCCGAGAAAACGCAGGGATTTTTCCACGCTCTTAATCACCCGAGAGCCGCTTGCGTTGTAAAAAGGGGTGAGGCGCTCCGGATGGAAGGCGTTTGGGACGTAAATGCCGCACTTGCTCACGAGCTGAAGTCTCGAGCGCAGGCCAGGATCGAGGCGGAGTGCTTCGCCCAGCGCCTCCTCGACCCGGTAGCCTCCATAAATCTCTGCCGTATCGATTGTTGTAATACCAAGATCGAGGCAGCGGTGCAGCCTGCGCAGGAGTTCCTGCGGGCTGCGTACGGCGGGGTCGTCCAGCACGCGCCACGTACCGAAGGCTATGGGCGAAAAAGCGGGCCCGTTCGGGGCGAGGGAAACCGGTTGAAGCATGGGGTGGGGTGCATTGGAGCGGGCGGAGCAGTCCGGGCGCCGATTCTTTCAAATGTGTACGAGTTGGGTTACTACTCCGCAAGGAGCGGTTGCGTCCGTGGCTGAACCAGCTGCGAAGCGGCGCTCCAAATCACCCGGTTGTTTCCCCCTCATGAAATTCGCCCTCCCGTTCTTTTTCTTTGTCGGCTTTGGTGTTCTGACCTCCGGTCTTGAGGCCGCAAATGTTCCGGTGGCGGCCGGGATAAGAGAGTCTCAGTTTTTCGGCTACAGGAGGCTCGATTTCAGCGTAAACGGCCGGGATGCGCTGCTCGTGTGCCCGCAAAGGCCTTTGCCGGGGAACCCGTGGTACTGGCGGACGGAGTTTTTCGGCCATGAACCCCAGGTGGATCTGGAGCTGCTCCGCCGCGGTTTTTACGTGGGCTACGTGAATGTTCAGAACATGTACGGCGCCCCCTCCTCGATGGCACTCATGGACGCATTCTATGAGCATGCGCGCCGGGAGCACGGTTTGGGGGAAAAGGCGGTTCTTGCCGGTTTTAGTCGCGGCGGGTTGTTTGCTTTCAACTGGGCGGCGCTTCACCCGGAACGCGTAGGCGCGGTCTACGGCGATAATCCGGTGTGCGATTTCAAAAGCTGGCCGGGGGGCAAGGGGACTGGTCGGGGTGGCAAGGCGGACTGGGAACGGCTGCTTGGGATTTATGGGTTTGCAGCGGAGGCTGACGCGTTGTCTTTTGCGCGGAACCCAGTGGACAATCTGGCTTCGATGGCGGCGGCGCGTGTTCCTGTTCTTGGGTTCTGCGGCAAGGCGGACGATGTGGTTCCCGTGGCGGAGAACATCGGGTTGCTACGGCAGCGCTACGAGGCCCTTGGGGGGCCGATCCGCGTCATTGAACGTCCCTTCACGGGACACCACCCCCACAGCCTCAGGGACCCTGTGCCGATTGCCGATTTTTTGGAAGCCGCCGCGCTTGGGCGGGCGCTGCCCGCGGCGAGTGTCGGGGGTGGAGAACCGGCCCAGCCCACGCCGTTTGGCTACAACTACCACGCGCTTCGCCGCGGGTTGCCCAACGCGCTCAGCGCCTTCCGCTCCGGGGGCAAGGCGCGGGTGGCCTTCCTGGGGGGCTCCATCACCCAGATGAAGGGGTGGCGTGACCTCGTGTGCGAGGACTTGCGTGCCCGGTTTCCGCAGACCGAATTTGATTTTGTGGCGGCGGGCATCGGGTCGCTGGGTTCCACGCCGGGGGCGTTCCGTCTCGAGAGGGACGTGCTTGCGCACGGCCCAGTGGACCTTCTAGTGGCTGAGTCGGCGGTGAACGACTCGACCAACGGTCACACTGACTTGGAGCAGGTCAGAGCCGTGGAGGGAATTGTCCGGCACACGCTCGCCGCCAACCCCCGAGCGGACGTTCTGCTGCTGTACTTCGTGGATCCCAACAAAATGGCCGACGTTCGCAAGGGCCTGCGCCCGGCGGTGATTCGCAACCACGAGAAGGTGGCTGTGCACTACGGTTTGCCTTCGTTAGACTTGGCGGAGGAGGTTGCCGAGCGGATCGCAGCAGGCGAATTCACTTGGGAGGGGGATTTCAAGGGGCTGCATCCTTCCCCCTTCGGCCACGGGATTTACCGCAGGGCGGTGGGGCGCCTGCTGGAGGCCGCTCTTGCATTGGACAAGGCTCCGCACCCAGGGCAGGAGGCCGGGCCGAGAACGCTCCCCGCCCCGTTGGACAAGGGCAGTTACAATACCGGCCGGTTGGTCCCGCCCTCGAGTGCCGTGGCTGCAGACGGTTGGACGCTTGTTCCTGAATGGAAGCCGGTGGACGCGGCGGGCACTCGGCCCGGATTTGTGGGGGTGCCGGTTCTTGAGGGAGCCACTCCAGGGGCGGTTGCACGGCTTGAGTTTGAGGGCAGCGCGGCCGGTTTGTTTGTGGTCGCCGGACCGGACACTGGACAGATAGAGTACCGGGTGGACGGTGGGCCGTGGCAGATGCGAGAGCTCTTCACCCAGTGGAGCAGTGGCCTGCATCTCCCCTGGGCGGTGGTGCTGAGTGCAGGGCTTCCGGAGGGGAGGCACGCATTGGAATGGCGCGTTGCGGAGAAACGCGATGCGCGCAGCACAGGGAGCGTCGTCCGAATCGTTCATTTTCTGGTCAACTGAGGCCTCATACATCGTGCCTGCCGGTGGCAAGCTATGAGTCCGGGACGACTGCGTAGAGTGGCGAGGCGAATCTCTTCCGCCTTACCGGATTGCCGCGGGGGAGCGTTCTTTGTACGCATCAGGCATGTCTTTTCCAAAACTGGCGGGGTTGGCTGAACTCGCAGCGGAATCCGAGCGCTTCCAGAGGAGTGGAAAGCAACTGGTCCTGACGAACGGTTGCTTTGATTTGCTGCACATCGGGCACGTGCGCTACCTTCAGGCAGCCAGAAAGCTCGGTGCCGCGTTGGTGGTTGCGGTCAACGGTGACGCTTCCGTGCGCATGCTCAAGGGTCCCGGGCGTCCCTTGAATTCGGAACTTGAAAGGGCGGAGGTGCTTGCCGCACTGGGGTGCGTGGATTTCGTCGCTGTTTTTCAGGAGATGCGCGTCACCGGGGTGATCCGCGCGGTGCGTCCCCAGATTTATGTCAAGGGCGGGGACTACACGCCGGAGTCTCTGGATCCCGGCGAACGGGAGGCGCTGGAGGAGGTGGGGGCTGCGGTTAAAATTTTGCAATTTGTCGAGGGAAAAAGCACCACGGCCTTGCTGGAAAAGATCGGAGCGCAATGAATCCGCCGCCGCTCAGGCTGGGTGTCCTCGGTTCGGGAAAAGGCACCAATTTCGAGGCGATTGCCCGGGCGATTGAGCGCGGGGAATTGAACGCGGAGATTCGCTTGGTGGTCTCGGACGTCCCGGATGCGCCCATTTTGGAGAAGGCCGCGGCGCTTGGTGTGGCGTGGCAAGCGCTGCCCGGGTCCCAGTACCGGACCCGCTTGGAGCCTGAGCTCGAGGCGGTGCTCGCGGCCCTGCTCGGATCGGCCGGGGTGGAACTGGTGGTTCTGGCGGGCTACATGAGGATTGTCAAAGCGCCTTTGCTGGAACGGTTTGAGGGGCGAATCGTCAACATTCATCCCTCCCTGCTACCGGCTTTCCCGGGGAGGGAGGCTTGGCGGCAGGCGTTGGAGGCGGGGGTCGCGTGGACCGGTTGCACTGTGCACTGGGTGGATGCCGGAGTGGACACGGGTGAAATTATCGCACAGCAGCGCGTCGATGTCGCACCAGACGACACTGCTGAAACGCTCCGCGAACGCATCCAAAGGGCGGAAAACGCACTTTACCCCAGAGCTCTGGAAGAACTCCACCTGACGCTTCGCGAGAAGCAGGCGAACCAGCGCACCAAGCGCCCGACAGGGCAGGGTCCTTAGTTGGAATCCGCTCCTAGGGAAGGCAACGGCATCTCTACAAAATTAACTGCCCCAGTGGGAAGAAGCACGCGAGTCGGAAGATCTTCGGAAACCTGATTCCCGGCGCCGTCCTCAACAGAATCGTCCGCGAAGGATGGAAAAGCCCCGGGGTCCAGCACGTCGGATCCCGCCGAACCGTCGATGGAGAGGCCGGCATAGGCTCCTGGTTGGGATTGCGTCTTCTCTCGGTCGAGGGCGAGGCGGGATAGGGAGGGCGCAGTTACGGAAAATGCAACGCAAGCCGCAAGCGCCGCTACGGTTGCGCCAGCGTTTCGCAAGGTCTGCCAGATGGAACCTGCCTTGTAGGCGAAGATGGTCTCGCGTCTAAAGGGATCGAGTTCGAACTGCGGGGCTGCCAGTTCACGGTCCATTCCCTCTTCGAGAAGCCGCGCCATTTCCATCATGACCAGCGCGTCTTCCCGGGACTTCTCACATCCAAGCATTAAAGATTCCACAAAGAGCCGTTCGGAAGGCTCCAATTCGTTCAAAACGTAATTGGTGATATCGATTTCGCTGAGGCGTTGCATAAGAAAAGAGGAGAGTGGCAGGGCAAACTCCACCGTTGGTCCGGACCGAAACCTACGCAGATTTCGTGAGATAGATAATTTTTTCTTCCCTGTCGTCGCGCTCCATCTTTTCCCTCAGGCTGCGCATCGCGGCATTGAGGATGAAGCCAACGTTCCCGACACTCAGTTTGGTGATGTCGCTGATTTCCTGATACGAGTGAAAGTTTTGAAAACGGAGGCGCACGACCTCTCTTTGGTTCGGTGTGAGTTCCTGCACGAGCTCCATGAGTCGGGCGATCCGCTCCTTGCGTTCCATCTCGAACGCCGGCGAGGGATCTTCGGAGCTTCGGGACTCAAATTCAGTGTTTTCCACATGCACATAGCGCTCCTGACTCCGGAGCACCTTGAGCGAGCAGTTGCGGCACACCGTGAAAAGCCACTGGGAGAGGTGGCCCTCGATCGCTTCCTGCTCCTGCTTATAGAGGCGCATGAAAGTGTCCTGTACGACGTCGCGCGCGCGCTCCAGATCTCGGACGATGCTGTACGAGTACTGGAGGAGCGGTTTTTCGTACCGCTGCATGGCAGTCTGAACCCATTCCGTTTTCTTTTTTTGTTTTGAGCCAAACATGTTCTAGGGAGTTGTTGGGGGTTCTATCAGGGATAACCTAAGCCGTCATGCAATCTTGGGGATTGCATCTGTTTTTTCGCAAAAAATTTCGGGTCGGTCTCTCAGCTGCGGCTGAGGGCGGCGACCACCTCGATGTCGGCTGTCTGCGGGAACATGTCGACGGGCACCACCGTCTCCAACCGGTAGCCCCGTTCCACGAGTGCCCCAAGGTCTCTCGCCTGGGTTGCCGGATCACAGGAAACGTACACCAACTTCGCCGCCGAAGTGCGTCCCAAAGTCTCGATCACCGCGGGCACTAGTCCGGCAGCGGGGGGATCCAGAAGGACAGTGGTTTGCGCCAGGTTCGCGTTGGCTAGAATCGCCGGAAGATGAACGGAAACATCGCCGCATAGATAGGATTCGTTCGCGGTCGCCCGTTGCAGCGCAGCTTCAACGGCTCCCGGATGGGACTCGATTCCCACAACCTTCGCGAACCGAGGTGCAAGAAGGTTGCCGAAAAAGCCGGCCCCGCAGTAGGCGTCGACGAGGAGTTCGTGCCCACAACCGACAAGGGATCCGACCAGTCCGGCCAGAACGGCCGCCGCCCCGTCGTTGGTCTGTTCAAAAAAGGCGACATCCGGACGCTCGGAGAGTGCGTATTCGCCCGGGGCCGGGCTTGCGTCGCGGAGTGCAGCGAGCCTGCGGTTGACCGACTCGGAGGCGATCGGGCAGTGGGCGACGTCCACAACCTGCCGTCCGCGCCTTGCGTAAAAGCCGACGCTTCGGGCACCTTCCTGCCGGGCGACGTGCACGCGGATCCGGTTGCGGTAACCGAGCGGGAGGGGGGAGGGAAGGGCGGGAGCCACCGGTGGTTCGCTGATTTTGCCAATTCGTCGGAGCAGCTCCCTGACCTGAACGGTCTTCCATTCCAACTGGGTGGCGTAGGGGACGTGCTGGTAGGCGCAGCCCCCGCAGATTCCAAATACTTTGCAGACGGGTGTTTGTCTTAGTAGCGAAGCGTTTTCAACCCCGAGTAGTTCTGCTTCGCAGAAACGTTTTCGCAGACGGAAGGGCAGCGCCCTAACGGTCTCCCCAGGGATCGTACCCTGAACAAAGGCAACGAGGCCGTTTGTGTGGCCGACACCCGCTCCCCCATAGGCCACGTCCTCAATCGTAACCAGAATCGGGGCGGGCTGGTTGGTTGGAAGGCCGTCATCCCAAATGGGAACGGCGTCCGAAACATGCCCTTTGCCGGGGCGTCCTGACGTTTCCGAATTGGGACTCCGCCGTTGCGGGCGGTTCACGGCATGCGGGTGGTCGGTCCGCCTGAGCGGTTGTAATTGAACCGGCTTTCGAAACCAAGTTCGGGGGGGAATTCCTCGTAGCCTCCCTGTACCCACGGAGCGGTCGACGGGAGTGCAGGAGCGTAGGACTGGCGGTAGGACGGGGCTGGGAAAGTCACCACCTCGTAAAAACCTGCGCCGATCCGCATCAGAGTTCTGCCGACTCCGGAAACAAGTCCGTACATCATTCCTGAATTGCCATGGAGTTGGTTTTTACTGTCCAAGGTCGCGAACACTTCGGTGGAGCCGAACAAAATGTTTGAGAGGCCCCGGGAGAGTTTGCGGATCGGTCCGTGATCGAGGTAGGGAGGGTCTTGAATGTCCGCCTTGCAGTTTAAAACGGAGCCAGTTGCCAACAGGAAAGGAAGCGCCGCAGCGAGGAACGAAAGCCTGGGGGACTGTTTCACGAAGGACAGCCTAATGGATTTGACGAGGGGGTGGCAACCTGCAAAGCGCCCCAGAGCCGGAGTTTTCGGATTCAGGGTGCGGGGCGACGCCGGGGGCTTTCGGTGGGGTTCGCCGGAGGCCTGTTTTTTGAGATCTGGCAGATAAATTTGGCGCAATTGTCGCAGCGGTTGGGCATCGTGCTTGACTGCCTCCAAAACGAGGTGGAGGTCGCAATCCAATTTCATGGCCAAACCAGCCTCACTGATCGAAGCCCTCGCAAGCTCGGAGCCCTTTGAGCGGCTGCTGCGCCCGCGGAGCGTGCGCAGGACGGCACGTCCGCCGGTCGCGCTGGAGAACGTGGTCGCCGAGGCCCATCCGCACCTGTTGAGTGCGTTGGCACTGAGCCGTGCGGGACGCACCTGGGTCGTGTGCGACAATCCCAGGGCGCAGGAGCGGCTTTTTTCGGTTCTGCAGCAGTGGATTCCGGATGCGGTTTTCTTCCCCGACGCCCCCGAGGCCCTCATGGAGGGGGCGATCGCCGATCCGGCTGTCGGCGCCGAGCGACTTTCGGTTCTGGAGGCCCTGCGCACCGCCTCCGGGAGGTCGCAGTGCGTTTTTTTGACTTTTGCCAGTCTCGAGGGGCTGGTTCCCAGCCCGGAAGGCCTCCAAGCCAGCGGGCTCTGCCTCCGCAGGGGGGGACGGGTGGATCGCGCCGAAATTGTGGCCGGCTTGGAGAGCCAGGGTTACGAATTGGTACCACAGGTGGCGGAACGTGGACAGATTGCGGTGCGTGGCGGGATTCTCGACCTGTTCGGGTTTCACCACCTGCGCCCCGTGCGGATCGAACTCTTCGGGGATGAAATCGAGTCAATCCGCGCGTTCGATCTGGACGCTCAAACCTCCGTGGAGGTCCTCGAGGAGTGCACGCTGCTGTCCTTGGATGCTGGAGAGGCGGGCCTGGTGCCCCTCGTGGATCTGATCGCTCCGAGGGACTGCCTGGTTTTTTCGGACGCGTTTACGGCGCAGACAACTCTTGTCGGGGAGCCCGGGGAGGGGTCCCCAATGGAGCGATGGATGGAGCGGGAGGCTCTGCCGGGCGGCGAGTGCTTCGCGCTCCTCACCGGCGGGGCGGCGTGGCAAAAAGGGAGGGTGGAGAGCGATGCCACCGCCTGTTTCGAGACGGGTCTTGGTCCGTTCAACGCGGGCGATTTCATCGTCGACACCCACAAGCGGGAGCAATTCTCCAAACAACTCCAGGAGTGGCGTGAAGCAAAATGGAACGTGTTTTTGTTTTGCCGCAGTGAGGGAGAACAGGAGCGTTTGCAGGAGATGTTGGGAGCAGTCGAGGTGGATGCGATCCGGTGGTGTTTGGGCGACGTCCCGGGCGGGTTTGTCTGTCCTGGGGCCTCAGTAGCGGTCCTGTGTGATGCCGATCTGCTGGGGCGCTCGGCGCGGCAGGTCCGGGGGCGCCGGCGTGCAGTCGGTGAGGTGTTGCGTCGCACGATGCCCGATTTTTCCGACCTTGCGGAGGGAGAACTCGTCGTCCATCTCGACCACGGGATCGCTCGATTCGAGGAGTTGCGGGAGATTCCGCGCGAGGGGACGCCCGAGCAGGTACTGGTGCTCTCCTTCGCTCACAATGCAAAGATGTACGTGCCGCTGGAACAGAGCGGGCTGGTCTCACGGTACATCGGGATCGGCAAGCGCAACCCGCCTCTGAGCGAACTCGGGGACGGCAAGTGGGCGCGCGCGAGAAAGAGCGCGGAGCAGGCGGTTTACCAGTATGCGGGGCGCCTGCTGGCGCTCCACGCGGAACGCGAGTCGAGCGCGCGGGAGGCACATCCGCCGGACAACCGTTGGGTGCAGGAGTTCGAGAGCGCCTTCCCCTATGAGGAAACCGCCGACCAGCTCACTGCCATCAACGCGACAAAGATTGACATGGAGTCGGCCCGGCCGATGGACAGGCTCATTTGCGGCGACGTGGGCTTCGGCAAAACCGAGGTCGCCATTCGCGCGGCTTTCAAGTCGGTGATGGGCGGGCGGCAGGTGGCACTCCTGGTGCCCACCACCGTGCTGGCCGAACAGCACTACCGCAACTTCCGGGAGCGCATGAGCGCCTTCCCCGTGCGCGTCGACATGCTCTCCCGGTTCCGAAGTTCCGGGGAGCAGCGGGAAACGGTGGAGGGGTTGCGCAACGGTTCGGTGGACATCGTAGTCGGCACCCATCGGATCCTTTCGACAAAACTGGAGTTTAAAAACCTGGGACTCGTCGTCATCGACGAAGAGCAGCGCTTCGGGGTGCTGCACAAGGAGCGGCTCAAAGAGCGGTTCCGACTGGTGGACCAGCTGACCCTGTCTGCCACCCCCATTCCCCGGACGCTCTATCTTTCGCTGATGGGAGCGAAGGATATGAGCACGCTGGAAACGCCGCCCGCGAACCGCATTCCGGTTGAGACTTTTGTGTGTCCTTACGACGAGCGCATCATCCGGGATGCGATCCATCGGGAGGTGGCCCGCGGGGGGCAGGTCTACTTCCTGCACAACCGGATCGAGAGCATCCAGAGAGTCAGGGACCGGCTGGAAAAACTGCTGCCAAGGGTGCGCTGCGTTGTCGGGCACGGCCAGATGGATGAGGACGAACTCGAGGAGGTAATGCAGACCTTTCTCGAAGGTCGGGCGGACGTGCTCATTTCCACAACCATCATTGAGAGCGGTTTGGACATTCCAAATGCGAACACCATTCTCATCGACCGTGCGGACCGCTTTGGCCTCGCGGACCTCTACCAACTCCGGGGCCGCGTCGGCCGGAGCGACCGGCAGGCCTACGCGTACCTGCTTCTGCCGCGCGCGCTCCTCTCCACGGGCGAGGCCCGCAAGCGTATCAACGCGATCAAACAGTATTCCTCACTGGGGGCTGGGTTTCAGATCGCACTCCGTGATCTTGAGATCCGTGGCGCCGGCAATATCCTTGGCACCCAGCAGAGCGGGCATATCTGCGCGATCGGGTTTGAATTGTACTGCAGCCTTCTCAAACAGGCCATGGCCGCACACAAAGGGGAGGCCACGCTCAGTCCGCAGCAGGCCGCCGCGCACTTGGATTTTGTCGCCTCGCGGGAGCCGGATTTTTTGGCGGCGGCCGCGGGCACGAAGGCGGCAGCTTTCCTGCCGTCGTTGTTTTTGGAGGACGCCAACACGCGGATTGCCGCCTACAGGGCGCTTGCGGGGGCTCAGGATGAGGCTGCGTTGGAGGCGATGGCGGCGAACTGGCGTGACCGTTTCGGCGCGCGTCTGCCGGAGGCGGCGGAAAATCTGCTCCGCGTCCACGCCATCCGGATCGTGGCCGGAGAGCGGGGGATCACTCGGCTGGAGGTCAAAGAGCACAAAGTCATGCTCTCTCGCGGGGGGGACTATATTCTTATTGGAAACAAGTTTCCGCGTCTGAGCGCCCGTCTCGACCCCTCAGCGAGGCTGCACGAACTGCTCGAGTTGATCCGAAAGCTTTGAGCTGGGAAGGGGGAGGCGCCCGGCGCATTGCGTCTCCCTGTGTTCGGACTGGTCAGGGTGGGCGTAAAATTGGTAAGCCCAAACCGCTCCAACCGTCCGAACCCATACCCTCCGCGCCTTGAACTCCACCTCCCAAGCCCCCCCGATGATCGAGGTGGAACATCTGGACTTTTTTTACGGCAAAGCCAGGGCGCTCAATGACGTATCCCTCAAGATTCCCGCCCGCCAGGTCACTGCCTTCATCGGGCCCTCCGGTTGCGGCAAATCCACCCTGCTACGTTGCTTCAACCGGATGAACGACCTCATCGACGGCGCGGCAATCGCGGCGGGCGAAGTGCGGATTCAGGGGGTGAACATCTACGATCCCTCGGTGGATGTGATTGCCTTGCGCCGGCAGGTGGGAATGGTCTTCCAAAAGTCCAATCCGTTCCCGAAAAGCATTTACCAAAACGTCTCCTACGGGCTCGAGTTGCAGGGGAACCGCGACAAAAAGCGGTTGGACGGCGTGGTGGAGAAAAGCCTTCGGGGCGCCGCACTGTGGGAGGAGGTGAAGGACCGCCTGCACCAGAGTGCCCTGAGCCTCTCCGGCGGGCAGCAGCAGCGTCTGTGTATCGCCCGTGCGATAGCAGTGGAGCCTTCGGTGATCCTCATGGACGAGCCGTGTTCCGCCCTGGATCCGATCGCCACCGGGAAGGTCGAGGAATTGATTAACGAGCTCAAGCGTAACTACACCATTGTCATCGTAACCCACAGCATGCAGCAGGCCGGTCGGCTTTCCGACCAAACGGCTTTCTTCTACATGGGCAACCTAGTCGAAACGGGCCCGACCCAAAAGGTGTTTACCAAGCCAACCCACCAGCAGACTGAGGATTACATCACCGGCCGTTTCGGCTGAAGCGGCCCCCTCATTTTCCGCGCATTCTGGTTTCGCAACGGGCTGCTCTGGGGTAAACCTTGGACCCCATGGGCGTGTACTGGGAGCAGCACTTGAACGAGATTCGTGAGGACCTGCTTCTGATGAGCGGTCTGACCGAACGCAACCTCAGCCAGAGCGTGCGCGCCCTTCTTGAGCGCGACGATGAACTTGCTCACTTGGTAGAGGCTGAGGACGGCGAGGTGGACGAATTGGAAAAGCGGATCGACGACAAGGTGGTCACCTATATCTCGACGCACGGTCCGATGGCCCGGGACTGCCGGTTTCTGATCACCGCCTCCAAGATTGCCAGCGAGTTGGAACGCATTGCGGATCAGGCGACAACCATCGCCCGCAGAACCCGCGACCTGAACCGGCGCGCTCCGCTTCCCTCGATGGCCGGCATCCCGGCAATGGCTGTGGAGGTCCAGGAAATGCTCGGTCAAAGTATCCGTTCCTTTGTGGAGCGCGAGACGGAACTGGCCCTAGCGGTGATCGCCCGGGACAAGGCGGTGGACCACGAGTACAAGGGGTGTGTTGCCGCCGTTGAAGCTACGATTGTCGCGGATCCGGAAACAACCACCCGTGCGCTGCATCTGCTTACCATCTCTAAAGCGTTGGAGCGGGCGGGCGACCACGCCGCCAACATCGCTGAGGAGGTGTTCTACTTGTACGAGGGCGAGGACATCCGGCATTCCAAAAACAAAGGAAAGTTCGACGTGCCGTAGGGTTGGCATCCGATGCCGGGAGAGTTTGTGGGTTGCTTCAGGAATTGGTGCATTGGGGTGTTTCAGGGACGGTGGGCGATTTGGCTGCGGAGGAGGCCGGCCCTTTCGCGCTGGTTTGGTCGCCAGAGAGCCCTTTAGTGTTTGGCCCGTGTCTCCCCAGCCATCCCCACGTTCGCGTTTGCTCCTTGGGGGGCTGTTTTTCGTGCAGGCGCATGCGATTGCCCTGTGGTTTGTCCCGTTCAGTTCGGTGCTGAAGGAGCACGGTCTGGGGGAGATCACCGCCTGGGCGTTCGCATCGAGCGGGGTTGCGGCTTTTTTCTCACCGATGCTCACCGGTGTGCTGGCCGACCGGAAGCTTTCGCCCTTGGTGTTGCTTCGGCTTCTCGCACTGGGAATGGCCGGCTTCCTCAGTCTAACCTTCTGGGCGATTGAAAAAGGATGGGGGGCGGCATGGGTGCTTGGACTGGTGCAGGTGCTCCAGTTCTTCTCCGCGCCGACCTGGGGATTGAGTTCGATGCTGGTGCTTGCCCAGTTGCAGGATCCAGGGAGGCATTTTGGTCCGCTGCGGGTGTGGGGCACCTACGGTTGGATGATCGCCGGCTTCCTTGTCAGCATGGTGCTCCACGCGGACGGTTCGACCCTCACCGGCTTTGCCGCGGCACTGGCTTGGCTGGGAGTAGCGGGCTTCACCTTCCTGCTGCCGGCGCCCCCCCCGCAGACCGAACGCCGTCGCTTGGAGTGGAGGGAACTTTTCGGGCTGGAGACCTTCTCGCTCCTGCGGGATCCGCAGCATCGGGCGGTCTTTCTGGGGGCGGGCCTTTTGAGCATCCCGCTGGCGGCCTATTATCCCTACACCCCGATGCATTTGCAGGATCTCGGGGTGCACGGGGCCAGCGCGGTGCTGTCCATCGGTCAGGTTTCCGAGGCGCTTTCGATGTACGCGGTGGCCCGCTTGTTGACGGAGGTTCGGTTGGGAGCGCTCCTGAATTCTGCCATTGCGGTGGCGTTGCTGCGGTACGTGCTGTTCGCGACCGACAGTGTCTGGGGACTGGTTGCCGGGGTGTTTCTGCACGGGATTTGTTTTACCCTGTTTTTCATTCCGGCGCAGATCTACATCGAACAGCGGATTCCCAAGGAAATGCGTTTCAGGGCACAAGCCCTGATGACGCTGCTCATCAGCGGCTTTGGCAACCTGCTCGGGTACGTCGGGTGCGGGGCGCTGCGGACGTGGTGCGGGGGGGAGGGACAGACCCGTTGGGGGCTTTATTGGGGGGTACTTGCGGGGGGGGTTACTGCCGTCTGGGTGTATTTCTGGCAGGCTTACAGGGACCCTGCGCCCGCGGAACTCGTGCTCTCTAAATAGCGGCTACGAGATTTCCCCATCGCTGGTTGAAGCCTGTATGCGAGTCGATCCAACGCCTCACCTCTTCCACCTCAGATCATGAAAATACCACCGTACGCTGTCAGTTCCCTGTTCCTTACCGCCACCGCCGCCCTTGCTCCTGTGCGCGCCGAGGCGCTCGTCCTTCAGAAGGACGACCACATCGCGATTGTTGGCAGCGGCCTGGCCGACCGCCAGCAGCACCACGGGTGGCTCGAGACGCTCATCCACAAGGCGCACCCCTCCCTGAATCTGACCGTGCGCAACCTCGGCTTCGCCGCGGATGAGGTCAACCTGCACCCCCGCTCAGACGAGGTGCCCACCACCGAATACTTCCTGAACATGGTGCCCGGCCAGTTGAAGACAACCGTTGGCAAAACGGAGGTCACCTACACCTCTGGCGCGGATTTTCACGCGAGCGTCATCTTTGCCTACTGGGGTTTTAACGAGTCCTTTCGCGGCGAGGCCGGGGTGGCCGAGTTTAAGAAAAACCTGGCGGAATACCTCACCCAGCTCACCTCGGCCGACTACGGCAAGGGTAAACCCCGCGTGGTGCTTTTCTCGCCGATCGCGCACGAGAACCTCAAAAGCCCGCACTTTTCCAACGGAGCGGCCAACAACCGCAACCTAGCATTGTACACGGAAGCGATGGCGGAGGTCGCCCGGGAACAGCGCGTCCAATTCGTCGATCTCTTCAAGGTCAGCCAGCAATTGTTTCAAAGCAGCGCCCTGTCCTTGACGATTAATGGGATCCATCTGAAAGAGGAGGGAGACAAGGCTCTGGCGCCCATTCAATTTCAGGCAATCTTCGGAAAGAACGCGCCCGATTTTCAGGACACCGCCAGCCTGAGGAGCGCCATCGTGGAAAAGAACCTCCAGTGGCACCACCGCTACCGCACCGTGGATCAGTACAACATCTTCGGTGGCCGGTCGCGCATCGCCTACGAGGGGGTGACCAACTCGCACATCGTCGGACAGGAACTTGCGCAGCGCGACGTGCTCACCGCAAACCGGGACAAGGCCGTCTGGGCCGCTGCCAACGGAAAGCCCGCGCAGATCAAGGACGATAATCTTCCGCCGGTGGACCCGACGCCCCCGAACCGCAAGGAACCCGTCCCTTACATGAGCGGCGAGGATGCGATCAAGCACCTCACGCTGCCAGAGGGCTGCAAGGTCGAGTTGGTTGCCTCCGAGGAAACCTTCCCGGAACTGGTCAACCCGGTACAGATGAACTTCGACACCAAAGGGCGGCTCTGGATCGCCGCGTGGCCCACTTACCCTGAGACCACCCCGACCACGACGAATTACGACAAACTGCTGGTGCTCGATCTGGATCCCAAAACCGGCAAGGCCAAAAAGTGCACAACCTTTGCCGACGGTCTCAACTGTCCGACCGGCTTCCAACTCCACAAAGACGGCGTCATCGTCATGCAGTCGCCTGATTTGTGGTTCATGCGGGACACCGACGGGGACGGCAAGGCCGACTGGAAGGAGCGAATTTTGCACGGGCTTGACGCGGCGGATTCGCATCACGAAACCAACTCGATCTGTTACGAGCCGGGTGGCGCCATCTACCTGAGCGACGGGGTGTTCCACCGTACCAATGTGGAGACCTTCAACGGCCCCGTGCGCAATGTCAACGGGGCCATCTACCGCTTCGAACCCAACACGGGCAAGTTCATGCGGCACGTCCCCTACGGCTTCGCCAACCCGCACGGGCGCGTCTTCGACTACTGGGGCAACGATCTGGTCACCGATGCCACGGGCAACGCAAACTACTTCGGCCCCGCCTTCTCCGGTCACCTCGATACCGGAGCGCATCCGGGAATGCAGCAGTTCTGGAAGCGCCCCTCGCGGCCCTGTCCCGGGACGGCTATTCTCTCAAGCCGACACTTTCCAGACGACTGGCAGGGGCTCTTCCTCAACACCAACGTCATCAGCATTCAGGGCATCTTCCGCGCGAAGCTCACTGAAGAGGGAGCAGGCATCATGGGCGAGACGCTGGAGCACCTGATCACCACCGACATCGAGAAGAATCCGAACTTTCGTCCCTCGGGCGTGACGGTGGCTCCGGACGGTTCGCTGTATTTCATGGACTGGTCACAGATGCTGATCGGTCACCTCCAGCACCACCTGCGCGATCCCAACCGGGATCACCAGCACGGGCGTCTCTACCGGATCACCTACCCGGGGCGGCCCCTGCTGGTGCCCAAACCCATCGCCGGGGAACCCGTGGACAAACTGGTGGCGTTGCTGGGCGAGCACGAGAACGATGTGCGTCTGCGTGCCAAGATCGAGCTCGGTTCCCGCGCTTCCAAGGAGGTCGTCGCAGCCGTGCAAAAGTGGGAGAAGGCCCTCGACAAAGGGGCCAAAACCTACGAGCACGACCGGCTCGAAGCCCTTTGGGTCCACCAGTGGCATGATACGGTCAATCTGGAGCTCCTGCATGACGTTCTCAAGTCTCCCGAGCCGCGGGCGCGCGCGCAGGCGGTCCGTGTGGTGGGCTACTGGCGCGACCGCGTGCCCGGAGCCGTGGACCTCGTGAGGAAGGCCGCTTCCGACGAGAACATGCGGGTGCGCCTCGAGGCCGTGCGGGTGGCCAGTTTCTTCAGGGGCGGGGACGTTCCCGTTGCCCTCGACGCCGCCTTCACCGTGCTGAAGCAGCCCACCGACTACTACATCGACTACTGTTTTAAGGAGACCCACAAGCAGTTGCGGAGCCTCAGCAGTGAGTACGTCATGCCCTCGGATCCGGCCGTCCGCGCGGTTCTCCTCGAGAAGGCGACCGACGGTGAGTTGCGCGAGATGCCCGTCAGCGAGGACGTGCTGTTCGCGAAAGTCGACCGCAAGAGCACCGATGCGGGTTCGCGGGAAAAGGCGGTTCAGGAACTGGCCAAACTCCATGGTATCTCGCGCGAGGCGGAGATCGCCGCGCTCCTCGGCCGTCTCGACTTGAACGGGGGTGCGGGCAACGGCGCGGCGGAAGAGCTCGGCAAGCTCGTGGCAACCACGACGCCTCCCAAACTCGCTGCAGCCCGCTCTGCCTTCGCCGCCATCGCGGAAAAGGCCGTGCAGGCGCAGGTGCGCCGTTCTGCCTGGGGGGCGCTGATCCTCGCGGATGCCGATGCGCAGGTAACCTGGAAACAGGCCACCGACGAGCCCAAGCGTAACGCGCTGATTGACGCTATCGGTTTCATCGCTGATCCGGGCCTGCGCTCGAAGTTCCAGCCCATCCTCTCTGGATTGTTGGCGGATGAAAAACTGCCCCGCACCAGTCGGGCCGCCGTGGTGCAAGCGCTGCCCCTGATGGGGCCCGCCAATGCGAGGGCGGGCTTCGCCACGCTGGCGGGCTTTCTCGCCAAGGGCGAGGAGCGCACCCTCGCCGCGCGCGCCGTGATGCAATTACCCCGCGACAGTTGGGACAAGGCGGCGGCCGCACCCGCGGTGGAGAGCCTGCTCGCCTGGGCCAAGAGCGTTCCGGCCGACAAGCGCACCTCCCAGCAGTACGTCGAGACCGTCCAGACTGCGACGGAGCTGGCCGCGCTGCTCGAAGACGGCGCCAAGCTCGCGGTGCGCAAAGAGTTGCGCGGGCTCGGTGTGAGCGTGTTTGTGGTGAAGACGGTGCGCGAGCAGATGCGCTACGACACTCCCCGCATCGTGGTGGAGGCGGGCAAGCCCTTCGAGCTGATCGTGGAGAACACCGACGTAATGCCGCACAACCTGCTGGTGGTTGCTCCAGGCTCGCGTCAGGCGGTGTCGGAATCCGTTCAGACCAAGAGCCCCACGCAGCTCGACAAAAAGGGCCGTCCCTACGTCCCGGAAAAGGACAATCGCGTGTTGGAGGCCACCCGCTTGTTGGAGCCAGGCCAAAAGGAGACGCTCAAGATCACCGCTCCCAGAACCCCGGGCGAATACGAGTACGTCTGCACCTTCCCCGGGCATTGGATGATCATGTGGGGAAAGCTTGTCGTCACCAAGGACGTTGAGGACTACCTCCAGAAAAACCCCGAGGCACCACAGTCGCCGGGTGTCGCGGCCGCGCACGGTTCGCACCAGCACCCTTCAAGCAAGTGACCAACCTCCTCCAGCGGAGCGCGTTCCCTTGAAACCGCAAGCCCTCCGGATCCGCCTCACGGGTCCGGGGGGCTTTTTCGTTGCAGGCCGCAGGACGGCGCTTCTGCGCGCAGTCAAAGTCGGCGCAGGCGGAACTGGAGCTGGTATTGCCGCGGGGTGATGCCCAGCATTCGGTGAAAGGCCTGAGTGAGGGCACTCTGGTCGCAGAAGCCCACCGCAACGGCCACGTCTGCGATGAGATGGTTTTCATCCTGAAGCGCATCGCACGCCGCCTGAATCCGCAGCTTCAAAATGAACGCCTGCGGTCCGATTCCGAAGGTCTCCACAAATTTGCGATGTAACTGTCTCGGAGAGACGTGGAGTTGTTGCGCGAGCTTTTCCACGGAAATTTTTTCCCGAAAATGTGTGCGGATGTAGTCAATCGCGCGGTCCAGATGTAGGAATGGCCGCAGCAGCGCCTTGCGGTTCTCGTAGCTGTGGGTCGTGCCCATCAGGCCGACGACCGCTCCGTCGCGGCTCCGCAACGGCAGCTTGTTGGTGATGTACCAGTCGGGCAGACCCTGGCGGTTGAAGAACAGTTCCACCAGATTCAGCCGTGGTTCCCCCGTGGAGAGCACGGCCTCATCGTCCCTGCGGAAGGTCTCGGCGAGCGTGCGTGGGAAGAGTTCAAAGTCATCCTTTCCCAGGATCTCCTCCTCGCTCTGGAATCCAAAGCGTTCATAGAACAGCCTGCTGGCCCCAATGATCCGGCAATGCGCGTCCTTGGCGAAAAAGGCCGCGTCCGGGAGATGGTTGAAAATCTGGTAGAAGGCGGAGTCGGTGCTGAGTTGGCTGAAAAGAAGTTCCCTCTCCACAGCGGGGTGTTTGGTGGCTTTCTGCGTTTTGCGTGAGGGCGGCATGACGCGGTCCTGATTCAGGAAGTGAATTTCAAGCGCGTCGGATTTTTTTTGGTAAACCCGCGCTGGTAAGATCTTCGAAGTGCTATTTCCCGATGGAACCAAAAAACCTGCCGCACAGCGTGTGGTACCGCCTGAGGCACATAAAGCGCATATTCATCGAGTTGGAGCCGGGGCACCCTTCCCAAGAGCGCATGCAAGTGCTCGTCGCCCTGAGCAGGCCGTGCCTCGAGCAGCTTCAACCGTTCAGCGGCGAGCAACAAAAAACAGCACCCCTTCCTACGCACCTAAAAAGTGGATGTCCCCAGCGAGTCGCCGCCGGCTCACCGGCTCTGAAGTTTCCCAATCTACGGCATCCGTTTATCCGCAGACGGCTGAGGTGCGCTCAGAATCATTCGCACCGGAAAAATTACGGAACGGGAGCGGCGAGAGGCAAAAGGGGGAAAACATCTGGCGGAACCCATGGGTGAAAGGCCGCAAATTTGGGAAAAATTGGGGCTAGGTTAGTACACCTGGGACGACTTCGCCGTGAATGTCGGTGAGGCGGTAGTCGCGGCCCTGGAAGCGGTAGGTCAGTCGAGTGTGTTCGAGCCCGAGCAGATGCAACGCGGTGGCGTTGAGATCGTGGATGTGCACGGGATCCTTGACGATGTTGTAGCTGAACTCGTCGGTCTCGCCGTGTACGGTGCCGCCGCGGACGCCGGCACCCGCCATCCAGACGCTGTAACAGCGGGGGTGATGATCGCGGCCGTAGTTGTCTTTGGTGAGCACCCCCTGGGAGTACACGGTGCGCCCGAATTCTCCGCCCCAGATCACCAGGGTGTCGTCCAGCATCCCGCGTTCTTTGAGCTCTCCGAGGAGGGCGGCAGTGGGCTGGTCGGTGTCGCGGCACTGGCTTCGGATGCCGCTGGGGAGGTTGTTGTGTTGGTCCCAGCCGCGGTGGTAGAGCTGGATGAAGCGCACACCGCGTTCCGCCAGGCGGCGGGCAAGGATACAGTTGGCCGCGAACGTTCCCGGCTTTTTGGACTCGGGTCCGTAGCGTTCGAAAATGTCCGGGGGTTCCTTGGAGAGGTCCGCGAGTTCGGGCACGGCGGCCTGCATGCGGAACGCCATTTCGTACTGCTCGATTCGGGCACGGGTCTCGGGATCTTGGAGCTCGGCGTAGTGCACCTGGTTGAGGGTGGAAAGGTCGTCCAGCATGGAGCGGCGCCTGTCGGTGGTGACGCCGGGCGGGTTGGAGAGAAACAACACGGGGTCGCTTCCCGAGTTGAAGCGGACGCCCTGATAGCGCGAGGGGAGGAAGCCCGCACCCCACATGCGCTCGTGCAGGGGCTGTGCGTTGGTTGGTCCGCTGGGGCGCGAAATGAGGGCGACAAAAGCCGGGAGGTCTGCGTTTTCGGAACCCAAGCCGTAGGAGACCCAGGAGCCGAACGAGGGGCGTCCACCGATCTGGTGCCCCGTTTGGAGCAGGGTCATCGCCGGGTCGTGGTTGATCGCCTCGGTGTGCAGTGAGCGGATCAGGCAGATGTCGTCGGCGTAGCGTGCGATGTTGGGAAGCAGTTCGCTCAGCCACATGCCGGACTTTCCGTGTTGCTGAAACTTGAAGACCGACGGGGCGATCGGAAAGCGTTTCTGTCCCGCCGTCATCCCCGTGAGCCGCTGGCCGTTGCGGATCGAATCGGGCAGGTCTTTGTCGAACTGCTCGGCGAGCCCCGGCTTGTAGTCGAACAAATCCACCTGGGAAGGCGCCCCCGCCTGCGTCAGCCAGATGATGCGTTTGGCCCGGGGCGCGAGATGGGCGGGTTGCGCGGCGGCGCCCTCGGAATGAACCAACGAGGCGAGTGCCGCACCTCCGACCCCCTTGAGGAAGTGGCGCCGCTGGAGGTGCGCGCGGAAGACGTCGTGTTTCATAGGGTCACGGTTTGGTGATGGTTTCATCGAGATTCAACAGGGTGCTCGCCACCAGCGCATAGGCGGCGAGCTCCGCGGGATCCGTCTGGGGGACGGTCTTGGACTCGCCGACGCCGAGGAGTTTCTTTGCAGACTCTGGATCTGACTGGAAATCGTGTTGGTGGCGTTCCAGGGCGGAGGCGAGTGTGGCGAGCTCAACGGGCTGCGGGTGACGCGCCAGCAGGAGGCGGAAGCCGTGGGTGAGTCGGCCCTGCGCCGTGGGCCCGCCCTCCTTGAGCATGCGCTGCGCCAGCCAGCGGGAGGCCTCGACGTAGGTGGGGTCGTTGAGGAGGTTGAGCGCCTGGAGGGGTGTGTTGGAACGTGAACGGCGGAGCGCGCAGGTTTCCCGGAAGGGCGCGTCAAAGAGGAGCATCGAGGGATGCGGCACGGAGCGTTTCCAGTAGGTGTAGAGGCTGCGGCGGCGGAGGTCGTCGCCGGCGCCCTGAGTGTAGGTGGCCTTTGGGTTGTCACGCTGGGCGACCACCTGTTCGTACAGGCCGGGCGGGTGGTAGGGCTTCACCGAGGGGCCGCCGATTTTGGTGACCAGCAGGCCCCCGGCGGCCAGCGCCTGATCGCGGATGAGTTCCGCCATCAGGCGGTGTCGCGGGCCGCGCGAGAGGAGTCGGTTTTCCGCGTCAAGGCGCAGGTTTTCGGGTGTCGTGCCAGCGTGTTGCCGGTAGGTGGCACTGGTCACCATGAGTTTCATCAGCGCCTTGACGTCCCAACCGGTTCGGATGAACTCGAGGGCGAGCCAGTCGAGTAATTCCGGGTGACTGGGGGCGGCGCCTTGCGCGCCAAAATCCTCGCTGGTTTTGACGAGGCCGGCACCGAAAACCTGCTGCCAAAAACGGTTCACGGTGACGCGGGCGGTCAGCGGATTCTGCGGGTCTACCAGCCACTTGGCGAAGCCCAGACGGTTGGGGGGGAGGTCCTTTGCGAGCGGGGGGAGCACGGCCGGGGTGGCTGCGGTGACTTTTTCACCCGGCTTGTCGTAGGCGCCGCGCATGAGGATGTGGGTCGGGCGCGGTTCCTTCATTTCGTCCATCACCAGGCTGGTGGGGATCTCAGCCTCGAGTACGGTGATCTGCTTGTTGAGGGCGGCCAACTCATCCTTGAGCGCACGGTGCTCCGCGTGCTGCGAAAGGCGGAACTCGGCGAGCAGCTTTTTGTCCGCGGGGGAGCGTTTGGCTGGTTCGATGCGTGCGGCCGCGGCCACGTTGGCGGGGACCAACAGCTCCCTGTCGGTGGTGGTGAAAGACAGGGCCCAGCGGGACGGCCCCCCGGCGTTTTCAACGCCAATGGCCACGACCAGTTGCCCGGACGCCTCGCCTTTTTCGATTTCGAACACGGCCTGAACCGGCTTGGCTGGAGTGACCGAAAGAGAGGTCTTGGTTTTCCGATCTCCGTCGAGAACCTTCTCAAGTTCCGCGGGCGCGAGTGAATCGCTTGTGGAAGCGGCGCGGAACTTGAGGCTTCCGGCGGTCAGTTCGCTCCACTGGAAACTCGCAGAGGGAGCGGTGGTTGCGCACTCGAGGCGCAGCGCCGA
>JBILKV010000370.1:0-24908 GCA_044376515.1 Chthoniobacteraceae bacterium | reverse complement strand
ATCCAGACTGGGGACTCGGGTCTCACTCTCAGCGGCCCGCTGACGCTCGCTGGCAACGTCGTAATCGCCCCCAATGAAAACTATACCGGTGTCACAACGGTCACGCTGTCCGGCGGTGTTTCCGGCACCGGGAACATCACCGCGAGTAATTCGGGTGCGGCGCAGGGAGGCAACATCGAGTTCACCACCAACCCGCTGAACCATGCTGGTCGGATCACTTTCAACAACGACGCGGTCGATGGTGGGGTCTCGGGCACCAACACCACGGCCAACACCATCACGGGCGGAATCGGGGCCAACGTCATGGAGATCGTTCAGGCCAGCAACACCAACCCGCTCACTATTTCGACCGGCAGCGTCAACGTGAATCCCGCCGGACTTTCCATCCTGAGCACCGGCGCGGCGCTCACAACGGTCTCGGCCCCCGTCACGGGCAGCGGCGTACTCACCCTCAATATCAACGGCACAGGCGGCATCGCCCTGACCGGCGCGCTTGGAAACACGGGCGGTTTGGTGGTCAACCGAAATGGCACCGGAGTGCCCTCCTTCGGGAACTACAGCGCAAACCTCACCATCGGCGGCACCGCCACCAGCGCGCTGACCGTCGCTGGCACGTTCACCAGTGCGCGCCTGACCGCCGCAAGCAGCGCCACAAACACGACTTTCAGCGGCGCCTGGGCGATCCCTGCGGGCGGTGCGGAACTGGTTGCCGCCTCCGCCGGCAACCTGACCTATTCGGGAGTGATTTCCGGCTCCGGAACCCTCACCTTTACTTCGACAGGTGGTGGCACCATTGCACTTTCGGGAAACAACACTTTCACCGGCAGCGCTATTCTCAACCAAGGCACACTCACCCTCAGCGGAGTTGGTGGCAACGAGTTGGGCACCTCGACCGGTTCTGGAACGCTGGTGCTCGACGGCGGCAGCCT
Organism: Chthoniobacteraceae bacterium; assembly: GCA_044376515.1. Lineage (GTDB taxonomy): Bacteria > Verrucomicrobiota > Verrucomicrobiia > Chthoniobacterales > Chthoniobacteraceae > Chth-196. The sequence continues at coordinate 23,979 of JBILKV010000370.1, read as the reverse complement.
CCGGTTTGGGACCTACACGGCTTACACACTGGGCGCGCTCGGTGGGGCGGCGGACCTTAGGCTCAACAACAACTCCGGCGCTGCAGTGACGCTCACGGTGGGCAACTCGAGAAACCTCTCCTCCACCTACTCCGGTGACCTGCTGGGCACGGGTTCGCTCACCAAGGCAGGCACGGGCACTTGGACGCTCACCGGTGCAAATAATTTCTCCGGAGACATGTGGATCAACGCCGGAAGCCTCGTGATCACCAACGGAGGATCGCTGACCGGGGTGCGGCTGCTGCAGGGCAGAACCGGCGGTTCCCTGCTCATCGCAAACGCCACGGTCTCTGTGGCGTCGGGGGCCAGTTTTGCCGCCAGTTACGGGACCACGGGCTCTGGCACGGTGACGGTTGCGAATGGCGGCGTCTTAAATGTGGGAACCGGTGGGGGCAGGGTGTTTGTCGGCGGTGGCGACTCCGGTGGACCACAGTATGGAACCGGGGTGCTGAACATCAGGGAGGGTGGACTGGTCACCGTGGCCGCTCCGGGCGGGGCGTCTCCCAATGACAACGTGTACCTTGGGGGCTACGGCGGGGACGGAACGCTCAATCTGGATGGAGGGACCTTGGTAAGTGCCCGCAATTTCCAGAGCGGTTCGGGCACCGGCACGCTCAATTTCAACGGCGGTGTTTTGAAAGCGGGCTTGAACACCACAAATTTTATCATGCTGACCACCGTACCCTCCGCGGCCTATGTGAAGGCGGGCGGTGCGATCATTGACACGGATGGATTCGAAATCACTATTTCCCATCCGCTGCTGAATGCGACTGGTTCGCCCGGTGGAGGTCTCACCAAGCGCGGTGCAGGGAAGCTGACACTCACTGGAGCAAACACCTACACCGGGGGGAACACCATTGCGGGTGGTACATTGCGGGTCGACATTTCGGGCGCTTTGGGGTCGGGCTCTCTGACCTTTGTCAACGGGGTACTGGAAGATGGCACGGGCGGTGGCAGTCCGCTCCCCACGGGAACGTCGCAGGTGTGGGCGGGAAGCGCCGGCTTTGCGGGAACCACCGCGATGAACACCGGAACCGGTGCGGTGAACATCACTGCCGACACCACGGTGGATGTCCGGGTCTCCGCGCTCACCGTGGCGGGGAACATTTCCGGTGTGGGCGGCTTTACCAAGATCGGCTCCGGTTCCCTCACGCTGAGCGGCACCAATACCTACGCGGGACCCACTGTCGTGGCCGTGGGTACGCTCGTCCTGAACGGCCCGGGTGCCCTGCCCGTGGGTTCGGCGTTGAGCATCGCCGCGGGTGCGACGGTGATTCTCCAAAACGGCGCTGCTGCCAATGGCTCCACGGGAGGAGGGAACCTCGTTTATGGCGTTGGGTCTTCGGTCGTCCTTGGTGGTGACGGAGTGTCGGGCAACTCCGGTACCGTCGTCTCAGGTTCGGGCAATCTGACCAAGGTCGGCAGCGGCTCTACCACCCTGTTGAACTCCGGCACCTTCACCGGTAAAACAACGATCCAGAGCGGGACACTCGTCGTGAGTTCCCTCAATGGGTTCTCGGCCTCCAGTTACACCTGGTCGACATTTGCGGGAGCGGCGGGTACCTCCGGCTACGTTGACGGCACTGGAACGGCTGCCAGGTTTGTGGACCCAGACGGTATCTGCGTGGACCCTTCGGGTAATTTGTACGTTTCTGAGTGTAACGGGGCAACGATCCGGAAAATCACGCCCGCGGGTGTGGTGACCACCTTTGCAGGGGCAAATGGAGCCGTTGGAAGCACCAATGCGTCGACCCCCTTGGCCGCTCGGTTTTACGGCATTGAGGGGATGGCGTTTGACTCCGCCGGCAATTTGTATGTGGCCGAATGGACGAACTGTGACGTCCGAAAAATCACGCCGGCCGGTGTTGTGACAACTTTTGCGGGTACCGGTACCGTTGGCTCCGCGGACGGGACGGGGACAGCGGCGTCCTTCAGCAACATTTCTGGGATCACGGTGGATCCGTCCGGGAACGTGTATGTCGCGGATCGCGCCAACCACACGATCCGTAAAATCACTCCCGCGGGGGTTGTGACGACCATCGCTGGTGCTGTCGGACAGCTGGGAAGTACCAACGGTTCGACCTCAGTGGCGCGCTTCAATCTCCCGTGGGGAATCGTGTATGCTCCCAATGGGAATCTGTATATCGCGGACAATGGCAACCATTCGATCCGGATGCTGACTCCTGAGGGAGTTGTTTCGACGATCGCAGGAACCGGAGTCGCAGGCGGAGTGGATGGCGCGGGAAATGTCGCGACCTTCAACGGGCCGATTGGGATTACTGCGGATCCCGACGGCAATTTGATTGTGGCCGATAACACCGGACAGACGTTGCGTCGCATCACGACCGCGGGTGTGGTTTCGACCATCGGCGGAGCCGCCGGCGCAATGGCGTCCACGGATGGGGTCGGAACGGCGGCCCGTTTTAAATACCCCCAATACATGGCATTCGACCAGAATGGCGTCCTTTACGTCGCGGATCGCGGCAATTTTGCGATACGGAGGGGTGTCCCGACGATCTCCACGAACCTGACTCAAAGTTCGCTCGGTGCGCCTCTGGCAGCGACCAATGCCACGGTAGGAATTGGGAGCATCTCTGCAACGGGCGCTTTGGTTTACTCGGGAACTGGGGAAACCTCCAACAGACCCATCGATCTTGCCGGAACCACGGGCGGAGCGGTTCTGGACCAGTCTGGCACGGGGTTGCTGCGGTTCGTGCGCGCCTTTACGGCCACCGGCGCCGGTGCTAAGACGCTTGTACTTCAAGGCTCAACCACGGGCAGCGGTGAAATTGCGGGGGCCATTGTCAACAGCAGCTCGATTCACACCACCTCCCTCTTTAAGCAGGGCACCGGCAGGTGGACGCTGTCTGGCGCAAGCACCTACACCGGAGGCACCACGCTCTCGCAGGGAACGCTCGCCCTTGGCAACGCGTTTGCGCTCGGCACCGGGACCTTCGCGATTTACGCGGGAGCGAATCTGGATGCTTCCCGCGCCACTGTTTTGCAGGCGATCCCCCATGTCTGGAACGGCAGTTTCACTTTCCTTGGCTCCAACAGCCTCGACCTGAGTGCCGGTTCCACGTCCCTGGCGGCCGATACCACGGTGACGGTGAGTGCTGGCACGCTTACGGCGGGCAATCTTTCGGGTGGGTTCACCCTGAGCAAAGACGGGCCGGGCACCCTGATGCTTTCAGGAACCAACTCCCTCACCGGCGCGGTGAACCTGCTGGGAGGGACCCTGGTCATCAACGGACCGAACGCGTTGCCCTCCACAGTGACCCTCAATACCGGGGCGGGTACCACCGTGATTCTCCAAAACAGCGCCCCCTTCCCTGCAATGACCGGTTCGGGAACCCTCGCGTACCCGGCCGGTGTGAACGCCGTCCTTGGAGCCGGCGGTACTTCCGGAGATTCGCCTCTTGTGCTTTCAGGCTCTTCAAGCCTGATCAAGACCGGTGCCGGGACAATCGCGCTTACTGCGAACTCCTCGCACACGGGCAAGACGTGGATCCAACAGGGCACCCTGTCGGTTCCCTCCCTGAACGCACTCATCCCGGATTCCTCCTCCCTCTACTCTTGGTCCACCGTGGCAACCGGGTTTAGTTCCTACGGGGTGGCGGTTGACGCTGTTGGAAACGCATTTGTTGCCGACAGTGGCGGCCACGTCATCAAGCGGGTGACCTCTTCTGGAGTTGTAAGTACTTACGCGGGAATCGTCTCCTCGTTCGGCTCGGAGGATGGAATTGCGACCACCGCCCGGTTCAACACCCCGAGAGGCGCAGTGGTCGATCCCGCCGGCAACCTTTACGTGGCCGACGCCGGCAACAACAAGATTCGGAAGATTTCCTCCTCGGGAGTCGTGTCCACTTTTGCCGGGAGCGGCGTGGCGGGAGCCTTGGATGGAACGGGAGTTGCCGCCCAGTTAAAAGCACCTTGGGCCATCGCCCTCGATGCACAGGGCAACCTCTACGTCTCGGACCGCGGCAATAACAAGATTCGTAAGATTACGCTGGAAGGGGTGGTCTCGACGTTGGCCGGTTCCGGTGCTTCGGGGTCCGCTAACGGGACGGGAGCCGCCGCCAGTTTTTCCAACCCGGGCGGTCTGGCTGTAGACAGCGCCGGCAATGTCTACGTGGCGGATGAAAGCAACAACCAGATCCGCAAAATCACACCGGATGGTGTGGTGACCAAATTTGCGGGCACCGGCACTTCCGGTTTCTTGGACGGACCAATCGCGACAGCGCAGTTTGCCGGCCCGGTGGGTTTGGCAATGGATGCACAACAAAACATCTACGTAGGTGAGTGGTCCGGTGCGAAAATCCGTTTGATTCGAACCAACGGAACCGTGACGACCATCGGAGGCAGCAGCGCCGGATTTGCGAATGGCACCGGCACGGCTGCGACTTTTAGCGGGCCCTCGTCCATCAGCGTTGATCCTTTCGGGGCGGTGACCGTGCTCGACACAAACAATTCTGCGATACGCAGAGGCGTGGCTGCGTCTCTTGCTCCCTCGAGTCCCTCCAGTCCGATGGGGGCTCCCGTGAACCTGACGAATGCCACCATCGATCTTGGCTCCCTCACAGCATCTGGAACGCTTTTATTCACCGGCAACGGCCAAATCACCAATCGTCCGGTCAACCTCGCCGGCACCACCGGCGGCGGCGTGCTGGACCAGTCGGGGACGGGAGTGCTTCTGTTCACCGGCAGCGTCACAGCCACTGGTGCGGGCTCCAAAACGCTCGCACTTCAGGGTTCGAGTGCCGGCAGCGGTCGGATCGAGGGCGTGATCAGCAACAACAGCACCGGCAACCCGACCGCGGTTCTCAAGCGCGGCACCGGCATGTGGGCTTTGTCCGGAGCAAACACCTATTCCGGTGGAACGACGCTCGCTGAAGGAACTCTGGTATTGGGAAGCACCGGCGCCCTCGGAGGCGGGAGCCTGACCGTGAACGCGGGGGCAACTTTGGATGCAAGCACCCCCCTGGTAATGCCCGCGTTGGCGGAAGTGTGGAACGGCGGGTTTACCTTTCTGGGGACGAACTCCCTCGACATGAGTGCAGGTTCCACCTCGCTCGGTGCCAACACCCCTGTGACGGTGGCTGCCGGCACGTTGAACGTCGGTAATCTTTCCGGTGCATTCCTTGTCCGTAAGGAGGGTCCGGGAACCTTGGTTTTGTCCGGAACCAACAGCTTCTCGGGGCCGCTTCAGGTTGCCGCCGGGACTCTGGTGCTCAACGGTCCCGGAGCGCTTCCTGTCGGGGTGGCCGTGAATGCGTCCGCGGGTGCCACGGTGATCTTGCAGAACGGAGCCCAGATGCCTCCGTTTACCGGCTTGGGTGCACTGGTTTTCGCGCCCGGGACGAATGCGGTGTTCGGGGCTGCCGATTTTTCGGGTGACTTGGGCGCCGTGCTTTCGGGATCCTCCACTTTGACCAAGGTTGGGAAGGGGACTGTGGCGCTTCTGAGCCCAAGTGCATTTACGGGCAAGACCATCATTCAGGAGGGGGCGCTCAGTGTTTCCACCTTGAACCGGGTGAGCGGCGGCACGGCGCTCAGCACGCTTGGCGCGCCAACGACCGCCGCAAACGGCACGATCGATCTGGGAAGTTTGACGGCCAGCGGCACGTTGATCGTCACGGGCTCCTCCCAGACGAGCGACCGCGTGATCAATCTCTCCGCCGGCCCGGCGAACGCCACCCTCCTCTCCGCTGACTTCGCGTCCACCCCTGCCACCGGTTCATTGAGCGGCAGCGCCTTCGTCTCGGGCGGTGAGTGCGTGCTCACGCAGGCTATCGGAGGCCAGCTCGGCTACCTCACCTTCAACGCGTTGGCTTCCAATCCCACGGTGTTGAACGCGCAGTTTGACTACCGTGCAGGGGATGGAACCGGCGCCGATGGAACCGGCTTTCACTACGGGCCGATCACCTCGGCGTCCGGTGACGAATTCGGGATGCCGGGCGCCATGCTCTCGGTTTCGTTGGTCGAGTGGACCGGTGAACGGGTCGAGGTCAGGTACAACGGAACCCTCCTCCAAACAGCCTATGTCTCGCTCGCGGGAGGGATATGGCGGCGCGTGGTCATCGACGTGAGCGCCTCGAACGTGCTGACCGTCTCAATCGCCGGCAACACGGTCGTCAACACCAGTCTCCCCGCCGCCTACGCCTCTGCGGACAAGACCAATTGGAAGTTTGCTTTTGTCGGTCGCACCGGGGGATCCACCAATAAGCACAGCATCGACAACCTCAACATCACGGGCGTGCCCGCTTGGATTGGCGGTCTGGCCGGCGGGGGAGTGCTCGACCAATCCGGCACCGGCGCGCTCCTGCTCACCGGCGGGGTCACCTCCACGGCGGCTGCTCCGAAGCAACTTGTTCTGCAGGGCTCCACGGATGGCACGGGCCAGATCTCCGGAATCATCTCCGAAAACAGCGCCTCTGCGCCCACCTCCCTGCTGAAGCGCGGCACGGGCACGTGGACGCTTTCCGGTTCGAACGCGTACTCCGGAGGCACGACTCTCTCTGAGGGAACCTTGGTGCTCGGAAACGCCTGGGCATTGGGCACCGGCAGCTTGACCCTGAACCAGGGAGCCACCTTGAGCGCCACGCCCAACCTCACGCTTGCCTCCTCCGTGCGCAAGGTCTGGTCCGGCAGCTTTGCTTATCAGGGGCCGGGATCTTTCGACCTGGGCACGGGTGCCGTCTACCTCACCGCCAACTCCACAGTGACCGTGGTCTCCGGTTCGCTGATGGCCTCCAACATCTCGGGCGGGTTTGCCCTCAGCAAGGACGGGGCGGGCACGCTTGTCCTTTCGGGCAACAACGTCTTCTCGGGCACCTTCAACCTGACCGCCGGAACCCTGGTGCTCAACGGCTCTTCCTCCTTTCCCTCAGGGGTCACTGTCAACGCCGCGGCCGGCACCACGCTCTTTCTGCAAAACGCAGCGGTCCAACCGAATTTGACCGGCCTCGGTTCGATCGGATTTGGCCCCGGCGTTGCCGCGACTTTGGGGATGAACAACTTCTCCGGCGACTCAAACGTCACCCTTTCGGGCGTCTCCACTCTGACCAAGATCGGCACGGGCAGCATCACGATGCTCAACGCGGGATCCTTCACCGGAAAGACCTCCGTTCAGGCGGGAACGCTGGTGGTGAGCACTCTAAACAAGGTGACCGGCGGCACCACGGTCAGCTCGCTTGGCGCTCCCACCTCCACGGCAAACGGCACCATCGATCTCGGCAGCTTGAACGCCACCGGCACGCTCGTCCTCACCGGCAGTGCCCAAACCACCGACCGCGTCATCAATCTCGCGGGCACCACCGGCGGCGGCGTCATCGACCAGTCCGGGACGGGGTTACTGGTTTTTTCCAATAGCGTGACCGCCACCGGCGCGGGCTCCAAGACCCTCACCCTCCAAGGGTCGACCACGGGGAGTGCCCAGATCTCCGGTGTGATCTCCAACAACAGCACGCTCAACACCACAGCCGTGCTCAAACAGGGCAGTGGCAAGTGGACGCTCTCGGGCGCGAACACCTATTCCGGTGGAACCACCGTTTCGCAGGGAACGCTCGTCATCGGGCACGCCAGCGGCCTTGGAACGGGCAGCCTCACCTTCAATGCCGGAGTCACGATTGAGGCGACTTCCTCCTTTCTACTTCCCGCCTCGGCAAAGATTTGGAACGGCGACTTCAACCTCCTTACCGCAGGGACGTTGGACCTGACGTCAGGCAGTCTCGCGCTTCAGTCCAATTCCACAGTCACGATCTCAGGGGGCGCGCCCTCGGCAGGAGTGATCGCGTCGTACGCATTGAACGGCGACGGCAACGATGCCTCCGGAAACGGGCAGGACTTCACCTCAGGCACGGGTGTGACGTACGGCGTCGGACGGGACGGCACCGTCGGCGGTGCTGCGGTACTCAATGGAAGCTCCAGCTTTCTCTACCGCCCCAGCCTCAGCCAGGCGCCGGGATCGCAGATGACCATTTCCGCCTGGATCAGGACCTCGGCGGACGGGGCGATCATGACCATCGGGCGGAGCCCCTCCGCCATGGACGGCCAGCAGATGTTTCTCATTTCAGGAGGGGCTCTGAAATATTGGGACTACAACGCCGGCAGCTTTGGATTCAACGGGGCGGTGTCGACGCAGACCGTGACCTCCGGTTCTTGGCGGCATGTGGCCTTTGTCAAAAACGGGACAACGGGAACCTACTACGTGGATGGGATGGCAGCCGGCACCATTACGGGGCCGGACGTGGCACACGTCGCGACGGATTTCTGCGTGGGCAAGGACTACCGTGACAACAACCAGTTCTTCAGCGGGTCGATCGACGATTTCCGCCTCTACTCGCGCGCGCTCAGCGCACAGGAAATCGCATTCCTCGCGGGCACGGTTGTTCCGAGCCTGAACCTCGCAAACGTTTCCGGCGGCTACGGGCTGGGCAAGGACGGCCCCGGGACCATGGTCCTTTCCGGAACGAACACCTACACGGGCCCCACCACGGTTCTCGCAGGCTCCCTCATCATCACGGGTGCAAGCGCGCTGCCACCCGGGTCCGCGATCGTGGCTGCTGCCGGCGCGACGGTGATACTCCAAAACGGCGCGCAGCTCACGTCTTTCAGCGGCCAAGGCTCGCTCGTTTACGGCCCGGGGGCGCCCGCCTTCTTGGGCGGTGGGGATTTCACCGGCACCTCTGACATCGTTCTGTCCGGCTCTTCCACGCTGACGAAGGCGGGCACCGGAAGCATCACGCTGTTGAATCCGAGCACGTATACCGGCAAGACGTGGGTCCAGCAGGGCGGTTTGTCGGTCAGCTCGCTCAATTCCCTGACAGGCGATTCGTACACGTGGTCTGTTCAGGCCACCGGATTTAACACCGCATTCGGGGCCGCTGTGGACAGGGCTGGCAACGTGTTTGTCGCTGACAACTCCAACCATGTCATCAAGCGGGTCACCCCAGCCGGATCCGTCTCCGTTTACGCGGGAATTCAGGGCCAACCGGGCTCGGCCGACGGCACCACAACCACAGCTTACTTCAACAGCCCGAAAGGCGTGACGGTAGACGCCTTTGGAAACGTCTTTGTGGCGGATGGGGGCAACCACAAGATCCGCCGGATTTCCACCGCCGGAGTGGTAACGACTTTTGCCGGAAGCGGCGTCGCGGGCACTGCGGAGGGGACGGGGACCACCGCTCAGTTCAATGCGCCCTGGAGTGTTGCCTTCGATGCGCAGGCCAACCTTTATGTCTCGGACCGCGGCAACCACAAAATCCGCCGGATTACTCCAGCGGGAGTGGTGACCACCCTCGCGGGCTCCGGCTCCGCCGGGAGCTCGAACGGCACGGGTACTGCCGCGAGCTTCCACAATCCCGCCTCCCTCGTCGTGGACGTTGACGGCAACGTGTACGTGGCGGATGAGAGCAACCATCAGATCCGCAGAATCACGCCGGCAGGGGTGGTGACCCGGTTCGCGGGCACGGGCACCGCTGCCTCCGTCGATGGCACAACTTCGACGGCTCAGTTCCACGGGCCGCTGGGCATCGCGGTGGATGCGTTCCAGAACATCTACGTGTCCGAATATGCCGCGTCGAGGGTTCGCGTGATCCGCCCCAACGGAACAGTTACGACCATCGGGGGCAGCAGCGCTGGGTATTCGAATGGCACGGGCACAGCCGCTGCTTTCAGCGGCGCCGCGTCTGTTTCTGTCGATGCTTTGGGCACGCTTACGGTGGTCGACACCAACAACGGCGCGCTCCGGAGAGGGGTCGCCGCGTCCTTCGTTCCTGCGAGCCTGTCCAGCTCGCTTGGTGCACCGACGACCCTGGTGGCTGCCACCATCGACCTCGGCTCGTTGGCTTCCTCGGGTGCGCTCGTGTTCAGCGGCAGCGCCCAACTCACCAACCGCCCCGTCAACCTCGCCGGCACCATCGGAGGCGGCGTGCTCGACCAATCGGGCACAGGTTTGCTGGCTTTCACTGGAAGCGTCACCGCGACGGGCGCGGGGTCCAAGACGCTCACCCTTCAGGGGGGGGCGGCTGGGAGCGGTGTGCTTTCAGGGGTCATCTCCAACAACAGCGCAACCAACACGACCGCGCTCCTCAAACAGGGCGCCGGGACCTGGACGCTCTCCGGCGCAAGCACTTACACCGGCGGAACAACGGTTGCCGCGGGGATTCTGGCGCTTTCGGGTGGGGCTGACAGACTGGCGACCACTGGCGACATCAGGGTCTCTGGCGGGACTCTGGATTTGGGGGGCAGCAGCCAGTCCACCTCGGGTAATGTCATCCTTTCCGGCGGGAGCATTCAAAACGGGACGCTGAGAGCCACGGGGAGCAACGTCGAACTCCAGAGCGGTTTGGTGGGTGCGATCCTTTCCGGACAGTCCGCCTTGGAAACCGATTTGAAAGCCCGACTGAGTTTCGAGGGGAACTTGAACGACGGTTCGTCGGTTGGAACGCATTCCGGAACATGGGTGGGGACCGGGTCTTTTGCATCGACCGTGCCGGTTGGGGTTGGGGCGGGTGTGTCTGGTGCCTATTTCAACGGGTCGACGCGGGTGACCTTGGCCGGTGGAGATCTCAACATGAACGCCTCCACCGCCTTTACGGTGAGTGTGTGGATTCGGACCGGGTTTACCGACACGGCTACCCGCGTCATTCTTGGGAAATCCGCCGGAACTGGCGGCTCAACCCCGGTCCTTTATGTCAACTCCGCCGGACAGGTCGTCTATGACATCTATGGCATCGGTGCCGTTGTTTCCAACAGCGTGGTGCGGACGGGCAACTGGGTGCACGTCGCACTGACCGGCGTTTCCGGGAGCAACACCCTGAGCCTTTACATCAATGGTGTTCTGGAAAAAACGGGTAGCTTTGCGGGGGCATCGGAACCCTCGGTTGCGAGCGGGAACGGCACGTGGCCGTTCACGATTGGGCAATCATTAGCCGGCTTCCCCGGAGGGTATTTTATCGGAAACATCGACGAAGTCAGTTTCTGGCAGCGGACCCTTTCTGCGTCCGAAATTTCAACCCTCGCGACGAGTGGAATCCGGTCTTTTGGGCTGAACAAAACGACGGAGGGTACGGTGGTCCTGACCGGCACAAACAGCTTCGGCGCTTCCACTTTATCCCAAGGCACGCTGGTTCTCGGCAACAACAGCGCACTCGGCAAGGGAACGTTCACCATCGCCGATGGCACCACCTTGGATGCGAGCACCGCGGTTACGCTGAACGCGGCCGCCCACGTCTGGGGTGGCAGCTTTTCCTTCCTTGGCTCCAATGCTCTTGATTTGAGTGCGGGTCCCGTGTCTCTCACCGCCAACGCGACGGTGCGGGTTGCCGCTGGCACGCTCACCGCCGCCAACATTTCCGGCGGTTTCCTCCTAGGCAAGAGCGGCGCCGGCACACTCGTCCTTTCGGGAACCAACAACTTCTCGGGCCCCTTGGGTCTCGATGCCGGCACCCTGATCATCAACGGACCAAACGCGCTTCCCTCAGGAGTCACGGTCAATCTGGCCTCCGGTGCGACTTTGCTCCTGCAAAACGGGGCGACAACGCCTACGGTGATGGGAGCCGGGTCCCTCGCTTATGGGCCCGGTGCCAACGCGGTGTTGGGAGCAGACGACGTTTCAGACAGTTCAAGCGTCATCCTTACCGGCTCCTCCTCTGTCACAAAGATCGGCACCGGCACCATCGCGCTGCTGAACGCTGGTTCCTTCACCGGCAAGACGTGGATCCAGCGCGGCACCCTCGGGGTGACGACTCTCAACCGCGTGGCCGGCGGAACCGCAGCGAGTTCGCTGGGTGCACCGACCACGGCAGCCAACGGCGCCATCGATCTCGGCAGCCTCAATGCCACGGGCACCCTGCTGCTCACCGGGTCCGCTCAGACCACCGACCGCGTGCTCAACCTCGCGGGCGGGCAGCCCATGACCAGTTATATTTCTGCGGACTTCTCCACGACACCCGCCGGTGCCGCCGTCTCCGGGAATGCGTCTATCTCAAACGGCGAGTGTGTGTTGACGCCTGCCATTAACGGCACGACGGGGTACCTGTTGTTTGATGCCCTGCCCTCTCCGCCGACAGTATTCACCGCCCAGTTTGACTACCGTGCGGCGGACACCACCACGGGCGGCTCCGGCGCGGATGGCACGAGCTTTAACTACGGCTTCATTCCCACGGCTACGGGAATCGAAACCGGCATGACCTCGACCGGTCTGGTGATCTCCCTGATTGAATTTGGCAGCCAAAGGGTGGAGGCGAAACTGAACGGCGCCACATTGCAGACGGGTTATGTCACGCTCTTCGGAACGGATTATCGCAAAGTGATGGTGGCCGTGAGCGCTTCCAACCAACTCACTGTGACCGTTGGAGGCGTTAATGTGATCGACGTGAGTTTGGGGGCCGCCTACGCCACGACCGACAAGGCCACCTGGCGCTTTGGCTTCGCCGCCCGCTCCGGCGGACAGAACAATAAACACAGCATCGACAATTTTTCCGTCGCGACACCGGGTTCCGGATGGGCCGGCGGCCTCGCGGGCGGTGGCGTGCTCGACCAATCCGGCACGGGCGCTCTCGTTTTCACCGGCGGTGTCACCGCCTCGGGGCTGGGTGCAAAGACTTTAACGCTGCAGGGTTCCACTGGGGGCACCGGGGAGATGGCGGGCGTCATTGTGAACAGTGGCAGCGGCGCAACAGCCCTGCTCAAGCAGGGCACCGGGACGTGGATTCTTTCTGCGGCCAACAGTTACTCCGGCGGCACCACGCTTGCGGCCGGGACCCTCGTGTTGGGCAATCCCGGTGCACTCGGCACCGGCACCTTGACGTTGGTTTCAGGAACGACGCTCGATGTGAATGCCCCCCTTGCGCTCCCGAACCTGACGAAGGTCTGGGCGGGTGACTTCACTTTCGCGGGTTCCCACACCCTCGATATGAGTGCGGGAATCACGTCGCTCTCGAGTCATTCGACGGTAAACGTTGCCGCCGGCGCGCTGACGGTCGGCAATCTTTCAGGGAACTTCGTGCTATCGAAGGATGGCCCCGGCTTGCTCGTCTTGACGGGCCTCAATAATCTTACCGGGCCGTTGAATGTGCGAGCCGGCACCCTCGTGCTCAGCGGCCCGGGCGCGCTGCCCGGCGGCGTGGCCGTGAACGTCTCCGAGGGCGCGACATTGACGCTGCTGAACGGCGCGTTTACACCGCCAGTGAGCGGGTTGGGCTCTGTGGTGTACGGAGTCGGCGCAAATGCGGTGCTTGGGCTCGATGGTTTCTCGGGCGGATTCGATTCCGCTCTGAGCGGGGCTTCCACCCTGACGAAGGTGGGTGCGGGCCAGATCATCGTATCTAATCCCAGCAGCTTTACCGGCAGGACTTGGATCCAAAGCGGCACCCTCGGCGTGAGCACGCTCAACCGCATCATCGGCGGAGCAGCGGTCAGTTCGCTCGGTGCCCCAACCTCGGTTGCAAACGGCACTATCGACCTCGGCACTCTCAACGTGACCGGAACGCTCTTGCTCACCGGCACCGCACAGACTTCCGATCGTGTGATCAACCTGGCCGGCACCACCGGCGGCGGCGTGCTCGACCACTCCGGCACAGGGCTGCTCTTGCTCTCCGGAAATGTCACTGCCACCGGAGCGGGCTCCAAGACCCTGACGCTGCGGGGGTCGACCGCCGGTGTGGCCCGTCTCGACGGCGTCGTTTCCGACCACAGTGCAATTCACAAAACCTCTCTTCTTAAACAAGGGACAGGCACCTGGACCCTCGCCGCGGCAAACACCTATTCCGGCGGTACAACCTTGGCCGCGGGGACCTTGTTGATTGCCCACCCCTCCGCACTTGGGTCCGGAACCCTCACTCTGGCGGGTGGTTATCTCGATAACGAGTCCGGCGCTGCCCTGACCATCCCGGGCGCACTGGCGCAGCATTGGACGGGCGACTTCGGGTTCCTTGGCTCGGCTGACCTCAACCTTGGGACGGGCCGCGTCCAACTTGCTGACAATGTCGCCCTCGAAGTGAGCGCCGCGACGCTTGAGGTCGGGGGCGCCATCTCCGGCGAAGCCACCCTCTCGAAGACGGGTCCCGGGTCCCTGATCCTGTCGGGAAGCAGTGACTTTTCATCGCTCAACCTCAACGCGGGTACCCTGCGCCTCAAGGGTGGGAACGCGGCGGGTGCAGGCCGGGTGGAAACCGGTTCGGGAACCACCGTTGCGCTGGATGCTATGCCGGCGAATCCGGCCGGCCTTCTGCATCGCTGGTCGTTCAACGAGATCGCCGGCACCGTCATCGCGGATTCAGTGGGTTCTGCACACGGTGCCGTTGTAACGCCCTCCGGATCCTCCAACGCCTCGTTTGGTGCAGGCGGGCTAAGGCTGCTCGGTGGGGCGCGCAACACCGCCAGCTACGTCAATATGCCGGCCAACCTGTTGGATGGACTGGCGGATTTCACCCTCGAAGTCTGGGCTTCCCTCGACGCCGTCCAGTCTTGGTCTCGGATCCTTGAGTTCGGTGACGGAGCGAGCCCGGAAACCTCCTTCCTCACGGCCTTCGCCACCGGAACCGACATCACCAACCCCATCATCTGCGACACGGCTAAGAGCGGAAACGTCCCGCCCGTCTCTCCGGTGCAAACGACATTGGGACGCACCTACCACTTTGCCGTGGTTTGGGATTCTTCGACCTCGACCGTGCGCTGGTACCGGGACGGTGTGTTCCTCGCTCAGTTCTCGGAGACCGGCCGGACCCTCGCCCAGATTCCGGACAACGTGTTCTGGCTTGGTCGCTCCCACTACTCCGGCGACGTCACCTCAGCCGCCACTTATTCCGAGCTTCGGATGTGGAGCAAACCGCTCGATGCCGTCGCGATTGCCGCCAGCGCCGCCGCAGGGCCGGACGCCGTTCTCGGCCACAAGGACTACGTGCTTGCCAATGCGCTTGGCGGTTCCGCCGTGCTGCTGAAGAACGACAGCAACACCGTGGACCTCTCCGGCTCCAACTCCTACACCGGCGGCACCGTCATCAACGCTGGATCGCTGCTCGTCACCGCCTTTGACAACCTTGGCACGGGGCCGGTGTTTGTGGCGGAGGGCGCGACCCTTCTCGTCTCAGCCGAACAGGATGTCGCCCTCGCCAACGTGATCTCCGGCCCGGGGCGCATCGTGAAGGCCGGTACCGGGTCGCTCGCCTTCACAGGCAGTCTTGCAACCACGGGGAGCCTGCTCGTACAGGCAGGTACCGCCCGTTTCGCTTTGGGCGTGTTGCCGGGCACGGGCTCGATCACAGCCTCTCCGGGAGCCACCGTGGCCTTCTCGATCCCCGAACCCACGCTTCTGTCCAACACCATCACGGGCACCGTCGTTAACCTGACCCCTGAGTTCCGGATCAAGTGGGCCAACGGCGCGGTCGGAGGGCCGAAAGCAGTCATTACCAGTCCGCTGGAGGCGACTGCCGGCGCGTGGGGTGTTTTCAACTACCAGATCAATGCCACGGAGGAACCGATGTCCTTCACAGCCGCCGGGTTGCCTCCCGGGCTGAGCCTTAACAGTACGACCGGTTTGATCAGTGGTTCCCTTGCGGCCGCCGGGACGCAAACCATCACCCTCGGCGTGGTGAACGCCGGAGGCACGGTCAATGCCCCGCTGGTGCTCGACGTCCGGGACGTACCCCGCACGCTGTCGGTCCACTTCGCCGACAGCGCCCTCGACACCCTCGACACGGTCACGCCCAAGGGCCCGCTGGGCACGCGCTTATGGAATGTCACCGGCGCCGGCGCTGCCTCGGGCGTCCGCGACGGGTTGCTTGACCACACGGGCTTTACCTCTCCGCTCCGGCTAAACTGGAATTCCAGCACCACTTGGCGGAGTGGTGGGGCGACAACCACCCAGAACGGGCGCCTGTTGTACGGGTACCTCGATGACGGTGGGGGCAACTCGGTCACCGTCAGCAACATCCCCTATCCGAATTACAACGTCTACGGGATCGTCGCCAGTGACCATTCGATGAACCCCTACGACACCCTCGACTTCCGCGTGAACGGAACGTGGGTGTTCGGAGGGACCTCGCCGCGTCAGGCGCCCGCTTTCGGTTCTTGGGAGGCCTCCGGCCAGCAGTGGACCCAGATCGATGTGCAGCGTGGCATCCGAGGCAACTTCTGGCGTGTGACCGGGATGAGCGGCGGCACCCTGACCATCGAAGGCCAGCCCGCGGCCGGCCCAAGCCGCGGCAGCCTGGCTGCGATCATCATCGAGGCCAATCCGGCACCCGCCATCCTCTCCCAACCGCTCACGCGCTTCGTTGAGCCCGGCGCCCAAGCCGAACTCAACGTCAATGCCGCCGGCCCGGGGACGCTCTCCTACCAGTGGTTTAAGGGCGGTACGCCCATCGCTGGTGGAACCCTCAGCAGCCTCACTGTCGTTTCGAGCGACGCCCCGGCGTTCTACCGCGTCGAGGTCTCTTCCGAATTCGGTACAACCGCTTCCCGCACCGTCGGCGTCGCACCGCCGCTCTCCGCTGCGGTCGCCACACGCCTCTGGTTGTCGGGCTCCAATCAATTCGGCCAGTTGGGCAACGGCTCCAATGCGGACCGGACGACTCCTTCCTACGTGCAGCGGCACTCCGTTCCCGTTTTGGCGGGCTATTCCTTCTCCGGAGGAGCCGCCGATTTCTCCGGGAATGGAAACCACCTCACGTCCGCATCCGGCGCCGCCTACACGGTTGCGCCCGGTCCCGGCGGCGAGCAAAACGGAATGTATCTTTTGGATGGCGGTTCGGCTGCCTTCCTCAATGTGCCCCTGCTGACTTCGGCACCCAATTCGAAACTGACCCTCGCCGCTTGGATCAAGACCGCCAAGTCTGGAGCGGTCATTGCCTCTCTCAACCGGACCGACGTCTCGGTCTCCAACTCCTTCCAGCTCTTCATCAATGCGGAGGGCAATCTGGCCTTCTCCGACTGGGGTTCCGCCCCAGGCTTTGACGCGGCTTCCACGGCGAAGGTCAACGACGAGCAGTGGCACCACGTCGCCTTTGTGAAGGACGGCTTGAACGGGTTGTTCTTCGTGGATGGCGTGCCCGCCGGCACGGCTTCCTCCGGGGTCGACGTCTCCTACGGCGCGGCGCGCTTCACGCTCGGCAAAAACGTTCGCGACAACGACGCCTTCTTTGAGGGATTGCTCGACGACGTCCGCCTCTATGACACCAATCTGGCTGCGCTCGAGGTTGCGCAGTTGTTCGGCGCAGCTGCCGCTCCGGCCAACCAGAATCTCGCCAACGTGCTGCAGGTGTCGGCCGGCGGGGCGCACACCCTCTTTGTGACCGTTGGCAACACCCTCTACGGGATGGGTTCCAACCAGAACGGCGCTCTCGGTGACGGCACCACCACCTCTCGCAACCGCCCCGTCTTTGTGGCCTCCGCGGTGGCGTCGGCTGCGGCAAGTGCGTCGAATCTGACCGGCGGACAAGGGTCCTCCTACTTCGTCAAGACCGACGGCTCCCTCTGGGGCATGGGTTCCAACCATCTCGGCCAACTCGGTGACGGCACCAGCAACCAGCGTCTGCGCCCGGCGTGGATCGCGGACAACGTGGTTGCCGTCGATGCTGGAAAAGTCTCCTCCACCCACCAGCCTTTTGCGCTTTTCCTCAAGGCCGACGGCACGCTCTGGGGGATGGGTGGAAACGGTAGCGGCCAGCTCGGTGACGGCACCAACACCGACCGCAGGGCACCCGTGTTCATCGCCTCCGGGGTCGCCTCCTTCTCCGCCGGAGCCCTGACCTCGGCATTCGTCAAAACCGACGGATCGCTTTGGGTGACAGGCTCCAACGGCGACGGCCAGTTCGGGAACGGTTCCACCGTTAGCGTCAACGCGCCGCTTCAGGTCGCAACGGGCGTGACACAGGTCTCGGTGGGGTGGCAGCACCTCGTCTTCGTCAAGACCGACGGCTCCGTGTGGGCCGCCGGCAGCAACCTCCACGGGCAGCTTGGCGACGGAACCACCGTGTCGCGCACCGCCTTTGCACGGGTCGCTCTCGCCCCCGGCCAGTTGGTCGCTGACGCAACGGCGGTCTCCGCCTCAAACGCCACCACACTGGTGCGCCGCAGTGATGGTGCAATCTTCGGGTGCGGCTACAACAGTTCCGGCGCCCTCGGGGACGGGACCGTCTCCAGCCGGAACTTTGCGATCCTTGTCGCGGACGGCCGCGGGATGTCTGCGGGTTGGAACTACTCGGCCTTCCTTGGCGAAGCCGCGTCGTGGACTGCCATCCAGTCCAACGTGGCCTCCGCTTTGGTGCTGCCCGGTCAAAACCCCGTGCTCAGCGTGTTCGCCACCGGGTACAACCTTGCCTACCAGTGGTACCTCAACGGACTGGCAATCAGTGGTGCGACCGCACCTACGCTGCAGGTCGATCCCCAGCACAACCCGGGCACCTACCGCGTGCAGTTGACGAGTCCCTTCGACACCGCCAGCTCCGACACCGCGCAGGTCGCCGTCCGCGAAACCGTTGGCAGGCAGCTGTACCTCTCGGGTTCAAACACGTCCTCGCAACTGGGCGACGGCACGACCCTCGACCGGAGCACTCCCAAAATGCTGGTGCGCTATCCAGACCCCTCCTTGTTGGCGGGGTACCGGTTCAACGGCAACGGCGAGGATTTCTCGGGCAACGCGCGGCACCTCCCGACTCTCAAGTCTGGTTTGAAGGCAGAGTATTTCAGCGGGGTCGACTTCGGCGTGCCCGTGATGAGCCGCACCGATACGACTGTGAACTTCGACTGGGGCGTAGCCTCCCCGGGAGGTGGTGTTTCGGCGGACCACTACTCGGTCCGCTGGACCGGCACAGTCACCCCGCGTTATTCCGAGCGGTACACCTTCAGCACCAACACCGATGACGGCATCCGGGTGTGGGTGGACAACCAGTTGATCATCAACAATTGGACGATCCACGGCCCCACAATCGACTCCGGTTCAATCAACCTTGTCGCCGGCAGGGAATACGACCTGAAGATTGAATTTTTCGAGGATGCGGGCGGCGCCACCTGCCAGTTCTTCTGGCAGAGCGAATCGCAGCCCAACGAGGTGGTTCCCGCGAGCTGCTTGAGTCAGAGGGTTGTCTCCCTGCTGACCAGTCGCGAGGGGCTCCCCAACGCAGCGTTCGGGTTCGACGGCGTTTCCAGCTTCGTGCACAGAGAAGCCCTCACCGCAGCGCCAGACAGTGCGCTGACGTTCTCTGCGTGGATCCGGACGACCGGCGTCGACGGGACCCTCTTTTCGCTGGGCCGCAGTGCCAGCAACACCGAAGGGCAGCAGACACTCCGGGTGGATGCGGACGGCCGCCTCAGCTACTGGGATTACAACGGCGGCTTCGGTTTCAACAACACCCCGTCCGCCGTCGCCGTGAACACGGGCACTTGGACACACGTGGCCTTCGTCAGGAACGGGGCCGCCGGCACCTACTACGTCAACGGGCAGCACGCCGGGACGGCCACCGGTGCGGCGCTGTCCCATACCGCCACCGACTTCGTGCTGGGCAAGGATCTGCGCGACAACACGAGGTTCTTCAATGGAGCGATGGACGAGGTGCGGGTGTATTCCCGTGCGCTCAGTGCCCAGGAAATCGCCCAGATCCAGTCGGATGTGCAAGCGGTCTCGCTCGGCGATTCGGCGACTGTGCTGCAGAGCTCCGCCGGCCGCTTCCACTCCCTCTTCGTCAGTCGCGACGGCTCCCTCTGGGGAGTTGGCGATAATTCCGCCGGCCAGCTCGGCGATGGCACGACCATCAACCGCAGCGCACCGGTCTGGATCACCTCGGATGTGGTCTACGCCGCTGCGGGCGCGGACCGCTCCTCCCACTTCATCAAGACCGACGGCTCGCTCTGGGCGATGGGCCTGAACTCCGCCGGTCAGCTCGGTGACGGCACCACCCTCAGCCGTTCCACGCCGGTCCGGATTGCCTCCAACGTGTTGGCCGTTTCCAAGAGCGCCGGGCCGTCCGACAACTTCACCCTCTTTGTGAAGGTGGACGGCACGGTGTGGGCCGTGGGTGCGAATGCCAGCGGCCAGCTGGGAGACGGCACCACCACCAACCGCCTCAGCCCGGTCCATGTCTTTGCCGGAGCGAAGGCGGTTGCGGCGGGCGCCGCTACGAGCGCTTTCCTTAAGACCGACGGAACCCTTTGGATGGTCGGCTCCAACGCCTCCGGACAGTTCGGCACGGGAAGCGTCACCGGCAGTGTGCTCGCTCCAGTGCAGGTGGCCTCCTCCGTGGCGGGCGTCGCGGCCGGGGCACAGCATATGGTCTGGACCACCGTGGCGGGACAACTCTGGGCGGCGGGCTCGAATGCGGCCGGTCAACTCGGCGACGGCACCACCACGGACCGCCCGGCCGCCGTGCGGCTCGGCGCTACACTCGGCTTGACCGGGGCCTCTGTCGCCGCTGCGGGCAACTCCACCTTCTTTGTCGACCGCGACGGCGTCCTGTATGGGGCTGGCCTGAACACCGTTGGGCAGCTTGGGGACGGGAGCACGATCAACCAGTCTTTCCCCGTGCGGATCGCGGGCGGTGTGACCTCGGTTTCCGCCGGCCCGACGTCGGTTGCGTTCACCACCTTCGGGTTGCAGGTGCTCGACGTTGCCGAACTCTCCTCGGATCGGGTGCTTGCCGACGGCTCGACCCAGCTTCTCGGCGTGGCCTCCTCCGGTCTGCCGGTGACGTGGACCAGGCTCAGCGGCCCGGCCACCGTGACCGGCGGGACGCTCGTCTTCTCGGGAACCGGCACGGTGTCGATTCAGGCCACCCAGCCCGGCAACCCGGCTTACGCGGCAGCCGAACCCATCGTCCGCACTCTGGCCATGACGCGCCGGTTCCAGCAGACCGACTTTGCGCTGCCGCCCACGCGGGATTTCGATCCGGTTCCTTTCGCCCTCAACGCGGTTGCCACCTCCGGGTTGCCCGTGGGCTTTTCCCTCCTGAGCGGGCCCGGAACGCTCGAAGGCGGTACCCTGCGCCTCCTCGGCGCCGGCACACTCGTCCTGAAGGCGACCCAGTCGGGGAATGCCGATTTCCTCGCGGCGCCCGAGGTCCTCAAGACCCTTGTGGTGACCCCGGCCCAACCGGTGATCCAAATGGGCTCGCTTTCTGCCAAGACCTTTGGTGACACCCCCTTCCAAATCTCGGGCACGGCCGACTCAGGAATGCCCGTGAGTTTTACCTACCTCAGCGGGCCGGGCCAGATCTCCGGTGGCAGCGTAACCCTGCTCGGAGCGGGAACGATCGTCCTTGGCGGGTCTGTCGCGGCAAATGCGAACTACCAGGCTGGCTCGGTCTTGTTCACCATTCCGGTGGCGAAGTCTCCGCAGACTATTTTCTTCGTGGAGCCTGCGGGCCGGACCTTTGAGGACGCGCCGTTTGTCCTCCAGCCCAGCGCCACCAGCGGACTCCCGGTTCGGCTCCAGGTGGTGAGTGGACCTGCGAGGGTCACAGACGAGGGGATGTTCACGCTTCTGGGTGCGGGCACCGTCGTGGTGAGCGCGTCTCAGGGGGGCGATGTCAACTATCTGGCGGCTCAGGCGGTGGAGCGGTCCTTCGTGGTCGCCAGGAAGGCGCAGGAGATCGTCTTCAACACGGTGGGCGAAAGGGTCTTCGGGGACCAGCCGGTCAGTCTCGTCGCAAGCTCTAGTTCCAAGTTGCCAGTGTCCTTCAGCGTGGTCAGCGGGCCCGCGGTGATCGAGGCGGGCTCCTTGATCGTCACCGCGGGTGGCACCATCGTGGTCCGGGCGTCCCAGCCCGGGGATGAAAACTTCTTGAGCGCCCCGGTTGTGGACCGGACCGTCGCGGCGAGTCGCGCCGGCCAGACCATCCTGTTTGATCAAATCCCCGGTCGCGTCTACCTCGATCCTCCGCTGGTGCTGGGTGCGACGAGCACTTCGAACCTGCCGGTGAGCTACTCGGTGCTCAGCGGCCCGGCGCTGGTTTCCGGAAACACCCTGACAGTCAACGGCGCGGGACAGGTGGTCCTCCAGGCCGCTCAGGCTGGGGACGCGCGGTTCCTCGCGGCGGAGGCTGTCCAACGTACCATCGTGATCGCCAAGAAAACGGCTTCGGTTGTGCTCTCGGGCTCCCTTGCGGTGGATTACGACGGCCAGCAACACGGCTTGACCTACACCACCCAACCGGCCGGTCTCACCTGCATCGTGACCTACTCCGGGCAATCGGTTCTC
Organism: Chthoniobacteraceae bacterium; assembly: GCA_044376515.1. Taxonomy (GTDB): domain Bacteria; phylum Verrucomicrobiota; class Verrucomicrobiia; order Chthoniobacterales; family Chthoniobacteraceae; genus Chth-196. The sequence continues at coordinate 1,745 of JBILKV010000370.1, read as the reverse complement.
CCCAGGCGCGCAGGCAGTTATCTGGTCACGGCCACGGTCGAGGACCCCAACTTCCAAGGCGCGGAATCCGCGGTCCTCGTGATCGGAACCGAAATTCCGCCGTCGATTCTTGCGCAACCGGTGGGTGGAATCATCAGGCCCGGCGCCCCGGTGAACATCGAAGTCAAGGCCGGCGGATCGCCCACGTTGGAATACAAATGGTTCAAGGACGGGGTTGCGGTGGGAGGAGGCAGTGCGGCCACGCTCAGCCTTGGCACCATGCAGGCTTCTCTGGCGGGTTCCTATGCGGTGGAAGTTTCCAACACGGTGGGCAAAGTCGTGAGCCGGAGCGTGGACCTTGTCTACGGTCTGGCGCCTTCCATCACCACACAACCCGCGCCGCTGGATGCGAAGATCGACGACGACCTCGAACTCTCTGTCGTGGCTCTCGCGGTGCCCGATCCGGAGTATGTCTGGAAACGGGACGGGGTTGTCGTGCAGGGGGCCAACACTTCCACCCTCAAGCTGGGCAAGGCGTTGAGCGCCGGAAGCAGCACTTACACCGTCACGGTATCCAACTTCGCCGGCACCGTGGAAAGTCGTCCTGCGACAGTGAGGGTGCGCGAGTGGGTGCAGATTCTGACCCAACCCATTCCTGCGCTGTACACCACCGGAAACCCGGTGAGCGTGCCGGTATCTTTGGATGGGTACCTCATCAACTCCGCCACCTTCCAGTGGTTCAAGGACGGCGCCTCCCTCACCGGTGCGACCTCCGCCACTCTGAACCTGCAGGGATTGGCCGCTGAAGCCGGGACTTACCGGCTCCTGGCCAGTGCCTCCTCGGCGGGGACTTCCAAGTCGGTGACCTCCTCGGAGGTCCGGGTGTTGGTTGGAAAACCCGTGGTAAGTCTTGAGCCGTCGGGCTTGTCGCTTGCCGCAGGAACCAAGGTCGGCTGGAAGGCCCTTGTGGCCTCGGACGCTCCGGTCACCTACCAATGGCGCCGGAACGGGCTGAACCTCGCCGGCGAGACGGCTCCCGTGCTCACCCTCACCGCCCTGGCCGATGTTTCAACCGGCGGGTCCTCCGGCAAGTCAGGGCTTTACGAGGTGGAGGTTTCCGCAGGCACCTACGGATCGACCGTCGCGGCGGGCACGCTCACGGTTTACTCGGTCGACATCGCCAAAGCGCCCGACAGCCTCCAGTTGCTCCCGGGCACTCAGGCAAGCTTCAGGGTGGACGTCGCAGGCTTCGACCTCGCCTACCAGTGGTACTATCTGCCCGTGGTGGGAACGTGGCAGCCCATCACAGACGGCGACCGTTATGTGGGAACCAACGGCCCGGAACTTACCGTCAGGAGCGCGGGTGACGAGACCGCAGGCCGCTACCGGGCGGAGATCGTTTCGGGCGGTTTCGCCGGGAACTTCACCTCCACCAAGGTGACTTCGCAGGAGGCCGTTCTCTCCCTCTTCGAACCCGTACAAGTCGACGCAATCGCCTTTGAGGCCCAGGGACTGGCACTGAATCCGAACCAGACCATCGTGCTGTCTGTAAACGCGACGGGAACCCGCCCCTACACCTATCAATGGCTCAGAAACGGCGTCGTCATTGCGGGCGGCACGCAGGCGACGCTTTCGGTTTCGGCGTCCGATCTGGATCAAAACAGCTCCACCCCGGCTGCCTTTGCCGTGCGGGTCTCCAACCGAGCCCAGTTCTCGGGCCGCTTTGACCCGGCAACTGCGACGGTGTCCACCGAGGTTGCCCCCGC
>JBILKV010000354.1:0-2739 GCA_044376515.1 Chthoniobacteraceae bacterium | reverse complement strand
CGAGTCGGGGGAGCATTCCTGCCACGCGCCCTTTCCCTCGGACTGGGGAGCATTGGCGGGACCGGAGCTTTCCTTGTAGTGGCGGATCAGCGGAAAGTGGGCGGCGGCCTTCTCCTCCTCGAACCTGTTACAGGCAGCGACGGTCATCGCCATGTTGGACTGACCGGACCCGAGCCAGACCTCTCCCACGAGTACGTCTTTGACCTCGAACCGGCGGCCTTCCTTCCCCGTGACGACCATGGACCGCGGTTGTTCGCTGGCAGAAAGGGCTTCCAGTTTTACCCGCCACTTCCCGTCCGCGGCAGCGGTGACTGCCTGGGATTGGTCTGCAAAGGAAACCGTGACGCGTTCCTCCGCGTCGGCACGGCCCCAGATGGTGACGGGCTTTTCCCGTTGGAGCACCATGTGGTCGGAGAAAGGCGACCCTAGTCGGAGTTCTTCCGCGGACCCAATGCAACCACTGGAGAGGATGGTGGCGGACAGGACGCGGAAAAATCGCGGCGCGGAACGACGCAAAAACAAAGGGGCGGGATGGGACATAGCACGGGGTGGGGGACCAACAAGGGCCGGGAGTCTGAGTGGGAGGGTGGGGAGTGGGTGTGGGGGCTTGTCCGTTGTGCGGTGTTCGCAAGAACGTGCCGCTTTATTTTGCTCCGTTGGGAAGGCGGCAGGACTGCCAGGCCAGAAAGCGCCACTGGCCCTGTTCCTCCCGCCACACTGCGAGAAAGCTGAGCACATTGTCCATGAGCGTGCCGCCTGCCTCGGCCTTGATGTGGGCACGCCCGCTCATGAGGGCAACGCCGGGAGCGGGGAAGCTGAAGTGCCTCTCCTCGTAGTCGTAGGCGAGGTATTTGGTTTTGCCTGTAGAGAGGGTCTCGATGAAGGAGTCCTTTGAATCGACGATCCCGTTGGAGTGTGCGTAACGCAGTTCGTCGGAGAAAACGCGGCCAAGTTGCGCGCGGTTACCGGATTGCATCGCCTCCACCCGCGCTTTGTCGGCGGCTTTGAGGGAGGACTCTGCCGTTTCGGTAGGTGCGGGAGGCGCCTTGGTAGCGCTCAAATCAGGTGCGGGCACCAGAAGCAGGGCGGCGAGCAGGAGGGGCGGGAGTTTCATTTTATCAGTGTCGGACTGCATTGAGGATCGTTTGGAAGCGTGGGGCCCCATCAATCTGTTGAACATAACAGGGGACGTTTTGCAGCAGTCTCAGAAAACCCCGGCGACATGAAAAGTCGCGGAACCGAGAAAAAGCAGATGCTGCGGCGCCCGGCAACATCGGGAAAGGAGGTCGAAACTGTCAAGAAATGGACCCTGCCCCCGTTCTCCCCGCCTATTTCAAAAAGTCCACGATCGCGGCAACGTTGTGTCGGTACATTCCTGCGTACGTTGTGGCAGCGCCTTCCCCGGGCCCGTCAGGAAGTTGACGTCCCGGACGAGGTCGCAGCCTTTTTATGTCGTTTGGTGGTTCTGCTTTTATGCTGTGCGCGTTGGAACACAGTCGCCCCTTGCAAGGAGCCGAGAAGGGTGTGCCGGTAGCGCGGAGAGCGTCGGGAACTGCGGCTTGCGTCGGAAGTTTGAGGGCGTATTCAGACGGGTCCCGTGCCTGTCTCCAGTCCGCGAAGCGTGCCCTTGGAGGAGGCGAAACTGTCTGTCTCGATGCCGAGTCGCTGAAGCATGGAGACAAACAGATTGGGAAGGGGTTCGTTGTGGGCCCTGTCGAAGGCGAGATGTTGGCCGTGGTTAAACCCGCCGCCCGCGAGCAGGATGGGCAGGTTCTTGGTGTCGTGACTGTTGCCGTTTCCAAGATTGCTCCCGTAAAGAACTTGGGTGCGGTCAAGCAGGGAGGCCTCCGTCTCCCTTGAGGCCTGCAGCTTGGCGAGCAGGGCGCCGAGTTGTTGAAACTCGGCAAGTTCGAGGTTTTTGAGTTCACGGAGTTTGTCCTCTCGTCCGACGTGGTGGGAGAGGTTGTGGCTTTCGCTGCTCACGCCGGGGATGTGCTCGCTGAAGCCGTCGAGCTTGATGAAAAGTGTGATAAGGCGGGTGCTGTCTGTCGTGAAGGCAAGGTGCGCGAGGTCGTACATGGCGCCGATTTTTTCCAGCAGGTACTCTCCGTCCTTGGGAGCGGGAACGGCCACGGCTGGTTTGGGTTTGCGCTCCCACTCCTCTGCAAGAAGCAGGCGCCGTTCGACTTCGCGTACCGAGGTGAAGTACTGGTCGAGCCGGTCGCGATCTGCGCTGCCGAGTTGCTTCTGCAGGGAGGAGGCGCGCTCCGCAACGGTGTCGAGAATGCTCTGCCCCGTGCGAAGTTGTTCGAGCTGTTTTTGTACGGATGCGGCGTCGCCCGCAACAAACAGGGTCTTGAAGACCTGGGCGGGGCTGCGTTCCGCGGGTAGCATGACGCCGCTGGAGGTGAAGGAGAGCGACTGGTTTCCGCTTTTTGACACCACGAGGGGCAGGGCGGACACCCGCGTGAGGTGGCCGATGCGCTCGGCCGCAAACTGGTCGAGCGAGATGCTGTTGCGGAAGGAGGCTGTGCCCGGATGCGGCGCAGCGGTCAGAAAGGTGGCCTCCGCGGAGTGCCCCCCCGTGACCTCCCCGTGCGAGGTGCCGGACAGCACCGTAAAGTGGTCCCGAAAGTCTTTGAGCGCCTCGAGATACGGCGTCAGCGCGTAGCCCCGTCCGGTTTCAGCCGGGAAAAAGTGGCGCTCGAGGATGCCGAGGTTCGTGCAGATGCAGAGCAT
>JBILKV010000178.1:0-8975 GCA_044376515.1 Chthoniobacteraceae bacterium | reverse complement strand
ATTGAGCCGCCGGTAATGAGAGAGGGGGGGCACAACCTGTTGTGGCCGCTTTTCAGGCCACCACAACGGATGGGGGCTTGATTCCCCCGCCGGACTGCGCGAGGGTGCACTCACACCCTCTGTTTTTCCGGCCCTATGTACCTGCATTCCCTCGAACTTTTCGGGTTCAAAAGCTTCGCTCCCAAAACGGTGATGGAGTTTCACCGCGGGGTGACCTGCGTGGTGGGCCCCAACGGTTGCGGCAAGTCGAACGTGCTCGATGCGATCCGCTGGGTGCTTGGTGAGCAGTCGGCAAAGGCGCTCCGCGGCGGGGAGATGGCGGATGTCATTTTTTCTGGAACGGACTCCCGCTCCGCCCTCGGGATGGCCGAGGTCACCATGAACTTCGCCGAGTGCGAAAAGGAACTGGGGGTTGATTGGAACGAGGTTTCGGTCACGCGGCGGGTGTTCAGGGACGGTTCCTCTGAGTATCTGCTCAACAAAACGCCCTGCCGCCTCAAGGATATCCACGGCCTGTTCATGGACACCGGCATCGGCCGCTCTGCCTACTCCATCATGGAGCAGGGCAAGATCGACCAGATTCTTTCGTCCCGTCCGGAAGATCGGCGCGCCATTTTTGAGGAGGCCGCTGGCATCACCCGCTTCAAGAGCCAGCGCAAGGAGGCGCTACGGAAGCTCGAGGCCACCGAGGCGAATCTGTTGCGTATTGATGATGTCATCAAGGAGGTCAACCGCCAAATTGCCTCCATGCAGCGGCAGGCGGCCAAGGCCCGGCGCTACCAGGCGTTGCTGGCGGAGTTGCGGACTTTTGAAACGCATTCCGCACGGCAACAATGGGAGCGCATGGACGAGGCCCGGAGTGCGGGCCAGCAGGAGTTGGATGCTCAGAGGGCGCGCCAGTCTGAACTGGAGGGCGAAATTGAGTCCAGCGAGTCGGAGTTGGCGGTGCGGCGCAGCGCACTGGCCGCGATGGAGGAACAACTGGAGACTGCGCGCAGAAGTGCTTCGGATTTGCGCACGAGAATCTCCAGCCACGAAAGCCGGATCCTCTTTAACAACGAAAAGCAGGCGGAGTTCGAAGGGCTCTCGGCCCGGTACCAGAGTGAACTGCTGGTTGCCGCCGAGAAGTTGAGCGCGGCGGAGGGCGAAATCCACTCCGTGGACGCGCAACTGCGCGAGATCACGGCCCTTCTGGCGGAGGAGACGGCCCGGATGGAAGCTGCTGTGGCGACGAGCAGCTCGACCGCGCGCGAGCGCGGGGCGACCGAGCGGGAGTTGCAGGAGTTGGCTCGGGAAATGCAGAGCGAGGAACAACGGGTGTCCGGCGTGCGCGGCCGGATTGCGAGTGTCACCCAGCAGCGCGACGGGATGGAGGCGCGCCTTTCAGTGCTCGGGGCGGAGGCGGAAAATTTGCGGGCGGAGGTGGACGGGCTGCGCGACCAGGTGGCGCAGGCGCAGGCGGCCCATGCGGCTGCCGCGGAGAGCGTGGAACAGAGCGCGGCGGAATTGTCGGGCACGGAGGGCGAGTTGCGGCTTGCACAGATGGGACTGGCCACGATGGAAGGGGAGATGCGACAGGCGGAGCGGACGGTTTCGGAAAAGGAGAGCCGCATCGAGGTAATGCGCAGCCTGCTGGAAAGCGGCGAGGGGTTTTCCTCCGGCACGCAGGCGGTGCTCAAGGGGTTGGATAACCCGGATTTTTTTCTGCCCGCCCTGCAGGGGGCGTTGGCGTCCGGAATCGAGGTGGAGGCCCAGTATGTGCCTGCGGTGGAGGCGGTGCTCGGACTCAACCTCCAGTCGATCCTGTTGAAGGACATCCAAAAGGCGGGACACATTCTCAAGACGTTGCACGCGAACAAAGGCGGCCGCGTGGTGCTCGCTCTCCAGGATCTGGACGATGCCTTCGAGCATGTTGAAAATCCCAATCTGGAATTGCCCAAGGGGGCTTTGGGCTGGCTGTTGCACAAGGTCAAGCCCCAGCCCGGCTTTGAACGGTTGTTGGAGCGGTTGATCAACTTTGCGGTGCTGGTTCCCGATTTGGATACCGCATTGGACCTGTTTCCTCTGCGCGGATGGACCCTGGTGACGCTTCAGGGGGAGGTGCTCACCGGTGAGGGGATGTTGCATGGGGGCGTGGATTCCGGCAACGGTCTTGGCTCGGTGTTGGAGCGGCGCAACCAACTCCAATCCCTTGAGGTTGAGCTTGAGTCGGCAAGGGGGCATCTGCTCGAAAAACAAACCCGGCGCGAGGAGGTTGTAGCGGAGTGCCAAGCCCTGGGGGCGCGGATGAACGAGGCCCGCGAACGGAAGCAGGCCTCGGCGGTCGAGCAGTCCGCTCTGCGCGCGCAGCTTACCCAGTGGGAGCGGCAACTGGGCGAGACCCAGCGCCGGCTTCAGCAAATCGAGGGCGAACAGAGCGGTGCACAGGCGAGGATGGCGGAGTCACAGGAACGCCTCGCGGCGCTCGAGGAGGAAGTGAGACTAGCAGCCAGCCAGGTGGGCAGCCAGCAGGCGCGCCGGCAGGAAATTGAAGGCATGTTGGAAGTGTTGCGGGCGCGGGAGGCGGAATGCTCCGGCGAGTTGAATGAGTCGAAGGTCCGCGTGGCCACCGAGCGACAGCGGCATTCCTCGCTGCAGCAGCAGCGCCAGCCCATGGACGGGCGGCTGGCCGAATTGCGCAACCTGATCGAACAGCGCGAACGGGACATTGAGAGTTATCGCAGCCGGATGGAGGCCGCTGCGGCGGAGAGCGCGGAAATCGAGGCGGGGCTGGAGGCGCTGCGGGGCAGGGTGGGCGAGGCCGAGGAGGTTTTGCAGGGGCTTTTGGCGCAGAGGGCCGCTGTGGCGGCGGAGGTCGAGGAGGGCAACGCCCAGGTGCGCACGTGGCGGACGCAGTTGACCTCCCTGGTCGACAGGCGTTCGCGGATCGAAGTGCAGCTCAGCCAAGTGGAAATGCGGATCACCGCCGTGGAGGAGCACATCCAAAAGCGCTACCAGATCGATTTGGCTGGGTTTTCCAAAGATTTGTACGCGCTGAAGGTGGCCTACCGGGACGCGATCAAGCGTTCCAAATCCGGGGCGTCGCTGCCCGCGGAAATCGAGTCCGGCCACGAGTCCGGCCACGAGTCCGGCCACGAGTCCGGCCACGAGTCGGCCTCCCCGGATCAGGATGGGGAGGAAGGCGGTGAGCGGCAGGACTCCTTCGCCTACGAACTGGACTGGGCGAGGCTGGACGTGATGGTCCGCGAGATCGATCAGCGCATCGACGCCATGGGGCCAATCAACATGGAGGCGATCGAGGAGTACGAGGAACTCGAACAGCGGCACGGTTTCCTCCAGCAACAGCACGCCGACCTGATCAATTCCAAGGAGGAACTGCTGCAGGTGATTGCGAAGATCAACGCCACCACGCGGCAGCTCTTCGCGGAGACGTTTGAGAAAATCCGGACCAACTTTCAGGAGATGTTCACCGAGCTCTTCGGGGGCGGTCGCGCCAACCTGGTCCTTACCGATGAGAACGACCCGCTCGAGAGCGGAATCGAGATCATCGCCAAGCCTCCCGGCAAACAGCTTCAGAGCATCACCCTGCTCTCGGGTGGAGAGAAGACGATGACGGCTGTCTCGCTCCTGTTCTCAATCTACATGGTCAAGCCCAGTCCGTTCTGCGTGTTGGATGAAATGGACGCACCCTTGGACGAGTCCAACATCAACCGCTTCATCCGGATTCTCGACCGCTTCGTTGGGCAGAGCCAGTTCGTGGTCATCTCTCACAACAAAAAAACCATCGCCCGGGCCGACGCGCTTTACGGGGTGACCATGGAGGAGCACGGGGTTTCGCGGCTTGTCGGAGTCAAGTTCACCAGGCGGGACGAGAGTCGTTCCAGTGCGGATTTCACCGGCGAACCCAATCCCAGTCAGGTGCCGAGCGTCGCCGAAACCTTTGGCAAGAGCCCGAAACTCCACAGCGAGGAAACCGCCGCCGAGACTGCCTGATCCGTTGAAGCAGCCCAGCCAAGCCTCCCGCCGTCAACCGCATGCACCCAGCGGCTGCGAAGAGGGGCGTGGCTCGCGGGAAACCTTTTGGGAGCGTCCTGCCCAACCGAACGGGAGGACGAGGCCCCTGTTGCGCGAGAACAACCGGTCCTTCGCCTTGCACGGGGACTTCAGCCTGAAAGAATCCCGGGAGGCCAAAACCAAAGGTCTGCGTCAAGCGTTCGCCGGCCAACCACAGAGCCCGCTGTCGGAGATAAAGGGTGCAGCGAACCGATTGCCAAAAGCGCTTGCAGACTGCGGGATGCAGTCAAAGAGGAAACGGCGCGAGAAACGTTCTGGAAGCAACCGAAAGAGGTTGTTCGCGGGATCAAGCACAGAGTGATCCCACGTATCTGAGTTTTCTGGATTATGAGCGATGGCAACCCCATGAATTGATCGTTCCGCCTTGTTGAGAAAAGCGGCGCGGATTTTCGCCAAATCTGACGCCCCGCAAGGGGCATTTCTCTTTCAGCCCATGGCAACGCCATGGGAAAACCGACCCCAAAAAAGAATACGCCCTGAAAGGGCACCCTCACCTGCCCGGTCCATCCGAAAGCGTGGCTTCCTCATGGGGCGCCCTTTCAGGACTTCATGTTTGATAACGGATCAAACCCACGGGGTTGCCATGGGCTGCGAGTGGCCTTCCCCTTCGGGGCGGAAACACTCCGGTTATCATTGAGAGTTGGTATGAGAGGATGGGCTGGGTGCTTCCATTACGGCAACAGCATGCGAGTGCCCGCCAAGTTGCAATGGTACGTGGAGGCGGGAGTCGGACGACGGTTGTGGAAGAAACACGCCAAAATCCGAGGTCGAAATGGTGGTGAAACATCGCGCGGGAAAGCTCACGTTTCCCCAGCCTCCGGAAAAGTGGATCCCATCCCGCCGCGCTTATTTCCAAATTAAAGATCTGCCTCTGGACGAATTGCTCATCTATCGATCGGGCAAACTTCCAGACGTGCACCGCGATCCTTTCGCCCGTTTGATCGCCACCTCTCCGCCCACGCCATGCAGTCGGGATGCACGGTGATTTCACCGGATACCCAATTGGGTTTGCTGGGAGCTTCGCGTCTCTGGTGAAGGGGCCAGCATGCCGGGGTTCGGTGCACTCCCTGCCGGGGTAAACCGGGGACAGGCCTTCGGGCACCACCCTGGAAAATTTCGGGGAGGGGTACACCGAGGGCCATATCCGAACAGGATGCGTTGGAAGCGAGGGCGCGACCCGGAGAGAAAAGCCCCAGCGTCAAGGGGGGCGTGTGCCCCGGTGAGGAAGGACTGCTGGGGATCGTTCAGGAAAATGGGGCCAGATGGACAACGGTGGACGTCGAAGAGGTCCATGCCGATTGATGACTGCGATGATGACTTTGACACTTCAGCCGCTGTCAAAAATGCGCAACTCTCTGTTGTTGTTAGAGAAGTGCCGAAGGTGGGACTCGAACCCACACTTCGATGCCCTCCCTCTGTAAAGTCCATCCACCAGAGTAAATTAGACATCTGTAAACGTCCTTGACGAGCCTGAATGTTATGACTTTCTTTATGACAAATGGCGAGCATCCACCCACACAGGCGATCGAAGTATTGGTACGCCGCCTTCACCGGGGCCGACGGAAAAAGGTGCTTCAAGTCCACGAAGACGGACGACAAGAAGCTGGCGTTGAAAATTGCGATCGAATGGGAGGAACTCGCAGCTGCAGGCAAGCGTGGGAGGTTGGTCGCCGCTCAGGCTAGGAAAGTTGTTTCGGAGATTGCCGAGCGAGCAACAGGTGAACCACTGCAATTCAAGACCGCTTCCGAATTCCTCCATTCTTGGGTCGCTGGACGACAGGGAGCCAAGGCGGCGGCCACAGTCCTCAAGTACAAGCAGGCGGTCCGGGAATTCATCGTTCACCTCGGGAAGCGGGCTTCGCTGCCGCTGAACACCATCAGCTCCGCCGATTGCACCGCATTCAGAGACCATTGCAAAACCCTTGGCAGGACGCCTTCGAGCATCAACAACCTCATAAAGTGTCTCTCTGCGGCCTTCGAATCGGCTCAGAGGGAAGGGTTGGTGCCACACAACCCCTGCAAGGCTGTGCCGGTCCTCAAAGATCCCGAAAAGAAACGGCGGCAAACATTCACCGCTCAGCAGATTCAATCGCTCCTGAACTCGGCAGATAATGTCTGGAAGGGGCTGATTTTGTTCGGCTATTTCACCGGACTTAGGCTCCAAGACATCGCAAACATCAAATGGGAGAACCTCGATCTCGACGGCAAATGGCTGCGGGTCACTGCCAAAAAAACAGGGAAAGAGGTCGCGCTCGCGCTTCATCCAGACCTTGTCGGTTGGCTGGCCGAGCAAACTCGAGTATCACCTAGTGAATATGTCCTAGGTGAACTCAAAATGCAATCAGCTGCCCATTTGAGCCGGAGTTTTACAAGATTTATGAAACGTGCTGGAGTTAAGGGGGATCTGATAAGAAAAGCAAAAGGTCAGGCTGGCCACAACCTGAGCGGATTGACCTTTCACTCCTTACGACACACTTTCATTTCGGCTATGGCAAATGGAGGCGTGGCGGAAGACCTTCGCATGGAGATTGTCGGCCAAACCACGGGCGCTGTTCACAAGGTCTATACACACCATGAAGCTGAGCGCCTGCGCTCGGCCATAACAACCATTCCAAGCATCCTGTAATCTTGCCCAGTCTTTCCGACTAAGCGGGAGGCTTCAATTTTGATGGGCTCCGTGGGAGCCTTAACGTTCGAGGCCTACTGCGCTCTGCGCGATCTCCTCACCGGGCACGCAGTAATTAAACTGACAGCCAAGGTGTTCTGGCATAGCCTTAGAAAGAAGGTCCCGTATTATGGCTGACCCAGAAGTAGAAATCCAGATGCTTGAAACTCAGTTTCCGACGCTTTCGGGTCGAGCCTTCGCCACGGCAAGAAATACGGTAATGGCAGCTGGCTTGGGCGTCCTTCAGGCTGAGGGACAGTTCATTTACCGCGTGTTCGCCGATGGGAGGAAGGAGTTGGTTAAGGAAATCGAGCCCCCGATAGATGTCGCCATTGGAACTAAATTTGTAATCTCGTGAGCGCCTCCGTTCCGAGGATGCGGATGTTCGCCGGGCCGAACGGTTCGGGCAAAAGCGTCCTCAAGTCCTATTTGTCCCCCAGGCTCCTGGGGGTGTATTTGAACCCGGACGAGATACAGAGGGACATTGAGTTGTCCGGTTTTCTTGGCCGGTGATTGGGGCGATCTAAATTTTAGTGCAACATATTCCTCGCGCAACAATAGGTGTTCTCCTCCATGAATTTTCCATTTCGTCACCTTTCAATCCGCGTACCCTGGCATGACAGCGGTTGGAATGGCACCGTTTGTAACCGACCTACCCTTAACTCCTCCTGCCTGTGTCTCCGAAACATCGGGGCGAAAAAACGTGAGGATGTTGAGGAGCAACTCAAAGGGCGCTCGCTAGACAACTTGCCTGAAGAGCAGTTTCCGCCTTGCGTGATGGACCGAGCCTCCGTGAGGGCGCACAGGAAAATAGTTCTGGCCTCGGACACCTGAGGCTTGCTGAGGAGTCCCCAACTTGCTAGCCGTACACCACCATGACGAATCACGCAGTACGGTTTCGTTTTATCTGCTTACTTGCCTTGATCTGCGCCGGTTGCGCTTCAGACGAAAAAACAGGGTATTCAGCGATCGATAAGTTAAGGCCAGGGATGGGGGCCGAAGACGTGAAGCGTATATTGGGAAAACCAAACTCAATTACATCCATCGATGGCATTCAATACTGGAAGTATAGTGCTTTAGGTTATGGAAACGGAGCTTTTAAGACCACGGTTTTCAAAGCTTTTGTTCCAATCGATGAGAATACATCGAAACTTCATGTTAAATACATAAAAGTTTCATCAATTCCTTCTACAGTACTCCTAGAGGTCAACGGCATCCCTGTGGGTAAAACTCCTTACATGGTTCCAGTTGTGAGTAGGTTCAAAGAGCTCCCGACTCCTGGAGTGGAAGATTCTGAAAACGAGACGCTCATACAGCCCGTGAGATTGAAAGCAATTCCTATTGTCAATGGCGGGCTGGTCGATAATGAATATACGTATAAGTTTAAGCGTGAGATTGTATTTTACACTCATTTGGTGCCGTATCGTCGGCCAAACCAAATTGAGTTGAATATCCGGAATGTGCGATAAATAAATCCGCTCATATAGCCGATGTAATTTATCTTACGCAGGATTTCATAATCACATCTAACAAACTAATCATTTTTTTTTGGCCTTTTCTCCATGCTGAGTAGCTTCCGGTGCAGTTCCGGACCAATTTGGTTCACATTACGCCCCAGTGGCCACCCTGGCGTTACGCCATCTGGCACTGCACCGTGTTTTTGGTGATAGGCCAGCCGTAGCTCACGCTTGAGCAGCATTCTCTCCCAGTGGATTGGGTGTTCCTGCCTGACAGCGTCTATTTGCTGAGCCGTAAGGCGGGTTTCTCGGGCGGCGTGCTCTATGCCGGCGGCATCCACGCCGCGCTCCACAGCAAGCCTGTAGGTGAGCCACCAGATCAGCAACCGCTCCCGCTTGCCGGTGCCCTTGGTGCGTTTGCGTAAGTGGGAAGGAATCTCAACCGCCGGAAAGAATGGCGGTGGTGTGCATAGCCTTTCCAGAAAAGGGATTTTCTGTTCTGAGTGCGGTCGTTCGTTCGTAAGCGGTACACCAAGCCCCGCTTGACGACGGCGGCGGGGTGCTCGCCGGTTACGCCACCGCTTTGATGGAACGCCCCTGCGCTGCAGCCCAAGCTCCGGGCGTCAGCTCTCCGATGGTCCAGTTCGTGGCCGCGGGCAGACGGGTGAGCACATCCTTCAAATACGCGAAGGGATCTATCCCCCGGCGGCGGCATTCAATCAGCGTGTACACGATCGCGCTCCGGTTTCCCGCGTGCGCCTCGCCGATAAACAACCAGT
>JBILKV010000353.1:0-2750 GCA_044376515.1 Chthoniobacteraceae bacterium | reverse complement strand
ATCGAGGAAACAAATCCAATTGTTCGGAGCACAAAGAAAACGCGGACTAACTTTCAGGTGCGCAGAGTCACAGCAAACCCGGAGCGACGCCGAGCCGATCCCAACGCCCTGCTGAACAAGCACGACTTGGCAAGGTGGCTCGGAGTCAACGTGCAGACCATCTTGAAATGGGCGCGCCTCAGGGCCTTTGAAGCCGTCTGGATTGGACCTCGCACAGGCCGGTGCACCCAGGCCGCGGTTGCGAAGTTTCTGGCGAGAAAGGGGAGAGAATGAGCGACGGTGTCGCGTTGATTGAAATCGGAGCGAGCCAGATCGAGGGGTTGCGGGCCGGGAATTCGTTCGCCCAACAGGGCACCGATGCCCTCGCAACCGCCGGCAAAATCGCTGTCGGGAAGTTTTCCCGATATGCCTGACTGCGAAAAACGGGTATGCCGCCCCGCACAAGAGCCTGAGTGTATCTGGCAGAACGGCCTTCGGCTTTACAAGCCTGCCGGATCTTGGTCCGGCGCCGAGCCTCGGAGGAGGGACTCGCGCCGGTCGCGCACGAGGCTGACGATGAGGGAGGTCCAGCCGGTTTGGTGGGAGGCGCCGATGCCCTCGCCGGTCTCCGCGTGGAAGTATTCGTGGAAGAGCAGGAGGTTTTTCCAGTGGTCCACGTCGCTGTAGCGTTTGGCGGCACCGAAACAGGGTCTGTAGCCGGCCTCATCCGGCATGAGGAGCGAGACCATCCGATCGCACAGGTCCAGAGCGATTTCGCGCAGGTTGGCGGTCTTGCCCGAGCCGGTAGGGTACTCGATGATGAAGGTGTCGCCGTAGAAGTAGGCGTAGCGTTCCAGCGCCTCGATGATGAGGAAGTTGATGGGGAACCAGATCGGGCCGCGCCAGTTGGAGTTTCCGCCGAACATGTCGGTTGTGGCCTCTCCGGGGGCGTAGGCCACCTCGTGTTTCTGGCCGTCATGGTAAAAGACGAAGGGGGTTTCGTCGTGCGCCTTGCTGAGGGAGCGGATCCCGAAATCGGAAAGAAACTCCTTCTGGTCGAGCATGTACTGGAGGCACCTGCGCAGGCGCGCCTCGCTGGGGATCGCCAGCAGGCAGCGGCCGGGATTCTTGCCCGTGGCGCGGCGGACGGTGATGTACTTGAGGATGTCCGGCCGGTTGACCAGAAACCAGTCCATGCGTTTGCGGAAGTTGGGGAGGGCCTCGATGGTCTTCTGCTTGAGCACGCTGACGGCGCACAGGGGCAGCAGCCCCACCAGGGAGCGGATGCGCAGGGGGATGGGGTCCCTGTGGTTGATGATGAGCTGGTCGTAGTAGAAACCGTCGGTGCTGTCCCAAAGTCCGGTGCCGCCCAGGGCGTTGATGGCGTCGCAGATATTGACGAAGTGCTCGAAAAACTTCGAGGCGATGTCCTCGTAGGCCGGCCTCTCCAGGGCGAGCTCGAGTGAGATGGACAGCATGGTCAGGCAGTAGGAGGCCATCCATGCGGTGCCGTCGGCCTGGTTGAGGCGTCCGCCGCCGGGGAGGGGTTGGGAGCGGTCAAACACCCCGATGTTGTCCAGCCCGAGAAAGCCGCCGCCGAAGACGTGGCGTCCCTCGACGTCCTTGCGGTTGACCCACCAGGTAAAGTTCAGCAGCAGTTTCTGGAAAGCCCGCTCCAGGAAGAACAGGTCGCGGCTGCCCTTTTTGTCGGCGATCTTGTAGACGCGCCAGACGGCCCAGGCGTGCACGGGCGGGTTGACGTCCGAGAAGTTCCACTCGTAGGCGGGCAGCTGGCCGTTGGGGTGCATGTACCACTCACGCAGGAGAAGGAGCAGCTGGTCCTTGGCAAAGTCCGGATCCACGGCGGCGAAGGGCAGCATGTGGAACGCGGTGTCCCAGGCGGCAAACCATGGGTACTCCCACTTGTCGGGCATGGAGAGGATGTCCTTGGCGAAGAAGTTGGGCCAGTCCGCGTTGCGCCCCCGCAGGCGGAACTCGGGTGGCGGGCTGTTCTTGTCGCATTTGAGCCAGTCCTCGACGACGTAGTAAAAGAACTGCTTGGTCCAGAGCAGCCCGGCATAGCCTTGCCGGCAGATCATCCTTTCCTCAGGCGAGATGCCGCTCGGGATGACCCGGTCATAGAAGGTCTCGCTTTCGGCGATCCGCTCCGCGAAGACCTCCTCGAAGCCGTCGAACCCTTTCACCATGTGGCATTCGCTTTGCAGCACCAGCCGGCAGCGCACCCGGACGGTTCCGCCCGAGGGCACCATGAACTTGAAGTGTGCCGCCGCCTTGGTGCCTCTGGGTTCGGGGGAAACCGCCTGCGTGTCCCCGTGGATGATGAGCCGGTGGAAGGCGTCCTTGACGTAGGGCACAGGGTTTTCCGCGCCGGAGAAGCTGTGCAGGTTGGTCTCGTTGTTGGTGAAGAGCCAGGCGGGCTGAGCTTCAAGGTCCGGGGAGTCCGCGTAGAATTCGTACTGGCCGAGGGTTTCGTGTTGGGCGAGGAGTTTGTCGCCAGACCCCGTGATGGCCGGCATCTGGATCGGGGATTCCCGGTTGTTCTCCCAACTCCAGACGTTCCGCAGCCACAGCATTGGAAGCACGTGGAGCGGCGCCGCTTCCGGACCGTGGTTGGTGATGGTGATCTGCCAGAGCAGGTCTTCCGGGGTGCGCTTGGCGACCTCCTGCAAGATGTCGAAGTAACGGTCCTCGTCGAAGAGGCCCATGTCGGCCAGTTCCAGTTCCGGGCCGAGTTTGCCGATCCGCTGGTT
>JBILKV010000352.1:0-2755 GCA_044376515.1 Chthoniobacteraceae bacterium | reverse complement strand
CGCTGCTCCGGGCGCTTGGAAGCGACATCCAGTACACCCGCCTCCAAGCGCAGCATCTGCTCGTGGAGGGCAAACACAGCGAGGCCGTCCCGGCCCTCAAAAAACTGGTGACCGCGAACACTTCCGAAACCACCGCCATCCACGCACTTTGGGCGCTCGAAGGGCTGGGCGCACTCGACGCGGAAACGCACAGGGCGGCGCTCTACGCTTCCGACGCGAGGCTCCGTCGCAATGCAGTCCGGGCCCTTGGCACCGACGACAACGCCCAGAAACTCTTCCACGGCTCGGGTGTTGTGACCGATCCGGAGCTGCACACCCGTCTGGCGGCGTGGGTGCGTCTGGCGGACTTTCCGACGAGCCCCGAGATCCAGAAGCTTGTGCGCAATCTGGCTTCAGATCCGGTGACGAAATCCGACGAGTGGCTGAGGGAAGCCGCCCGGATCCTCGGCAAACGACACTCCACCCAGACCTATACCGAAGGCCCCAACCTGCTTCCCAATCCGAGCCTTGAGGCGTTGGGTACCAACGGGCTGCCCGAAGGATGGACCCGCCGCGATTACGGCCGGAGTTCCGGCCCCGAATTTGCCACGTGGAAGAGCACCAGCGCCAAGGACGCGTTCCACTCGGGCGAACATGCGTTGATGGTCACCGCCAAGGAAAAGGTGGACACCAGTTTCCACGCCGACGTCCCCCTCAAGCCCGGCACTGACTACAGACTTTCGGCATGGGTGCGCGGGAAGGGTATCAAGGGCAAGGTGAGCCTCAACGACCACCTCGGCAGGCACGAAACGGAAAAGGTCACGCGCGACGCCGGATGGACCGAGATTGAAACGATCTTCAACAGTGGCGAACGCAAAACGGCCAGCATCAACCTTTTGTTTGTGGGCTCGGGAGAGGCGGTTTTTGATGATGTCCGCCTCACTGAATTGCAACCGGTGCCGGAGGCCCCGCCTCTCGCCGCAGATCCCAAGCGGGGGGAACTGGTTTTCCTCAAGCACCCCACCGCGGCCTGCGTCCTGTGTCATGCGTTGAAAGGGCAGGGCAGCAATGTCGGCCCTGCGCTGGACGGCATCGCCGCCCGGAAAGACGCGGCCTACATCCGGCAAAGCCTGCTGGAGCCCAATGCGGTGCTCGCTCAGGGGTTCGAGTATCTCAAGGTCTCTCCCATGCCGCCGATGGGACTGATTTTGAACGCCCAGGAAGTCGAAGACGTCCAGTCGTTCCTGCAGACACTCAAGTAAGCCGGACCTGCGCCTTTCATTTTCGGCAGGCTTCGGGTAAGGCCAAGGGCACACTCTCTTCCCCCCGAAGCATGCCGAACCCCACCCTCTTCGCTCCATTGATGCTTGTCGCCATGCTGGCGCCCCTGCCGGCGGCCCCAAGCGCAAACGACGCCCCCGCCGCACCATCGCCACAGGAAGCTGCCGCCCATGCCGACTCCAAATGGGAAGCCCTCGCCCTGAAAAAGCGAGCCTCCACCCAGACCATTCCGGGCGGGGTCGTGTGCATCGGCAGCTCGCACATGGCCAATTGGAAGAACATCCAAAACGATCTCAAGCCACTGACAGTGTTCAACCTCGGCATCGGCGGCAGTCGCATGGTGCACGCCTCCGAAATCTTCCTACCCGTTCTGGCCGTACCCGCCAAGCCGCGGGCTGTCATTCTCTACGAGGGCAGCAACGACCTCAACGCAGGAGACACCCCGGAAGCCATCCTCGAACATTTCAAAAACCTTCACCAGTGCCTCCACCGGGACCTTCCCGAGACGCGCCTTTACGTGCTGGGGATCGTGCCCAGCCCTGGGAAACGTTTTGAAAAGTGGACCGCCATTCAGGAGGCCAACGCCCTGCTCAAAAAGGAGTGCGCCTCGCAACCCTGGATGACGTTCCTCGACACCACCACACCGCTCATCGGCCCGGACGGGATGCCACGGACGGAATGTTTCATCCGAAACGACGTCCACATGACGGCACTAGGCTACGAAACCTGGGCCTCGGTGATTGTCCCTGTGGTGGTCGAAGCAGAAAAAGGCTTCGAGCCAGTCAAAACTCCCTGACCCGTCCCCCAATCGCACCGCACTGAATGAAAAAAACGACCTCCCTCCTCCTGCTCTCAGCCACACTCCTTCCAGGCGTCTGCCGGGCGGAAATCAAACTGCCGGCCATCTTTGGAAGCCACATGGTGCTCCAGCAAAACCTCGCCAACCCGGTCTGGGGCTGGGAGATTCCCGGCGCGGGTGTCACTGTGAGCTTCGCCGGCCAGAAAAAAACCGCCATCGCGGGAAAGGACGGCAAGTGGACGGTGAAACTCGATCCAGTTCCCGCCAGCGCCTCCCCCCAAAAGGTCGAGATCACCAGCGGCAGCCAGACCGTGGTGCTCGAGGACGTCCTGGTCGGCGAGGTGTGGGTCTGCTCCGGACAGTCCAACATGGGTTTCCCGCTCAGGAGCGACTGGAACGGTGATCTGGAGGCGGCCGCATCGCACCTCCCCAACCTCCGTCTCATCAAGGTGCCGCAGGTTGGGACGCAGGAAATCCAGAACGACTTCAAGGGAGAATGGAAGGCCTCCACCCCCGAAACGGCCGCAGGATTCAGCGCCGTCGGCTTTCTGTTTGGACGTTACATTCATCAGGTCGTGAATGTGCCCGTGGGCCTGATTGACAACGCCTGGGGCGGTTCAGCCGCCGAGGCTTGGATCCGGCGCGAACGTCTTGAGCAGGATCCGCGGTTTGCGGTGCTGATGGATAACACGCGCA
>JBILKV010000177.1:0-9034 GCA_044376515.1 Chthoniobacteraceae bacterium | reverse complement strand
GGACGCATCCTGCTGAGCCTGAACGAGCACAAAGCCTCCATTCGCGCGCTGGACTGGCGGGCGGATTCCAAGATGCTCGCCTCGGCCGGGGAGGACGGAAACATTATCTGGTGGGACGTCAAGGACGGCTGGCCCGCGATCACCAAGGCAAACGCGCATCCCCCGGCGCGGAAGCCGGGCACTTACGGCAGGATTGCCAATGGCGTGCTTGCGGCTCGTTTCGACCACGAGGGGCGTCTCTGCACCGCGGGCCGCGACGCCACCGTGCGGCTCTGGGATCCCCAGGGCAAGGAACTCCAGTCCTTTCCTCTCCACGGGGCGCAACCCCTGAGCGCCGCGCTTTCCTTCGATGGGAAAAAAGTCATCGGCGGCGACACTGCCGGTGAGGTCCATTTCTGGAACGTTTCACCCAAGAATTAGTTTTACACGGTGCTCCACCAACCAAACCTCAGCCCCCCTCAGAAAAGCCTCTCCATGAATCCTCAACCCTTCCATATTTCCGGCTGCCCGGGTTTTCGCGCCATGCCCCGGCGGCAGGCAATCCAAGCGGGCGTGCTCGGCGCACTCGGGCTTTCCATGGGCGATTTCTTCCGCCTCCGCGCTGCGGACAAGGCGGTGATGAGCATGGATGCGGGCAAGAAAATCAAGGCCCGCGCCCAGAGCGTCATCCAGATCCATCTGCCGGGCGGATTCCACCAGCAGGAATCCTTTGACCCCAAACCCGAGGCTCCAATCGACATCCGCGGCTCTTTCGGTGTCATGAAAACCAAGAGCGGCGAGATGATCGCGGACACTTTTCCGCGGTTGGCAAAGATTACCGACAAACTCACGCTCCTCCGGAGCGTGGTTGGCAAGGTGCCCGATCATGGGATCGCCAGCTATCACCTGTTCACCGGCTACACGCCGACTGCGGTGATCGACTATCCGCAGATGGGGTCGATCGTGGCGCATGAGTTGGGCCAGCGCGGTGAACTGCCGCCCTACGTTGCGATCCCCAACAAAAATGCTTTCGGCGGCTCTACGGGTTTCCTGAGCAGCGCCCACGGCCCGTTCGAACTCAACGCGGATCCCGGCTCCGAGCACGGGTATCAGGTGCGGGATTTCTCGATTCCGAAAAATGTTTCCCTGGAGCGCTTCGACAAGCGGCAGACGGCGAGACAACTCGTGGAGAAGCGTCTGCGCGCACTCGAGGCCGACCCCGAGTTGCTGGACACCATGGACGGCTTCTACAAGCAGGCTTATACGATGCTCACCAGCGAGAAGGCTCAGGCCGCCTTCACGCTCCACAGCGTAACCGATGCAGACCGGGAACTCTATGGCAGCAAGGTCACCGGTGAACTCAGGGGACCGGATAACAAGTACCATCCAAAGGGTCTTGCGGAGAGGCTCATCGTGGCTCGCCAGCTTGTGGAAACGGGTGTGCGGTTTGTCACCGTCCAGTACGGTTCGTGGGACTGTCACGTCGACGTGAAGAAAAGCACCATGGACCAGATGGGACCGTTGGACGCGGCCCTCGCCGGGTTGATCACCGACCTCGACCAGCGAGGAATGCTCGACAGCACCATTGTCTGGGTCACCAGTGAGTTTGGACGGACGCCCAAGATCAATAAGGACTCTGGCCGGGACCACTTCGCGCGGTGTTACTCGATGCTGGTGGCGGGCGGCGGCTTCAACCGCGGCCAGATCTACGGGGCGAGCGATTCCACGGGTTCGGAGCCGATGACCGATGCGCTTCCGCTGGAGGACCTCCTGTTCACGGTCTACCACCAGTTGGGCATCGACGCGGACAAGGAACTGCTCGCTTTCGGGACGCGACCGATCGAGATCGTGAAGGCTGGGAAGCTCGTTCCCGGTCTGCTGGCATAAGGCAGGACACAGGTTCGGTTCGTCCGGCAAACCGCTCTTCTGGAGCCGCCTTTGCAAGGCGGTTGCAAGGGCGAAAAGGTCCGGCAAGCCCCCACCGATATGCAGCGTGCTCTTTTCATCGTCGGATGCGTCCTCGCGTGCGCCGTGCCAGCGCATGCGCTCAAGTTGGTGGAAAGCGTCACTCCACGAATCGGCCAGCGCGGCACCACCGTCGAGGTCTCTCTCCGCGGAATGGCGCTCGCCGATCCGAGGGAAGTCATTTTTGACGAGCCCGGCATTCGGGCGATCGCCATGGAACCGATGACGAAGCTGCCCAATCCGCGCGAATATCCAGGGTTCAAAATGGACGAGGGGGTGAAGTGCTTCTTTGAAATCGCGCCGGACTGCGTTCCGGGAGAGCACCGGTTCCGACTCCGGACGGGCACGCAGCTCTCGCACCTTGCCACCTTCCATGTCACGCCGTTTCCGGTGTGTGACGAGGAGGAGCAAAAGGCCGGCAAACTCGGCTTGAACGAAACGCCCGGGAGGGCACAGCAGGTTCCGTTGAACGTTACCGTCCGCGGCACCATCAACAGCGACGGGAAGGGGGACGTGGATGTCTACCGCGTGCCCGCGAAGGCTGGGGAGCGCCTTTCCGTGGAGGTGGATTGCGTCCGTTTGTCGGAAGTGAGTTTCGGTGGAGCCGCCTCGGATCTGGCTGTGCGGGTGCTTGATGCCAATGGGCGGGTGCTTGCTGCGAACGATGAAAACGCATTGCACGTGCAGGATCCGGTGCTGAGCGTGCGTCTTCCAGCCGAGGTGGGAGACCATGTGTTTGTGGAGGTGGCGCGCTCGATTTTTGATCGCAATGACGTTGTCTACGCGCTGCACATCGGCGGTTTTCAAAGGCCGATGGCGGTGTACCCTTCTGGAGGTCAACCGGGCGAGAAACTCGAAGTCAAACTGCTCGGGGATCCCATGGGAGAGAGGAGTGCCGAGGTGACGGTTCCGGCGCAACCGGGCACCTTTGACTATTTTGGCAACGCCCCCTCGGCGCTGGGGATGCGTTCCTTCGCCGCGCCCAACGTGCTTGAGGAAGCCGGTGCCAAGGAGACAGACGTTCCGCAGCTTCCGGCGGCGCTCAACGGTATTATTTCTGTGCCCGGCGAGGTGGACCGTTTCCGCGTCAAGGTGAGGAAGGGCGAACGACTCCGTGTGCGCGCGTACGCGGCCGCGCTTGGAACCCCGCTGGATGTCTTTTTGAACATTCGGAAGGTGGGCGAAACCCAGCCAGAGCTCAGCGGGGATGACGCCTCGGGCAGGGGCCTGGCCGACCGCGACATCCGGGGGCCGCGGCCGCGCTCGGGAACGTGTCTCAAGGATTCGTTTGACCCCTCTCTTATCTGGGAGCCGAAGTCCGACGGCGAGTACCTGATCGAGGTGGGTGCCAATGACGGCGCGGGGCCGACCGGCGTGTATCGCGTTGAAGTCGTCCCACCACCGGATTCGGTGTTCACGCTGTTTCAGGCTCGGGATGGGAGCACGTGGTCCGAGCACGTGGGGTACACCGGTCTGGCTGTCCCTCAGGGCAACCGGTGGGCTGTCAATCTGGCGCTGCCCACGGGGCAGGGCACGGTGTTTGACGGGGACATGGAGATTGTGGCCCGCGGACTCCCCCCCGGCGTGACGGTTTCCAACACACGGATCACTGGGAAGGAGCATGCGGCGCGTCAGGCCGCCTCGCGGTACGGCCTCGTGGAATGGCCCGTCGAATTCATCGCGCGGGCGGATGCGGAACCCTGCGGAGCGGTCATCCATCTGGATGTCGTGTCGTTGGATCCTTCTCGCCAACTCGAAACCGCTTCGATGCAGTGGTTTCCATTTCTCAATTCTAGCGGCGGGGATGCCTGGCGCGCGGTGAAGACAGACCGCTTTATTATGGCGGTCACGGAACCGGCGCCGTTCTCGCTGGAGTTGGAGGCTCCGAGCGTTCCGTTGGTGCGCGGCGGTGAGCTTGTGATTCCGGTGAAGGTCAAGCGGCGGCATGGTTTTGAAGAACCGATCGATTTCGTGTGCGACTCTGCCCCTCT
Organism: Chthoniobacteraceae bacterium; assembly: GCA_044376515.1. GTDB lineage: Bacteria > Verrucomicrobiota > Verrucomicrobiia > Chthoniobacterales > Chthoniobacteraceae > Chth-196. The sequence goes on along the minus strand of JBILKV010000177.1, from coordinate 5,099 downwards.
GGGGGTGACGCCCCAGCCAGCCGAGACGATTCCCGGCAACCGCAGCGAGGCGGTGCTGCGCGTCACGGCAGACGTAACTGCTCCGTTGGGTTCCGGACCCGTGATGGTTGTGGCCTACACGCGACGCGTGGTGAACCAACACGCCGGCCACGGCGGCGCCGGGGAGTTGCAAGTGGCCGCACCTTTGATCCCGCTGACTGTCGCCGAACCGTACCTTGCCCTGAGTAGCAACCCGACCAGCGTGCGCCGGAGCGGAACCGTTGAGTACCGTTGGACCGTTACCCCGAAAAGCCCGTTTGCGGGCGAGGCGCAGGTGCGGCTTCTCGGACTGCCCAGGGGCGTCAGCGTCCGGGAGCCGTTGCCGCGGGTCACTTCTGCGGCGAAGGAGGTGGTGTTCCACCTTGATGCCAGCAGCGAGGCGCTGCTCGGACCGGCGACAGGTTTGGAGTGCGAAATCACGGTCAATGCGTCGGGTCAGGAAATCCGCCAGCGCACCGGAAAGGGGAGCCTGCGTATTGATCCCGCCTTGTAGGCCCCGACCGCCAATTTGAAATTTTGATGTCATGATCCAACCGTTCCGAAAGCAGCTTCTTGGTTCCCGTGCAGAATTCATTGCGGTGGTTTGGCTTCTCGCGTCCGCCCTGCCCGGTGAGGCGGGTGCGATGTTAAAGCACTTGGAACGGGTGAGTCCGCGTATTGGCCAAAGGGGGACAACCGTAGAGATTTCGATTCAGGGGGCGCACCTCGACGACCCGCGGGAAATTATTTTCGACCGCCCCGGGATTCGTGCCCTTTCGATAGAGCCGATGCGCAAGCTGCCCGGACCACGGGGGTTGATGCACGGCGGTCGGATCGATCAGGAGGTGAAATGCCGGTTTGAGATCGCCCCGGATTGCGCCGTGGGAGAGCACCGTTTCCGTTTGCGTACTGCCACGCAACTGTCGTCGCTCGCGACTTTTCACGTCTCACCGTTTCTGACGGTTGAGGAGAAGGAGGACAACGACACACTCCCAAAAGCGCAGGAGGTTCCCCTGAATGTGACCGTCCGCGGCAGGGTGGGTGGCGGCGCACGTGGCGACACCGACTTGTACAGGGTCCCTGCAGAGGCCGGAGCAAGACTTTCCGTTGAACTGGATTGCGTGCGGTTGGCGGACGTCCATTACGGGGACTCCGAGTACGACCTCGCCGTTCGGGTGTTGGACGCCTCGGGGCGGGAGATCGCAGCAAACGATGAAAACCCGCTGCATTCGCAGGATCCATTGCTCAGCGTCAAACTTCCGCCCGGCACCGGTGACCACGTATTTGTCGAGGTGCGTCGCTCCGTATTTTCCGGCGGTGATGTCGCGTACGCCCTGCACGTCGGCGACTTCGAGCGACCGCTAGCGGTTTATCCTCCGGGTGGACCTGCCGGCGGGAAGGTGTCCGTGCGTCTTTTGGGAGATCCGCTGGGCGAGCGGCAGGCTGAAATCGCTGTCCCCGACGCGTTGGGAGACTTTGACTACCTTGGCGGTGCGCCTTCCGCGCTTCGCTTGCGCTCCTTCGCGGGACCGAACGTGCTGGAGCAAGTGGGGGCCGGGGAGACACGCGTCGAGCGGCTTCCTGCCGCCCTCAACGGCATCCTGGCGAAATCCGGGGAGGAGGATTCTTTTCGTGTTTGGGTAAAAAAAGGAGAACGCTATCGGGTGCGGGTGCTGGCTTCCGGACTGGGCTCTCCGCTGGATCCGGCTCTGAGCATTCGCAAGGCCGGGTCGGATACGCCGGAGATCACCGGAGACGATGCGGACCTCAAACTGCCCGACCGGATGAGTCAGGACGTCTTTGATCCGACGGTAATTTGGGAACCAAAGGCCGACGGGGAGTACCTCGTCCAGATCCGTGCCAACGAAGGCGCCGGTCCGACTGGCGTTTACCGCATCGAAGTCGACACGCCGCCGGACACGGTCTTCGGCCAGTTGCGAAGCGTGGCTTTCGACAGTGCGGAAACCGGCCGGTACACGAGCCTCGCGGTGGCACAGCGCAACCGGTGGATTTTCAACCTCTCCCTCCCGACCGGCCTGGGAACGACCTTCAGGGGGGACATGGAGGTTTTTGCAAGCGGGCTGCCCAAAGGGGTTTCGCTGGCCAATACCCGGATCCCAGGTGGGAGCCCGGTGTGGCCCGTCGAGTTGATTGCGGGTCCGGATTCCGAACCTGGCGGCGGCGTCGTCACGCTGGGGGTGCGTTCCATTGATCCCGCCACGCCCATCCAGACTGCTTCCGTGCAGCGGATTCCGTTCATCAACCACTCGGGCGGCAACAACTGGCGCTCGGTTCAGGTAGACCGGTTCCTGATGGCGGTGACCGACGCGGCGCCTTTCAGCCTTGAGGTCACCCCGCCGCCGATTCCGCTGGTGCGCGGGGGCGAACTCTCCATCCCGGTGAAGGTCGTGCGCCGGCCTGGCTTTGCCGAACCCATCAGCATCAAGGCGGATTTTGGGCCGGGCGGGGTCGCGCTGCCGCCGGCTGAAACGGTTCAGGGGGATGCGAGCGAGACAGTGTTGAAAGTCTCGGCGTCCGGCGGAGCCAATCTCGGCAAAGGACCGCTTTCGATCATCGGGACAACGCTGCGGGAGACCAATGCGTACCTTGGAACGGGCGAGATTCGTGTGGCGGCACCCGTGGTCCAACTTCACGTCGCCGAACCTTATGTGAACTTGCGGAGCGACCCGGTAAGCGTTCGGCGCAGCGGTTCGTCGGAGTACCGGTGGACGGTTTCGGCGAAGAGCCCGTTTGAGGGGGAGGCGGTAGTGAAGCTCCTTGGCCTTCCCAAGGGGGTCACGGTGAGGGAGCCTTTGCCGCGGGTTTCGGCTGTTTCAACCCAGGTGGTTTTTCAAATTCAAGCCAGCGAGGAGGCCTTGCTCGGTCCCGTGAACGGTCTGGAATGCGAGGTCACGCTTCAGGCCGCCGGTCAGGAAATCCGGCAGCGCACCGGCAAGGGCAACCTTCGGATCGACCCCAAACTGTAACCGTTTCATGAAACACCTCATCACGCTTTTAACGCTGCTTCTACCCGCATCGCTGCTGGCCGAGAAGGCTCCCAGTTTCCGTCAGGATGTGATGCCCGTGCTGTTCCGCGCAGGCTGCAATGCCGGAACGTGCCACGGATCGGCCAAGGGCAAGGACGGCTTCATGCTGTCGCTTTTTGGCTACGATCCCGCGGGAGACTACCAGCGCATCGTCAACGACATCGCTGGACGACGCGTGAATCTCGCCTTGCCGGAGCGCAGCCTGCTTTTGCTCAAGGCGATTGGCAAAGTGCCGCATACCGGGGGCGATCTGTTCGCCGCCGACAGTACCTACTACAAGGTCCTCCACGACTGGATTGCGGCCGGCGCCCCTGATGACTTGCAGGACGTACCCGACACCACCGGGCTTGAACTCGCGGAGGAGCGCTTCGTTTTCGAGGGCAAAACCACACATGCCCAACTGCGCGTCCTCGCCCAGCAAAGCGACGGCTCCAAACGGGATGTCACCAGCCTGGCCCGCTACCATTCCAACAACTCCACCCTGGCCGCGATCGACGAAAACGGGCGGATCAGTGCCGGTGCGGTGGCTGGCGACACGCACGTGTTTGCCCGCTACAGCCGGTTTGCGATTGGCGCCGGCGTCACCGTGCTCAAGCCGGACAAGTTTGTCTGGCCGAACCCATCGGCGCAAAACTACATCGACAACCACATTTTCGAGCGCCTTCAGAAGCTGCGGATCGCCCCCTCCGGACTCTGCGACGACGAGACCTTCCTTCGCCGTGTCACGATCGACCTCGCCGCGCGCCCGCCGACCCCTGATGAATACCGAGCCTTCATGGCGGATCCGCGTCCCGACAAGCGTGCCGCCAAGATTGACGCCCTGTTGGCGGTGGACACTTTTGCGGACCTGTGGACGACGATCTGGGCCGAGCAGTTGCGCGTGGCCGGGGGCAACTACGCGCCTGATGCGATGAGCGTCAAGGCGGCGGCCACCTACTACGAGTGGATCCGGCGGCAGATGCGCGAAGGCCGACCGCTCAGCGAGTTCATCGCGGAAATGGTGCAGGCTTCCGGTAGCAGTATCGGCAATGGACCGGTCAACCTCTACACGATGCTGGTGCACAACGTGAAGGTGGACCCGAAACAGCTCGCGGCCGATTTTTCGCAGGTCTTCCTGGGGGTGCAACTCCAGTGCGCCGAGTGCCACAACCATCCCTTTGACCGCTGGAACATGAACGATTACTACAGCTTTGTGGCCTTCTTCAACGGCATCGAGCGCAAGCCGGGCGCGGAGGCGCGGGACAAGCGCATCTTTTGGAATAGCGCGCACCCACCGGTGCGTCATTTGGTGGACGAACGTCCGATGCGTCCGAAGGTGCTCGGAGCCGTCGAACCATTCGAGGGCGAGGGTGATCCCCGTCCCGCGCTTGCGGCGTGGCTGACTTCCCCGGCGAACGATCTGTTCAGCCGCAATCTGGCCAACCGTATCTGGGCCCAGTTGATGGGGCGCGGGATCGTGCACCCGGTCGACGACGTCCGCGTGACGAATCCGCCCGTGAACGAGCCGTTGCTGGCCGATTTGGCGGCGCATCTGGTGTCCTCCAATTTCAGCCTGCGCGCCCTGGTGCGGGACATTTGCAATTCGCGGGCCTACCAGCTCAGCGCGACCTCCAACGAGAGCAACCGGCGTGATACGCGGCAGTTTTCACGCGCCTACGTGCGCCGCCTGCGGGCGGATGTGTTCATCGACAGCGTGGTTTCGGTCACTGGGATGCCGCGCCGCTTCAACGGGTTTCCCGAAGACGCGCGCGCCATCGACTACTACCCGCGTTCACCCGGGGGCGTGGTCGGTCCAGACTTCGGGGACGATGTATTCAAGTGCCTCGGCCGCAGCCCGCGTGGGAGTGTATCCTCCGGGGAGACAAAGTCCGCGCCGACGATCTCGCAGGCGTTGCACCTGAGCGTCGGGGATACGGTGGAGCCGCGGCTGAGTTGCGGCAAGTTGCTGCCTGAGCTTGTGAAGTCCAAGACGCCGCCCGCCGAGGCGATTGAGGAACTCTTCATCCGGTGCCTCGCCCGGCGTCCGACCAGCGA
>JBILKV010000351.1:0-2787 GCA_044376515.1 Chthoniobacteraceae bacterium | reverse complement strand
CAGGTCGCCCAGCTTCTTGTCGATGATCTGGTTGCCCGTGAGGGTGTAAGGTTCCGTGACGACCTGCGTTTCGGCACGCAACGGGATCCCCGTGAAGAGGAGCGCCGCCAGCGACCAGAGCGCCACGCAGCGGGTCAGCCCGGGAAACAAACGGAACAACTGCTGCGGCACGGGCCGCCCGGAAACGCGGGTGGGCGGCCGTCGTAATCGTTTAGATGACGCGGGGGGGGGGGACATGCGCCCCTACGGACGGAGCAACAAGCATGCCCTGAAACCCATAAAACAACAAATCCACCTTCGCGTCCCCTCTCCGGGTCCCGCTCCCCCAGTTGGGGTGTGTGGAAGCAATTCTGGCGCCTAAAACTGGTAGCCGATCGACAGCGAACCGCGGATGGTGGAGAGCGACGTCTGAGCCTGGTATTCCAAACCCGTGCGGAGGGAGATGCGGTTTGTGAGCGCGGTCTCCAATGCGGTCGCGACGCGGACGGCGTCGGCACCGGCACTGGAACCACGGTAGCCGAAGATGGCGGTCGGATCTCCCGAAAGCGCCATGTTCAGATTGCGGCCCTTGGCGTTGTAGTTGTGAATCCAGTCCAGCTGCATGCTGGCCGCCGCGGCCCGGCCGGCGAAATTGAACTTGTGGCGTGCCTCGACGCCCGCCTGATGCTGGTAGGTAACCGTTCTCTGCTTCGAGAGACGGACTTCGAGACCGTTCAGGTCGCTTTCATTCGCAGCCTGCTGCGACTGCCCCTGGACGATGAAGCGCGCCGAGGGGGTGATGGTCAATTCCGGCGTTACCGTGAGAGGAATCGCGATTCCCGTGTTGGCAACCCACTCGGTGCCGCTGAGGTTCACTCTTCCCTGGCGCTGGGTCAGGCCCGAACCTGAGATGGTGCGGTTGGCGCGGGTGTCGGTTCCGCCGAACATTGCGCCGGATTCGAAGACGACGTTTTCGAAATCCAGGACGCTGTAGACGCCGCCGTGCCAGGAATCGGTGGTGACATTACCCGGGTTGGCCTGGAAGCTGGCCGAGGTGCGGCCGACCGCGCCGGTGACACCGAGCAAGAAGTTACCGATGCGTTGTTCGACCCCGAGGAGGTCGCCCCAGGAGGAAGCGGAGAACCCGGCCGTGCCAAGGCTTCTGTTGCCGTCCTGCCTGTGGCCGGCGCCGTAGCCCGTGGTCCATGCGTTGAAAGCGCCCTCGGGCATGTCCAGAATGTTTGTGCGGACGGAACTGAAGTGCCCCACGAGCCCCTGGTGGATGTTCAGGGTCCGCTGGGTGCTCAACGCGGCCATCTCCGCGTAGGCAGAGGGCACGGCGGCGGCGAGTTGATCCCGCACGGCTGCGTCAGTGTTCGGGATGCCGGTTCCAAGCTCCAGCAGGCCGTCGGAGGCGGCTCTCTGCGTGATGATGCGGGTGTCGACGGATCTGGCGAAACCGGCGATGTTGCGCGCGGAGCCGGCGAAGCTCGCGAACCGGAGACGCTGGATCTGGAGGCCGTTGATGTCGCCCGAGGAGTTGTACATCACCGAAGGGAGCACGGCGCCGGTGGAACTCAGGCGGGCGAAAGTGAAGGTGCCCGCGTTCATGAGGATGGACGCCGTGGGGAGGGCTACGGTGCCCGTGCCATCCACGAAGATGCTTCCGAGCGACCCTCCGTTGGAGAGGGTGCCGTCCGTGTCGACAATTTGGAAAACCGGACTGGCACTACCGGAGGCACCGACGGTAACGGAGCCGCCTGTGACGCTGATCCGGTCTTGGATGAGAATCCCACCGGCAAGCGTGCCCACTTCAATCCGCACCGTTCCGCTGACCAAGTTGAGGCTCCCAGCCACGTACAGCGTCCCGGGGGAGTTGCCCGGACTGAGGACGCCGCCTGCACCGAGGGCGAGGTTACCGCTTACTTGGCCGCTGCCCTTGAGGGTTTGGCCGGGGGCGACGGTGAGCGTGCCGCCTTCGGGAACGACAAGCGTCGCATCACCCCGGCTGGTGCCGACTTCGAGGGTTTGAACGCCCCGAAGTCCATCGAGGTTGTTCAACGTCAGGGCAGAGGATCCAGTGAGGGACAACTGACGTGCGGTGATGGATCCGTTGGGTCCGACGGTCGCGGTGACCGAGCCGGTGGCAAGAAGGTTGCCACCGCTCGTGCTGCCGCCGAGGACGACAGCACCGGTGGGCGCACTCAGGTCGCTCAACACCTCGAGGCTGCCTAGGCTGCCACCCTTGATGAACACGTTTCCTTCCACGAAGACCGCCTGCTCGACCTTGAGCAGCACACCGGGATCCGCTTCGAGCGAAGCCAGCCTCATTTTGGAGTCGGAAAGGCTGACGGGTCTGCCGGACGATCTCAGCACCAAGCCGGTCCCAGACGGGATCCCTTTGATCGCGCCACGGAGGGCGCCTTCGACACGGCCAGCGGTGAACGTACCCACGCTGAAGGTCAAGTTATCCCCCAGACTGCTGGAATCGAGTTTGGTGAGAGATTCGGCGAGAACGGTCGCAAAAGCGGACCCGTCCGCAGGTAAAGCGGAATCGAGTTTGACGGAACCGCCTTCGAGTAGGTTGATGCTCTTGAGGAAAACGACCCCGTCACCCAGTTGCAGCGTGCCGCTCAGTGCGAGGACAGGAGCATTCTCCAGAATACCGTTGGTCGTGTTGAGGACCGTTCCACGATCCAAATCGATCCTGCCACCCAACCGGACCTTGTCACCGAGAACAAGGCCTCCACCCTCCACGGAGGCGCCGCCGGTGTTGAGAGGCGAACCGCGCAACGTGACCGCGCCGGC
>JBILKV010000049.1:0-25584 GCA_044376515.1 Chthoniobacteraceae bacterium | reverse complement strand
CCCCGGCGGAGAAATTCGCCACCGAAACGATGTCGACATACCTCAAGCGGATCACTGGGGCGGATTTTCCGATTGTTGACGAAAGCACGACCGCCACGAATACCATCTTGATCGGCCAAGCGCGCTTCGGGGAGCAGGCAGGGATCGCTGGGCTCGGCGAGGAAGAGTGGGTGCAGCGCACGGTGGGGAAGCGGCTGCTGATTGCTGGTGGGACCCCGCGAGCAACAGCTTACGGGGTTTTTGATTTCTTGGAGCGCTACGCAGGAGTCTGCCAGCTCGCCGTGGATACCGAAGTCGTACCGTCGCATCCCACTCTCCGGGTTCCGTCCCTCGACAAGCGCGCCAAACCGGCGTTCCTCTCGCGTAGCGTCTACGATCCGGTCACCGTTCCCAAACAGAACCCCCTGTTTTTCGTTTGGAATATGGACAACCGCCGAGTCCTAGACGTGGCCCCATTCAAGGAATTCCGCGACCGTCAGATTCCTCCTCACGTGCACACGTTTGGAAAATATTTCATCACGTCCAAAGAGTTCGCGACGACGCATCCTGAGTATTTTTCTATGGATGAGAAAGGCCTGCGCATGACGGATGACAAAGGGACCCCGGGTCTATGGGTCCAGCTCTGTGCAACAAATCCCGACGTGCGCCGGATCACTCTCGAACGGGCGCTGCGATTCATCGCGGACGAACGCGCGGCAGTCGCGAAGTCCGGGCTCGCTCCAGCGAAAATCATCGAAATCAGCCAGAACGACAACACGGCCCACCTCTGCCTTTGCGGGTCGTGCAAGGCGGTAACCGAGCGCGAGGGTTCGGAGAGCGGGCTGCTTTTGGATTTCATCAACGAAGTCGCGCGTGGCATCGCAAAGGAATACCCGGACATTCTCGTCCAGACCTACGCCTACAACTTCACGCTTCTACCTCCGCGGCACATCCGGCCGGAACCGAACGTCCTAATCAAGTGGTGCGACAACTACGGCCGCAGCGAGTTTAGCCGTGCGCTTACCGAGTCGGAGAACGCCCACATGCGCAAAGGGCTGGAGGATTGGAGTGCGATCACCCGACAGCTTGCGGTCTGGGACTACGGAAAGCGGAACGTTCTGCACGCCCCCGGGTTCTATGCGCCTCAGATTAATATTTTTACGATCCAGCCCGACCTTGCCTTCATGAACGACCAGCACGTGGTGGCCTACACGAGCGAAACCGAAGGCTACGCCCCCAGTGAGCATCCGTATGGGGATGATTTTCACAGCTTCCATACCCTTCAAGCCTGGCTCTACTACAAGATGTTGCAGGATCCAAATCGGCCCTTAGAGCCGCTGCTGGATACGTATTTCGCCGGCTACTATGGAGCGGCAGCCAAGCCGATGCGCGAACTCCTGCACTACATGGAACGACGCCAGTCAGAAACCAAAGGCCAGATCCAAAACGTCCCCCGTCACGGGCTCGCCAACCTATGGCTCGATGCGCCCTATTTCTCTGAGGCAGGCCGCCTGCTCGATGCCGCCGAGAAGGCCGCTGCCAACGACCCCCGTAGTCTCGAACACGTGAAGTATGAACGGATCCCCGTGGACTCGGCATTCCTGTGGCTGGAAGGAATTGTCCGCCGGAGAGCGGGTGATGCCGGCAAGCCAGATTTTAGCGGTTACGAACGGCATACGGTGCTCAATCGGTTCCACAAGAACTGGCAGTCCTGGCTGGATTGCAACCTACAGCCCAACTTGGCAGAGAAGGGCAGGGGTCTCATGGAAAAGAACCAGGTGCTCATCGCCTCAATGTCGCCCAGACAACTCGACCCGATCGCCCTCGCCCACCGCGTCATCGCGCCAGGCTGGATGCCGGATGGCATAGCCGACGAGCCATTCTGGTCGCAGGCCGCTACGCTTGACCTGCTCCCAGTGGATATCGACGCCACCCCGCGCAACTCACCACCGGTGCGCGTCGCGTGGACGGATGATTTTCTCCTGCTTTCCTGCGGACGCGCAAACGAACCCACCGCCGACGGGAAGCTAGCACCTCCTTCCCAGATCCGGTTTTTCTTCGGCTTGCCCAGCGCCGACCCGGTCGAAAACACGCTCGCCGATGGGACCCGCATCAAAGGGTCGGGACCCATTTATGTTGTCAGCGTCAATTCCAACGGCAAGACCGCTGACTGGACCGATAATGTCTCGACCAATGCCCCAAAATGGAAGAGCAACGCCATCACCGCTGTCAGAAGCCACGCCAATGGTTGGCAGGCCGAAGTTGCGATTCCCTGGGCATCGCTCACTCCGCCAAAATCGGGAAAGCCGATTCCTTTCAACATCACGTCCTCGGTTACCCCCTCGGATCCGAAAGCGGAGGTGTGGAGCCCATGGCTGCGCGGCAAGAATGCACCCTCTTTCTGGTCCTCCTTTTTCGGTACGCTTCAATTGCAATCCGGGCCAGAAAATGAATAGCCGGAGAGGGGGGGTGACAGACACTTTCACGCTTACGTCCCGTGCCTCGATGGAACCAGCAGAAAGCGACTGCCTTGCTTGGGAGTGTCTTTAGCGATCAGCGCCATAATGACGCGCGGGCGCGCTGCGGAAATGGGAGGAAGTTCGGTTTCCTTGTAAAACCGCGACTTCATCAAGGGCTACCTCTCCGGAGAGCACGAGGCCACGGTGAAGATGAAGACGCTCCATGCTGCAGCGCACAGATAGAGCGCGCTACGGTGCCAATAAAAACGGGTTGCGTACCTGCACTTCGCCATACTTCTGTCCGTGGCCGAGGTCCTCAGAATAAACGAGCTCACAGCCCAGTCGGTTTGCCGCGACCAAAATCTGGGAATCAAAATGGGAGATTTGGAAACGATCTCCAAGTGCCGCCGCTTCAAGAACCATCGTTCCGTCAACCGACAACATCGGATAAGCCATCCACAGCTCCACCCACTTTGCGGCCTCCGCGCGACTCATCGTACTGTTTCTTTTGGACGAAGCGGCACGAATGAACTCGGCAGCGACCTGAGCCGACCAACCCCAGTTGGTGTTTTGAATCAGACGCCGGGCAACTTCTGTCCTGGCCGCTTCAGCTGGGACGGTGCTGACGGCGTAGAGCAGAATGTTGGTGTCGATGAAGCAATCAGGAGCGCGCATTACGCTCCTCGCGGGTGAGCGGAGTTCCCACCGCAAAATTCCAGTCCGGTGCAGCAAACCTCCGGGCCATTTCGTTTCTCGCCTGCTCAATGGCGCTTATACGCCGGGGCATCAATGTGGCAGCGACCTCGCCGCAGGACAGGATTTCGAGCGTCTCTTGGCTGGCAATCGCCCGATCCAGAATCGCCGGATCCTCATGAATTTGAGCAAGCGTGACGGTCACGGTGTTAGGATACCACTGGGGGAGTGCTGCTGGCAACAAGCGCAGTCCCTGCACTCAACGGAGTTTCCCGAGTCTGCGATCACGACTCGTCACCGTTGGCCGCAATTTCGCGATCCATCTCCTCTAGACACATAAGTCTTTCCGCGACCAGCAGAGCCTGGGCGGTTCCGCACGTACGGAGAACCGTGCCACCCGAAAGGTCGGTATGCTTGTCTCTCTCAATCCCCTTGCGCTTGCGGCGATTGATGTCTACATTCGCCGCTTATTCTGCGGAGATAATGGCGTTTATTCACCAACAGGCAGGCTGGCCGGATTTCAAATGGGACGCATCCAGTCTTTCCCCACTTCTCGCCGAGGTGCGCAACGCTCAGGGGCGTTTGTTGGGGCGTATGGACGGGCTTGGTCTTCCGCTCAGGGCTCAGGCCACCCTCACGACTCTCACCGCGGATGTCATCCAATCCAGCGCCATCGAAGGGGAGTTTCTCAATCAGGAGCAGGTGTACTCCTCCATTGCGCGCAAGCTCGGCTTGGACGTTGCCGGAATGGTTTTTTCATCCAGGGACATCGACGGGATTGTGGAGATGATGTTGGATGCCACGCAGAAGTTTCAAAAGCCGCTCACCTCTGATCGGCTCTTTGCATGGCAGTCCGCGCTTTTTCCCACAGGAAGAAGCGGAATGGTTCGGATCACCGTCGGGAATTGGCGAACGGCTGAATCTGGCCTCATGCAGGTGGTTTCTGGAGCCCTGGGCAGGGAGCGTGTCCATTTTGAAGCGCCCGCCGCTGAGCGCGTACCGCACGAGATGGAGCGGTTCCTTTTGTGGCTTGAGCAAGACCAGGGGCTTGACCCAGTCCTGAAAGCCGGCGTCGCCCATTTCTGGTTTGTGACCATCCACCCCTTTGAAGATGGGAACGGACGCATTGGCAGGGCGATTGCAGACCTGCTGCTCGCGAGAAGTGATGAAATGGCCGAGCGCTTCTACAGTTTGTCGTCTCAAATCGAGGCCGAGAGGAAAGAGTATTACGAAAAGCTGGAGGCCTGTCAGCGAGGGGGGCTGGACATCACCGTCTGGCTTAGGTGGTTTTTGGAATGCTTCGGCCGAGCCATCAAGGGGGCTGAAGGATTACTGGAGAGAGTTTTACGCAAAGCGCGCCTCTGGGACCGAATCAATCAAGGTCCCGTGAACGACAGGCAGCGAGCGGTGCTCAACCGGCTTCTTGACGGCTTTGACGGCAAACTGACTTCGTCAAAATACAGTAAGTTAGCCAAGTGTTCCCCGGACACAGCACTGCGTGACATTCAAGACTTGGTGGGCCGAGGGATCATGCTCCAAAGCTCCTCGGGCGGCCGAAGCACGAGTTACGAGCTGGTGGATTGACTTTCCCTTGAAGCGCTTGCGGTGAGGTTCGCTTGGTCACATCGGCACGTTTTCAATCAGTGCTCGCGTTTTTTAGGCTGGGGATCCGCCGGGGCGGCCCGGGGAAGCGGTTTTGGCGGTCTCGGTCAACCGCGCCAAGAGGATGGAACGGTGGACGGTGGCCGGGCTGGGGTAGCCAGGTGGAGGGGACCTCACCTCCATATCCGGCCGCAAACAAGCGTATACGTGGGGTTTATTATCCGGGCCAGCTCCATCGCGTGAATACTCGCATAATCAAGGCGGGCGGCAACATGTCTGGCGTGCTCGAACGGTCGGAACTCAGGCGTTCATCACTCGTTGTGTGAACCCACGTCGGAAAGGAGTCGTCAGCCTATACGCTCAGCGCTCACTTTTGCCTGGGTTCAGCCGGATTCATACGCGACATTTTTTCGGTCATGCACCGCCCCAAAGTCCGCGTTATGGCCGCAGTAATATCCCGGGAAGACTGCGTGCTCGTTTGCCGCAGACCACTCCATAAACGGCATGGCGGCTTGTGGGAATTTCCTGGCGGCAAATGCGAACGCAGGGAGTCCGATGCTGCAGCGATCAAGCGGGAGCTGCGGGAGGAACTTGGGGTTTCGGTGACGTCTATGGGGCCGGCATGGGCAGAGATTGCGGACCCGCTCTCCGAGTTTGTCATCGTCTTTGCACCTGTCTGCATCGACGGGGAACCCAGGTGCATCGAACACGCAGAGATCCGCTGGGTGGTAGTGGGTGAACTCAGTAACTTAAATTTAGCGCCATCGGACCGCGCCTTTGTGCAGAAGTGGCTGCTCCGTCAAATCCCATGAACCTCCCGAACGGTCTGTACGAACAACTACTCACCGTCGGCTTGCAAAAACAACTCGCGGCGCTAGACGAACGTACCGTCCAGAAACAGTCACTGCATCCGACGGAAATTCCGAATCGGCTCGCGTTACATTTGGCAAGGCAGATTGAAGTGGCCTTGGATTCTCTGCCCAAACCGGAACGTGCGCAGGCGGGATTAGAGCTCTCCAACGCGCTGCTTGCTCAGCTTATTCGGCTGAATGAAAAACTGGATTTTCAGAAGCAGACCCCTGTCGACGGCGGGTCCGTGCTGCGCAGCATCCACGCTCTGCACCCAGATGGATCCCCTGTTGAAATTCGCGAACCTCTGATCCCGCTGCTAGACACCACTCTGCTCACGAACTCTCCCGGGGAACCCCGCGTCGGGCACCAGATCGTCGCCGAGATCGATTCGGCGCGGCGCATCGATGTGGTGATGGCGTTTATACGGCTCTCGGGAATTCTCCCCATGCTTCCATCGCTCCAGGACCACATCCGGAAAGGCGGCCGCATACGCGTTCTGACCACGACATACACTGGCTCCACTCAACGAGAGGCCCTCGACCGCCTTGCAGATCTGGGGGCCGAGATTCGAATTTCCTATGATATCTCGATGACGCGGTTGCACGCGAAGGCGTGGTTGTTTGAGCGGACGGCGGGCTGTTCGACGGCCTACATCGGGTCGTCCAATCTGACGCACTCGGCTCAACTTAGCGGACTGGAGTGGAATGTGCGTGTTTCCGGCGCTCGCAATCCAGATGTTTTGGAGAAAGTGCGGGCCGTTTTTGAGTCGTACTGGGAGAGTCCGGATTTCAATCCTTATGATTCGGCGGAATTTGGTGAGCAAACTCGAGCGGTGTGCCGCGAGGGCTCCCGAGTGGTGCTGAGCCCGCTTGCCGTGGAACTGAGGCCGTTTCAGGAGAGGCTGTTGGAACAGATCGCTCTCGCTCGATTATGTGGCCGTCACCGCAACCTGCTCGTTTCCGCAACGGGTACCGGAAAGACCGTGATGTCCGCGGTGGACTACGCGCGACAGCGGAGTGTGTTGGATCGTAGCCGTCTGCTTTTTGTAGCGCACCGCCTCGAAATTCTGGAGCAGAGTCAGGCCACATTTCGGCATGTACTGCGGGATCCGCTTTTCGGGGAAACCTGGGTTGCAGGGCGGCGTCCGGAGCGATTCGAGCACGTGTTCGCGTCCATTCAGACGCTCCATGCCTCACAACTCGATCGTCTGGATCCGGGCCATTTCGACTTTGTGATTCTGGACGAGTTTCACCATGCCGCAGCGGCCTCCTATCGCGCATTGCTCAATCACCTGCGACCGCGGGAATTGGTGGGCCTGACTGCAACGCCGGAACGTGCCGACGGCCAGTGCATCCTCAGCTGGTTTGATGGCCGCATCGCAGCAGAACTTCGGCTGTGGGATGCCATTGATCAACAGTATCTGACTCCCTTTCATTATTTTGGAATACATGACGGCGTCCGTCTCTCCGAGATCCCGTGGAAACGCGGAGCGGGTTATGACGTGGATAAGCTCACCGACGTGTACACCGCTTCGGACGCGTGGGCGCACTTCGTCATTCAGGAGTTTGTCAGAAGGGCGGGAGATCTTGATTCGGTTCGCGCACTTGGCTTTTGCGTAAGCGTACGACATGCCCGCTTTATGGCGGACAAATTCAACAGAGCGGGAATCGTCTCGGTGGCGATCAGTGCGGAAACCGGCGAGGAGGAGCGGCGCGATGCGCTGGAAGGCTTACAGGAGGGCCGGATGCGAATGGTGTTCTCTGTAGATCTGTTCAACGAGGGGGTCGATGTCCCGGCCGTGGACGCCCTGTTGATGCTCCGTCCCACGGAAAGCGGCACCCTTTTTCTGCAACAACTCGGCCGCGGTCTGCGCAAGCGGGAGGGAAAAACAGTGTGCACTGTTCTCGATTTTGTCGGCCTTCATCGCGCCGAGTTCCGCTTTGACATGCGTCTTCGCGCGTTGCTGGGAGGCTCGCGCAGCGACGTTGAGTGGCAGGTGGAAAATGGGTTTCCGTTTCTGCCCGCAGGGTGTCACATGGAGTTGGACCGCAAGGCCTCGGAGATTGTGCTGCGCAGCATCCGCTTGGCGCTTCCCACGCGCTGGAATCAGAAGGTTCTGGAGATGCGGGGGTTTCTTAGAGCGGGCCATGCGCCGGATCTGGCGGCCTTTCTCACGCACTCAGGTCTGGAATTGGACGACGTCTTTACCAAGGATAAATCTTGGTCGCTTCTGTGCGCGGATGCGGGACTGCAAGGGGAGTCCGAAGGTCCGCAGGAAACCGTGCTTCGCCGTGCGGTCGCCCGGTTGCTGCACGTGGACGATGGATTGCGCATCGCATGGTACCTCCAAGTCTTGAGTGCGGCGGAACCGCCACGGTGGGCAGAGCTGAGCCAGCGGAACCGGCGACTGATCCGGATGCTTCTGGTGCAGTTGTGCGATCAAGTCGCCCCGGCGTTGTTGCCCACAGATGCGCGGATGGAGGATGCGCTTGCCTTGCTGTGGGAACATCCGGGTGTCCTCGCGGATATTTGCGCGTTGTTGCGTGTGCAGGAGGGGCGACTCTCGCATGTCCACCGATCTGTGCCGGGAGCAGATGGTGTTCCGTTACGGGTGCATGCGCGCTACGCCCGGAGCGAGATTCTGGCTGCGTTTGGGGTGGGCGGGCGTGTGCGCGCCGAGACTTGGCGCGAGGGGGTGCGCTGGATTCCGGAGGAACGTACAGACGTGTTTTTGATCACGCTCGACAAAACCGGATCGGGGTTTTCGCCGACGACGCGGTACAAGGATTATGCGATCAGCCGGGAGTTGTTTCACTGGGAGAGTCAGTCTACGACGAGCGAAGGCAGCCCCACTGGAATGCGGTACCGCCACCAGGCCTCCTCGGGAAACCGCGTGGTTCTGTTCGCGCGGAGGAACGAGGTGGAGCGCGCCTTTTGGTGTCTCGGAACGGCTTCATACGTGCGGCATGAGGGGGAAAGACCGATGGCTGTCACATGGCGGCTTCACACACCTCTTCCGCTGGATTTGTTCAGCCAGTTTGCTGCAGCTGTCGCTTGAAAATCATTGAACGCAGCTTTTGGTCAGCCGAGGGGACGGCCCTGAAGTGCGCAAGAAGGCTTTGAGTTCTCTGAAAGTCCTTTTTTATTCGGGACGAAGTGCTCATCGCCTGAGGGTTGCGTGGTGAGAGTAACGGAGCAGACGTGGCACCGAAACACCGGTGCGCCCAATCCGGTCAAAATGGGACCCCAAGACCCTCTGCTTCGGCGAGTTTTTTCTGGTTCGCGTCAAAGGTCAGGAACCGGTCGGCTCGCTGGGAGATCGCGGTGGCAACATGCAGGATGTCAAACGCACGATGCCCTTTTTCCGCCGTGTACATACCCGAGAGCCGTTTGGCTTCGCGAACGATGTCCGCCAGGTTGCAAATTTCCATCCGGATCCTGCCAGCTGCACAATCAGACTCATATTGGGCCAGAAACCGGGCCGCACCCCCGGATGCCAGACGTCCTGCGAACTCCGCGAATCGAAGCGCATTGCAAAGCTCGAAGTCAGCCAGTTCGGAGATGCACACCTTTTGCCCTGTCTCCCGGAGCCAGCTCAAGGCCACGGGCGTGTGTGCATCGTTTCCGTACACTGCGAAAAGAAAACTCGTGTCTGCAAACGCTACCATCTGCCTCCTGCCTCCATGAGGAGCTCAGACGATTCACTGGCGCTCAGACGGATCTCCCGGGAGCGGTCCCGTGCCATCGCAGCGCTTTGATTCCAGTCGACTTTTTCTAAATCGGCCGAAGCTGGAGGAGGACTCAACCGGGCGACCGGTTTGCCCCGCTGGGTGATAGTTATCTCTTCACCGGCGGCGATCCACGCGAGGAGCTGCGAATAGTGGTTGCGGAGATCCCGAACGGTGGCCGTCTTCATTGTGCTACATTATCAGAGCACAATGGCGGTTTCAAGGTGCCTCCGGCGTGGTGCATCTCTTGAATGCCTTTGTTGCAGACCTTCCGGTTCCCCGTAGGTTTCAGATATGCAAGTGAAGCTCTCTGTCTCAAGTCGAGGCTTGGTCGTCCTCCCTTCGGCCATGCTCGCAGCCGCAGGGATTCGCGCCCACGACATTGTGATGGCTGAAACCACCCCGGAGGGAATTCTGCTGAGATCCGCCGTGACGCTCCCAGTGGAAATCTACTCGGGCGAGCGGATCGCCGAGTTTGAGGCCGCGGAATCCGAAATGGCAGAGGTTTTTGGTGCAGCGGGCGCTTCAGCACCCCCGCGTGGAACCCGCTCGCCGACGATGCGCTCAAGCGTGCTGCGTTGAGAGCGAGGGAAGTCGCCACCCAGACCAACACCGGGATTTTGGTGATGATCGACAGCAAGATGTTGAAGATCGGTGCCGAGTAACTAAGGGCAGAGCGGAAAGACTGGGGCGCATTATCCGCGAACCCCGGGAACGAGCCACCTGAGGCGTCATCAGTGTAGCCTGTCGTTTATCGGGAGCGCACGGGCATCGTTTGAAACCTGCGGATTTGCTCCGTGACTTGCTGCAAGGAAACCGACTTGGGTTGCGCCTTAAGCGCTTCAAGAACACGGGCACGGACGCCAGCGAACTTTTCCACCGGGATCACCACCCTCTGATAATCTATGGTCTGACTCCATGGGGGCGCGGAGGGCTGCGATCCTGAGCCGTTCCGGTCTTCTCCAGTGGGTTCCATGTCTCGAAGGTAACGCGTCCCCGCCGACGGATCAATTTGTCTTGGCGACGGACCGAGTCATGGGGGCCAACTGTGTACGGCACCCCTGACTGACTCTAAGATGCGCCTTCTTGGTCGGTCTGCACACGTCCAGTGCGACTGGCTAGGGGGCTGCGGACCGGTTGCCGTTTGCGGGCGCCGTTGATGCGTTTGCGCCGGGGGATGTTTCGCTGGGCGGCCCGCGCCAGAAACCGGGACACATGCTCTTCGGTGAACCGGATTGTCCGGAAACCAAGCCGTATGCACTCGATTGTTCCCTCGCGCGCCCATTCCAGGACGGTCTGTTCGTGGACATGCAGACGGGCTGCGACGGCGCGTTTGTCGAGTAGGGGCGGTTCAATCGGATCCGTGGTCGATCTGGATCGCACTTCGCCCTCCAACCCATTGGCTTACGGTGCGCCTTTGACGGGAAGAGAAGTGGTGCCGATCTGGATGATCCTGTCGTCCGCAGGGTGGAGGACGTTGAACCACGCCTCGGCCTGTCCCTGGCTGACCATCCGCTTGTAGTGCTTGGTGATGATCCGCACCGAATTGCCCATGTGTTCCGCCAGCAGGGGGCGGTTTTGGTGGATCGCCAGCCAGCAGGAGCCGCAGGTGTGGCGTAGCACATCATGGCGCCAAGTGTCGCCCCTGGGGGATTTCCACGTCTGGCCCCCCGCCACCGGCCGGATGGTGTTGAACCTGCGCCGAGAGCTGGTGGCCGGGGCAATGACGCCGGTCCGGTGCGTGATGGTGAGCAGCCAGGTGCGGAGCTTCTCGGTGATGGGGAAGCCCCCGTCTTCGTTCACCTTGGGAACGCTTTTGCTGATGTAGATGGTGTTGTATTCGAGGTCGATGTCCCGCCCATGCCGCGCAGGGCTGCTACTGAATTGCATTGATGAGCAAATCAAACGAAGCCTTCAGGCCTCGCTCGGACCTGTCTGTCACAAGCATGTCCGCCTTAAAGTGAGGGGACCGCAGGGTGTCCTGAGTCGTCTGAGCCGACCGGATGGTGACTTTGATTTGGAGCGGACCTTCCACGGGGCGGTTGCTTGAGGTCCTGACGGACACCGGGGAAAAAATGCGGCGCTGATACCAAAGCCGCGAGCCCGGGGCGAGGGGGAGTTCATTGCGGGGCGGCGGCGGAAGTTCACGGCATTCGAGCGCAATTGTGCGGGCCGCTTTCGGGCTGGACACCAACCTGTAACCGCGCCGCAGCAACGCCGAACTGAACAGGTTGTATACTGCTTCCGAGTCGCAGCGATGGCCGGCGTCACTTTGACAAAGGACCGAGAGCACGTAGGTCTCCGAGGTCTTCAAACTAAGGTGCGGAGCGGAGTCCACCCGGAGTCTAGGGCTCCGGTTCGCGCAGGAGGAAAGGAACGCAAGTCCCAGGAGCGCGAGCAGGGCGTGCACTGCGCGGCGGCATTTTTCAGACATCGAACAGTGTATGGTCATCAGTGGGATAGTTTGTGAACCGCCACCAAAGGAACATTCCAAAACCAGCGGGCGCACTCCAGCGCAATACAAGCGCTCCCTGTCGGGTGGGTTTGGGCAATTGAAAGGAGTGATCGGTTTTCGCGCCCGAGCTCAAAAAACTTACCGAGGCTCCGCATAGAAGGGTAGCCAATCAACCGTTGGGTTGGGCGGCCCGGAGCTTGTCGGATTGTCTCCGGAGGCGGTGTTAGCCGGGCAAGGATTCGATCAGAATATCGTCGAGCAGAAAGGGGCCGAAGCCGATGAAGTTGACCGACTCCTTCTCGCAGTCCGAACGGCCGAGTTCGAGCTTGAGGGTCTCGCGACCGTCCACCCACAGCGTCCAACGCGTTCCGACGTTCTCGACCACAAACCGGTACCACTTCCCCGTGACAAGCCCCACCGGCGCCTTGACGCTGGCGCCGGGAATCCCATAGGCGCTCCCAAAGGTTCCCTCTGGCTTTTCCAAAACAGCGGGATCGAGTGTTTTGCCGGCCAGTTTCGGGTGGTTGACGTCCCGGGTGAAGTCGCGTTCGCCAATGGAGACGTCCTCCCCTCCGCCGGGCTTTAAAAGTCGGGTGACCACATCGCCAATATGCCACAGCACACCTCCGGGTTTTCCGGGCTTGAGCGGCGCGTTGATGAGCATGTCCATCATCGCGCCCTCGCCCTCAAACTTGATCCGGTAGGAAACCCGGACATTGTGGGCCTTGAACCGAGGATCGATCGACTTTCCATGCGCCTTTCCGGGATGAGCCTTTCCGTCGTAGATGCAGGCGATCGCCCCATCACGCACTTCCCAGGTTTCGGGGATGTTCCAGGTCGGTCCCCCGCCCCAGAGTTTCGGTTCGGCACGCTGTTCGCCGCCGCTGAAATCCTCGCGAACGAGCACGGTTCCGGGAAGGTCGCTTTGGGCGTTTGCCGTCACACCCACCAACGTGAGGGCTGTCGCAAGGGGCGCGAAAAAGGAGGGAACTCTGTATTTCATGGATCTTAGTAATGCGCTGTTAGGGTTTGTGTTACTTGGTTTGAAAGGGACGGCTTGCCACCAGCGCGAGAACGAGGTCCCGCAACGTCGACTGGCCGCTGCCGGATTCGCGCACAATGCGGGCGCACAAGTCGTCATCGGAAAACTGCGCCGGCCGGCCGAGTGCGTAACTGACCAACTGCTCCACCAACCCAAGCAGAAACGCCTCCTTGCGTGAGGCAACAGCGTCGCGCAACTCAAAGAATCCGTCGAACTTCGTACCATCGGAAAGCGTTCCCGAGGCGTCGATGGTGTGCTCTTTCGATTTGCGGACGGTGTAGCCCGAAGCGAGCTCGGCCACCTCGCGCTCGCGCCAGAGCCCCGCGGCATTGAAGTGCTCGAGTCCAAACCCGATCGGGTCAATGCGCCTGTGACACTGCGCGCACTGCGCCTCCTCTTGGTGGGCGGTGAGCAGTTCGCGGGCCGATAACAGCTTGCCGGCGTGCCTACTGATCTGCGGGACGTTGGGTGGCGCGGGTGGAGGCGGTTCATGGAGGAGTTTGCGCAGTACCCACGCCCCCCGCTCCACGGGAGAGGAACGTTCTCCGTCGGATCCCATTGCAAGCACCGCCGCCATGCCAAGCAGGCCGCCGCGCGGCGTTCCCGGAGGGACGTCCACCTTCCGGAAGTCCGGGCCCGCCGCCGAAAGGCCGTAGTACGCGGCCAATAGGTCGTTAATCACCACAAAGTCGGACTTGAGCAGGGACGCCGCCGGGCGGTTCTCCTCCAGCAGCACCCGGATGGTGTGGAAGACTTCGTCCCGCGCCGCGCGCTTCACGCTGTCATCAAACCCCGGATAAAGCCGCGAGTTAAACTGAAAGAAATCAAGCCGCTCCATTCCCAGCCACTGGTGCGCAAAGCCGGTGACAAACCGCCACGCCTTCGGGGAGGCAAGCAGGCGCCGCGTTTGTGCCGCCAGTACATCGGGCTTCCGGAGTGCGCCCGCTTTCCCCAGTGCGAGCAGTTCCTCATCGGGTGGTGCGCTCCAAAGGAAGTAGGCCAGACGCGTGGCCAGTTCCGTGCCGGACAAATCCACCCGCTGCCGGGAGGGCCGGAGACCGGCACCGCCCGGGCCCGCGGGGGGATTCGCCTGCAGGGCCACCACGGGGACCACGGGCCCGGATGGCTGCGCCTCCCCCGTTTCGTTAAGGTAGAGGAAGCTCGGGGAGGCCAGAACGATGCTCAACGGTTCCTTGAGCGCCTGTTCAAAGGAGTCCCCGGCGGCCCGTCGTTCGCGATAGTGCCCGGCAAGCTTGTCGAGGTAACGCGGTTTGAGCGGCTTGCCGCGAAAGGCTTTCAGGGCGAAGCGCTCGAGGATTTCCCGCGCATAGGCATCGTCGCTGAGGGCGGACTCTCCCTTAAAAAAGAGGCGGGAGTGGGCGGGAGTAGGCCAGCTTTCGAGCATCGGACCCTCCCACTCCACCCAGTCAATCCAGAGGGCGGGATCGACGCCGAAACCTGTCTGCTCATGGGCTTTGGAGGACATCTGCGCGGCGTACTCGCGGCTGTTGGGCATCCGCTCGCGGAAGGCGAACACCCGTTCACCGAGGGTGATTCTTTTCTTGGTCTCGGGCCCGACCTCGACCGAGAGCGGGACCGTGAGCGGACGCAGGTTGATCTCAAACTCCAACACCTCGGGTTTCTCCACCGAACCGCTCACCCGTCGGCAGTCGATCAGGTTCATGGCGTCCTCAAGCGACTTTCCCCGCACCCCCAATTCCACAAAGTGCCGCGAGGTTGCCGTACCCGGGACAGCGCCGATGCTTGCACGCAACCGGTAGCGGCCCGCCGGCATCTCATCCGGGATGGCAACGCCCACCTGCGGATTGCTGTCCATGATGGTAAGCAGCGCGCCCGTCTTGGTTTCGGGCCGGGTCAGGTAGTCAATCATCGGCGCAGTGTTGCGCTCCCAGACCGAGAGGCGGAATTTCATCTCGGCCTCATCCACGATACCGAAGTCCGTGGTGGGCCTTCCGTTGGAAGCTTTCCACTGTTTGTAAGCCCGGTAGCCGCCCATCTGATAAAACCTCAGAATGTGGGTGATGCGCTGGTTTGCCTCCTCCTCAGCTTCAATGTGCACCCTGCTTGTCTCGGGCCGGGGGCCGCAGGCGATGACCTGATCCAGCGCCTTCCGCGCCAGGGTCAGGTACTGCTCAAACTGGTCGCTCGAAAGAAAAAGGGATTTCCCAAACGTGTCGAATCCGCCGCCGCCGCCGTCGTTGGGGAGTTCCTTGCCGTCGACCGAAACGCCGAGGAGATCCTCGATCGTGTTTTGGTATTCGCGTCTGTTGAGGCGGCGCATGGTGATGACGCCGCCGGTGTCTGCGAGCGCCTTGCGCGCAGCGACCATCGCGCCGGAGAGGTGCTCCAGCACCGCCACCTTCGCCTCCGAAGGGGGCTGCTTTTGGTCATCGGGCGGCATCTCGCCGGAGTTCATCGCGTTGAGCACCTTCTGCCAGCGCTCGGCACTGGAGACGTCTCCGATGGTGAAGGAGAGTTCGTCCAGCCGGACGCCCGCCTTTGGTTTGTCCTTTCCGTGACACTTGAAGCAGTACTCCTCGAAGAAGCCGCGATGCGCCTGGTCCACCCGCACCTCGGGCACATCCGCAGCCGCGGCGAAGGCGGTTGCGGCGGAGAGCAGTGAGAGAAAAACAATGCGTTTCACAAACGGTTCCTCAGGAAATGAGCTCGCTGATCACGCCCGTGCTGTCGCCGTGCGCAGCCACCTCGAAGCCGTTTCCGCGCAACAGTGTCAGCCACAGATTACAGAGCGGCGTTTTGGGATCGGGCAGCACCAGGTGCCGGCCTAGTTTCACTTGGGAGCCGCCGCCGGTGATGAGCGTCGGGCAGTTGTCGAGATAATGGATGCTCTGGATGTTGCTCCCGTAAGCGAGCGTGGTGCGGTCGAACAACGTGCTCCCGTCGGCTTCCCTGACGCTCTTGAGCTTGTCGATGAAGCCGGCCAGCAGTTCCGCCTGCTTGGCGTCACGCAACTGGCTGGCCTCCATCCGGGGCCCGGGACCGTAGTGGCTCATGTTGTGCCCCGAGAACGGGATCTTGAGGCTCTTAAGCAGGGAGCTGACCGGCTGCCGATAGGTGGCCACGCGCGTGACGTCGGCCTGCAGGGCGGCGGCGATCATTGCGTAGACGAGTTTGATCTCATCGAATCCGGCGACCTCCCCGGCTGGGACCTTGAGGTCATCACCCGGGCGCGGCTTGGGTTTGTCGAGCCACTGCTCGTCCTTGGCGAGGCGCACCTCGATGTCGCGGATGCTCTGCAGGTACTCCGCGAGTTTATCGGCGTCCTCCTTGTTGAGACCGCGTGCGACGCCGTCCGCGTCCTCGAGAACGGTGTCGAGAACGCTGCGTTTCTGCTTGAGCAGCGCCTGTCGCTGGGCCAGCGGGATGGTCTCCTCGGAAAACAGGCGGTGGAACGCGACGACGGGATTGTTGAAGCCGGAGACGGGCTTGCCGTGCCTGTCCCAGGCGAGCGACAGCCCCGGGCCGTGTCCGGATTCCTCCCCGTTTTCACAACTGAGCTGGAGCGAGGCAAAGCGCGTGTCTTTGCCGAAGACCTCCGCGGCAACCTGGTCCACCGAGACGCTGTTGTGAAAACTCTGCCCCGGCTCGCCGTAGCGGTTCGCTCCGGTCAGCCAGAAGGTGCTGCCCCAGTGGGCCTCGGTGGTGAACTTGTTGGAGAGGTTCTGGACGACGGTGATGTCCTTGTGGTGGCGCGCCAGCGGCTTGAGCCCGGGAGGCAACTCCCAATCCTCGCCGGTCCTGTTTCGATCGGGGAACCACGTCTCCTTGGTGACTCCCCAGCCGAAGCCGAGAAACACCATCCGCTTGGGCGGAGCAGCCGTCTTTGGGGAAGCGAAAGCCCGGAACCCAAGGGACTCCAATGCGGGAAGCGCGATGAGCGCCGTGGAACTGCGGAGGAACTGGCGGCGTGTGTTCATGGGAATGACTGGTTGTAGCGGATCAAAAGGGCGTCGACCGGTGTTCATGGCGCACCGGCAGCACGGGTTGGGTTTTGAGTGTGAGTTGGACTTCGTCCGCGAACTGCTCGCCGAAACTGGCGATCTGGTCCGCGGAGGTGGCCGGCTTGTGCGCAACCAAATGGACCACGGCGAACTCGGCACGCGGTGGCAGCAAAATCTTGGTTTTCACGTGGTGCCACGCGCCAGGCGCGCCCCCATCGCTTTTGTACCTCCCCGCCCCTGAGGCAAGCGCCTCCTTTTGAGAGAGAGGCCATTCCAGAGGCAACGCTTCCGGAGAGCCTGCAAACACATAGAGCTTGCAGAGGAAAAGGACGGGCGCTCCGGCAGCGACGCGGGCGTCGAGAAACTGGACGGAAAGCTCGAGCGTCGCCTCCCCCGCATTTGTCTCCGTCTCCGCCCTCAGATCGCGCAAGTCAACGACTTGGTAGACATCGCAGGAAGCGGCCCCGTGGTTGGGCAGGCCCGGCTCGCGTTCCGCTCGGACAAACCGGAGCACCCGCTTGCCACGCGCAACCGCCAACGGCGGCTGCTCCATCACCTCGGACTCGTCCCCGCTCCACGCACCGTATTTCACCGGAAAACCTGAAGGCACATGCCCGCCCTGTTTTTCGAAACTTCCGTTCGCAAGTGTCGGGACGTGGAAGCTTGTCGCCTGCGCCCGCGGCAGGACGTATCCGAAAAGCGCCGTGGTACAGGCTGTTCCGAGGATGATTCCGGCGGCCGATGCCACTGCAAGCGGGCGCCAGGACAGCCATCCAAACCGGGGTGCCTGCTCGGGAATCGGCGCGGAGAAAAGCAGTTCGCGGGTGGCCTCTGCGGAAGCCGCCTTCGCTTCGAGGGCCAGGTCCAACCCGACGTGGCGCAGGTACAAATCGGCGAGGGCATCGTCCGTTTTGAGCGCTTCACACAACTGCGAGGCCTCCCCGTCCGTTGCGCGACCGGAGACGTATTTTTGGATGAGCTCATCCCAATCGGTGTTCATGCGGTATCTTCCGAAACAAGAGTGCGTTCGACACACTCGAGCAGTATAAACCTTATGCGGTGGAGTAATTTATAGAGCGCCATCGGGGTCTGGTTGCGACGGAGGGCGAGTTCATCGATGCGCGTGCCCCTGGTGTAGGCGGTGAGCACCAACTCACGCTGGGGGGGTGGCAGTTTTTCGAGACAATGCTCCAACGCGTCGCGCCGGGTCACTGCGTCGCGTTGGTGAAGGGCGGCCCGGTCGGAGAGTCGGTGGAGCAGGTCCTCATCGAAAACATGCCGGTCACGGGTCCGAGTCTGGATGAAGCGGAGCACTTCTATCCTCGCGACGCCGAACGCCCATTTCCGGAAATCCTGCGCGGTGTCGAACTTGGTCCAGAGCACGATCCCCACCTGCTGCATCACCTCGTCAGCTTCCTCCCGGCAGGGCAGCATGGAACGCACAAAGATATGGAGCGCCGCCTCATACTGTGTGTAGAGGCGGAGAAACTGCTCGTGTTCCGGGGGAAGGGGCTGCGGCATGGGGGTGCTCCACTTTTAAGCCACATATTCCGCCCTCATTTGCCAAAATCTTTCCGTTTCCCTGAGCCACTCCCCCGCCCTGGTTCCAAGCTCAGCAGCGTCCATGCTCCCAGGCTGCGAATTCCACGGCCGAACACCGCTCCCGACCGGAGCGCGAAGTAGGGCTAGAAGAGGGAGCTCCTGTCTGCTTAGGTTCTGGGCTCTTTTTCGTTACACCCAAATGAGCACTGAACGCCGCAAGCCCTACCCCTTCGACCGCATCGAGGCCCAGTGGCAACACCACTGGGACACCCATGCCACCTTTCACGCGCACAACCCGGGCGAGCCCGGGTTTGATGCCTCGCGGCCCAAGTACTACGTGCTCGACATGTTCCCCTACCCCAGCGGTGCGGGTCTCCACGTGGGGCACCCGGAAGGCTACACGGCCACCGACATCCTTTCCCGCTACAAGCGGATGCAGGGGTTCAACGTGCTCCACCCCATGGGCTGGGACGCCTTCGGCCTTCCGGCTGAACAATACGCCATCAAGACCGGGCAGCACCCGGCGGTCACCACCGCCGAAAACATCCGCAACTTCCGCGCGCAGCTCAAGCGGATCGGCTTCGCCTACGACTGGCAGCGCGAGGTCAACACGACGGATCCGGGCTACTTCAAGTGGACCCAGTGGATTTTCCTCCAGATCTACCACTCCTGGTACAATCCGGCCACGCGGCGCGCCGAACCCATCTCCACCTACACCGGGAGCGATCCCGACAGTGTACGACTCGCTTACATCGCGGAGGTTCCCGTCAACTGGTGCGGTGCGCTCGGGACCGTTCTCTCCAACGAGGAGGTCGTCGACGGCAAGAGCGAGGTGGGCGGACACCCGGTGGAACGGCGGCCGATGCGCCAGTGGATGCTGCGGATCACCGCCTACGCCGACCGGCTCATCGATGAACTCGACGGCCTCGACTGGCCGGAATCCATCAAACTGCTCCAACGCAACTGGATCGGACGTTCTGAAGGCGCTGAAGTAACCTTCACCATCGAGGGCTCGGGGCAGCCTGTCCGGGTGTTTACCACCCGTCCGGACACCCTCTTTGGCGCCACGTATTTGGTGCTGGCCCCCGAACATCCCCTCGTCGGGCAGATCACCCCGGAGGCACAGCACGCTGCGGTTACCGCCTATCTGGACACTTGCCGCTCCAAGAGCGACCTGGAGCGCACAGACCTCGCCAAGGAAAAGTCAGGCGTCTTCACGGGGGCCTACGCCCTCAACCCGGTCAACGGAGAGCGCGTCCCGGTCTGGATCGCCGACTACGTGCTCCCGGGCTACGGCACCGGCGCAATCATGGCGGTTCCCGCACACGACACCCGCGACCATGAGTTCGCCCAGAAATTCAACCTGCCCATCCGACAGGTCGTCCAACCGCCGGGGGAAGAACCCTGGCAGGGGTTCACCGGTGGTGGTACATCGGTCCATTCGGGCTTTCTGGACGGCATGCAAACCGCTGCCGCCAAGCGCGCCATGATCGACTGGCTGGAGCAGGGCGGCCACGGCAAGGGCACCATCCAATACAAGCTCCGCGACTGGCTGTTCTCCCGACAACGCTACTGGGGCGAGCCGTTTCCCATCGTGTGGACCGAGGGCTGCCACTCGGCGATTCCAGAGTCGGAGCTGCCCCTGACGCCGCCCGAACTCGAGGACTTCAAACCCACCGGCACGCCTGAACCGCCCCTCTCCAAGGCAAAGGATTGGCTGCGTTACAGCGACTCAGCCCGGCGCGAAACCAACACGATGCCCCAGTGGGCCGGTTCCTGCTGGTACTACCTGCGTTACTGCGACCCGGCCAATCCGGACCGTTTTCTCAGCCGCGAGGCGGAACGCTACTGGATGGGCGCAGACGCAGCCTCGCCCAAGCCCGGTGGGGTGGACCTGTATGTGGGCGGGACGGAGCACGCCGTGCTCCACCTGCTCTACGCCCGCTTCTGGCACAAGGTGCTCTTCGACCTCGGTCATGTTTCAACACCGGAACCCTTCCAGCGACTGGTCAACCAAGGGATTATCCTCGGCGAGGACGGGCAGAAGATGTCCAAGAGCCGCGGCAACGTCGTCAACCCAGACGAGGTCATCAACGAATTCGGTGCGGACGCGTTCCGGTGCTACGAGATGTTCATGGGGCCGCTGGAACAGATGAAGCCCTGGAGCACCGCCGGCGTGGAGGGCGTGTCGCGTTTTCTGGCGCGGGTGTGGAGGTTGGTGATGGAGGAAAGCCAGTCCGGTGAATGGTCGCGCTCAGGAGCACTTGCGGAAGTTGCCCCGGACAAGGCCCAACTCAAGGTCATCCACGCTACCATCAAAAAGGTGGGCGAAGATATCGAGACCCTCTCGTTCAACACGGCCATCGCGCAAATGATGATTTTCGTGAACGCCTTCACGGGCGCGAATCCCAGGCCGCTTTCCGCCGTCCGGACGCTGCTCCAACTGCTCAACCCCTTCGCCCCGCATTTGACCGAGGAGCTCTGGCAGCTCACTGGCGGAACTGGTGAGGTGGCCGACCAACCCTGGCCAGCGTACGACCCCGCAGCGCTGATCGAGGACGAACTGGAACTGCCCGTCCAGATCAATGGCAAGGTGAGGGACAAGCTTGTGGTCAAGCGCGACGCCTCGCCCGCCGAAGTCGAGGCGGCCGCGCTCGCGAGTCCGCGCGCCCAGGAATGGACGGCCGGCAAGTCGATCCGCAAGGTGATCATCGTCCCCGGCAAGCTCGTCAACATCGTGGTGTAAGCGGGCGCACAACCGGAAACAGAGGCAGACGCGGGGGCGCAGGGATGCGAACGAGTACAAAAAGGTCGCGCCGGGTTTTCTGCAGAAATCCTCCGTCCCCTCTGCAGCTCCGACCTAGGCGCGTTTCATCTCCGGCACCTTGGCTTTCGAAGTCTCCACGGAGCCACGTAAAAAACATCGGGTGGAACGATTGGGGTCGCAAAGCAACCTCCTCAAGGGAACGCTGCGCGTGGGAAAGCAAAAGCCGCCCCCTCCTTTCAAAGTAGCTGTGGGTTTCAAGAGTTGGTTTCAGGAATATTCCCGGACGGCCCTCGCTTCGGCGCTCGCAGGCCGCGGTTTGGATTGTCCGTTCGCACCGTTTTGGCCGTATTGGTAGTGGCTATCAGTCATGGAATCCGCCCACCCCGTCATCCTGTTTTATAAGTATGTTCCCATTGCCGGGCCCGAGCGTTTTGCGGCGGAGCACCGGGCCCTTTGCACCCGTCTCGGACTCAAGGGAAGGGTCCTGATCGCCGAGGAGGGAATCAACGGGACCCTTGCCGGAACCGCTGAGGCCGTGGAGGCCTACATCGGGACGCTGCGAGCAGATCCGCGATTGGCCGATATTGAAATCAAGTTCAGTTCGGGGGATCCGGGTACGTTCCCCCGGCTTTCGATCAAGGCGAGGCCTGAAATCGTTACCCTCAACGCGCCCGTTGCCCTCCAGGCGGACTTGGACAACCACCTGAGTCCGGCGGAATGGAAGCGCAAAATCGAGCAGGACCCGGACATCCTTCTTGTAGACGTTCGCAACCGCTATGAATCGGCGGCAGGCAGGTTTGAGGGAGCGCTCGCCTGCGACATCGAATGCTTCCGAGAGCTTCCCGCCTACATGGAAAAACTCGAGCAACACCGGGACAAGACGATCCTTATGTACTGCACTGGAGGAATCCGGTGCGAGAAAGCCTCGGCCTTGTTCCGGCACCACGGTTTCGAAAAAGTCTTCCAACTCCACGGTGGGATCGTCAACTACCAGACGGCGTTTGGAAACCAACACTGGCTGGGCGAATGCTTCGTCTTTGACAACCGCATGACCGTCAAGGTCGCTGAAAAACTGGTTCCCCTCGGGGTTTGCGCGCACTCGGGACGTTCCACAAACCGTTTCTTCAACTGCCTCCACGACCCGTGCCACGCCCTGTTCCTGCTCGCCCCGGAGACGGAGGAGGAGCACCCCGAAACCCGTCTTTGCCCGGAATGCCTGGCTCGGGGACTGACCTCGAGCACTGCAGATTACAAGGGAAGCCCCGCGCGTTTGAATCCATCCAGCGGCGCTTGATGTCCATTCCAGCCCGGAAGAAAAACTTCATGCGGGATACTCTCCCATGGATTTTTCCGGAGCCTTTCGGCCGCGGTCTTCCGGCGCGTGACCGGTCAATAGGAGCATTGCGCTCAGGTTTTTCCTCAACGACGGTTATCTGATACGCCCCGTATGACACGGACGAGCCGTCCGTGCTCCTTTGGCCCTCCATGTGATGGCCGCTTGGTTGCTTCAACTGAGGCCAATGTCACCCAGAGCCCCGAGGCTCTCAAAGAGTGTGTGGGGTGGCGGTTTTGTCTCTGGCACACCGGTTCTTGGGATGGATGCGCTCCAAGGGGCGAAAGATCCGCGCCGTAACGCGCGAAGCTCCTCAAAATTTTAAGCCCTGGCGTGGCTTCTGCAAAACCGCTGCGCGGCGTGAGGGGAAAACAAAGGGGGTTTCCGGCGACCGCATTTACTTTCCAATACAGAAAGTGCTGAAGATTCGTCCCAGCAGGTCTTCATTGTCAGTCCGCCCCACCACCTCGCCTAGGGCCGCCAGGGACGCACGCAATTCCTCGGCGACGAACTCGGCCGGGACTCCCTCCCTCAGGGCACTACAGGCCTCCACGAGAAAATCAAGACTGCGACGCACGCAATCCTGATGCCGCGCATTAATGGCCACGTCGTCCTCGGCATCCGCCGGACCAATTCCCTCCTCAAGCCTCCGCGCAATGGCAGATTCCAGATCCTCCATTCCCTCTCCAGTGAGGCAGGAAATCCTGATGGCCTCCATCGCATCCCATCCGGAGTGCACTCCCAGGTCGACCTTGTTCAGCACGCGTAGCACCCTCGGATCCGGAGGTGCAAGTTTTTCTGGAAAATACTGGCCGTCACTAACTTCCAAAACAAGATCCGCCTCCTCCAACTGGGCGCGTGTCCGGGCCATTCCCAGCTGTTCCAGCGCGTCCCCTCCTTCCCGGAGACCAGCAGTGTCGACCAATCGCAGGGGCCACCCCCGCAGCATGACCACCTCTTCCAAGGTGTCGCGCGTCGTTCCCGGAACCGCGCTGACGATCGCCCGCTCAAAACCCAGCAACCGGTTGAGAAGGCTGCTTTTGCCGGCATTTGGAGCACCACTGAGGACGGTGCGCACCCCGGAACGCAGAACCCGCCCCTGACGCGCGCTTTCCAACAGTCTCCGCAACTGCCCTTGAACGCGCTCCATGCGCGCCTGCAGCAGGGCGCCGCTCTCCGGATCAATGTCCTCCTCAGGGAAGTCGATAAAGGCCTCCACATGGGCCAGCAGCTCCAGCAACTCGCCTTGGAGAGCGCGTACCCGTTCTCCCAAACTGCCCCCCAGTTGCCGCGCAGCCGCCCGAAGCGCCAGGTCACTCCGGGCCAGAACAACGTCCATGATGGCCTCCGCCTGAGTCAGATCCAGCTTGCCGTTGAGGTAGGCGCGCCGGGTAAACTCCCCGGGCCCCGCCGCCTCGGCGCCAGCGCGTAACACCGCCTCCAAAACACGCCGGGTCACCAGTCCGCCCCCGTGGCACCCAATCTCCACGACATCCTCGCCGGTGAAACTGGCCGGGGCGCGGAACGCCGTCAGCAGCACCTCGTCAACCAAATGCTCCCGATCCCAGAGCTGTCCGAAATGCTGCACCCTCGCCTCAAGCGCCCCGATTCCCTGCCCCTCAAGACCCACGGCTCCTCCGCGGCGGCGGAATACACGGCCCGCCACCCCGAAGGCCCCGGCACCGGTGATGCGGACAATGGCGACAGCCCCCTGTCCCGGCGGGGTGGCAATCGCGGCTACGGTTCCAGAGAGTCCCATCGGAAATGGCTCGGATGCGGGCCTACAGCTTTCAAAGGTTTGGACCGCCCTTATTCGGGAGCGAGCAAGGCACTCAGGGCGGCTACGAACCGACGGTTCTGTTCCATCGTTCCGACTGAGACACGGATCCATTCCGGCAGTGCGTAAGAGGTCATGTCCCGGATGATGATTCCCTGCTTGAGCAGGCGGTTGAAGACATCCCTGCCATTGCCGACCTTCACGAGCACAAAGTTGGCGTAACTCGGCACAAACTCGAGCCCGAGCGCGGCAAATTGCTCCTGCAGGTAGGCGCGTCCTTCGTCAGTGATGAGCCGGGTGCGCAACTGGTGCTCTTCGTCCAGAAGGCCCGCCAGCGCTCCGGCCTGGGCGATGCCGTTTGCATTGAAGGGCTGGCGCGTTTTTTGGAGCACGGAAATAAGCTCGGGATTGGCAAGGCCGTAGCCGATCCGGAGATTTGCAAGGCCCTGTATCTTTGAAAACGTCCTGAGGACAACAACGTTCCTCCCCTCCCTCACGTACTTAAGTGTGTCCGGCGCCTCTTCGAGAAACTCAAAGTAAGCCTCATCGAAGACGACGACCACGTGCTCCGGTACCCGCTCCATGAAGCGGTCGATTTCCTCCTGCGAAACGAGTGTCCCAGTCGGGTTGTTGGGATTGGCGATGAACACCTCGCGGGTCTTCGGGCCGATCGCGGCGGCCATGGCTTCCAGATCGTGTTTGAACCCGGGGTCGTCCACCTCCACGGTTTGCGCCCCAAAAAGAGTCGCCATGAGTTTGTACACGACAAACGCGTGCCTAGCCGTGACAATTTGGTCGCCGGGCTTGAGAAAGGCGTGGCCAATGAACTCGATCACCTCGTTGGAGCCGCAACCCAAAATGACGTTCTCCCGGGAGAGTCCGCACCGTGCGGCGATTGCCTCCCTGAGGTAATAGCCGCCGCCGTCCGGATAAAAATGGCTCCTCTCCAGAGTGGCGCGCATCGCCTCAAGCGCCTTCGGAGAAGGACCGAGAGGATTTTCATTCGAGGCAAGCTTGATGATGTCGTCCGGGTCCAGCCCCAGTTCGCGAGCCACATCCTCGATGGGTTTTCCGGGTTCGTAAGCAACAAGACCGTGAAGCCAGGGGTGGGCGAGATTCCAGATCGCAGACATATCCGGCTAGATTAACGGATCACGGGGGCTTTTGCCAACGCTGGCGAAGCAAGCTGGCGCTGCGGCGGCAGGCCATCGCAACCTGGGGGGGGATCAGCCCAGCAGCGTGTCGCCCAAGTCCGCTGGGCCCCAAGTCCGCTGGGCCCCTAGGCCCCCAGGCCCTATGCTTAGCGACCGGCCGGTTTCGGCTTGGCCGGGGCCTGTTCGCTGCTCCGCTGGGACGCAGGGTTGGCGGGAGG
>JBILKV010000350.1:0-2789 GCA_044376515.1 Chthoniobacteraceae bacterium | reverse complement strand
GAAACCCCCCTCAACAATCTCTGGCTTGCCATGCTCAACCGCATGGACGTGCGTACCGCCCAACTGGGGGACAGCACCGGCGAACTCAAAGGACTCACCGGTTAATCTGCGGGCGCACCCCGCCCGACGGTGCATCGCCGCTCGACGCAGGCTCCCTCGATGTGCCTTCCGTCAACCGGGCTTCCGCCGGACTCCAGCGTCCGGCGCTTCCCGCACGTTCCCCGCGCCGCTTTGCCGCCCAAAGCCACCTCACACCGTCCGCCTTTCTCGCGTGCATCGGGCCGATGATTCGAGGGGCGCTCACCCGATAACTGCTGATACCACGTATCTGAGTTTTCTGGATTATTAGCGATGGGAACCCCGTGAATGAATCGTTCCGCCTTATTGAGAAAAGCGGCGCGGATTTTCGCCAACTCTGACGCCCCGCAAGGGGCACTTCTCTTCCAGCCCATGGCAACGCCATGGGAAAACCGTCCCAAAAAAAGAATACGCCCTGAAAGGGCACACTCACCTGCCCGGTCCATTCGAAAGCGTGGCTTCATCATGGGGCGCCCGGGCAAAAAACTCCGTCTGTAATTGAGAGTTGGTATTACGGCGCAGTTCAACGCGGAACCGATAATCGTCTCAAGGTGGTGCTCGTAACGAAACGACCAGCAGAATGCAGTTTGACTCACATTAGACGACCCAGTCACAAGCTCCTATCCGAGGTAGCTTTCCTCTCGCCAACTCTCTAATTTTCTTCGGTTGCGCAGTTGTCCCACCCGCACCACCCCTCCCATGAACAAACACACCCTGCTGTGCTGCGCCTTAATAGCCGTACTGGCGGTACCATTCCCGGTTGAAGCAGCCCCCGCTGGCGGAGGAATCACGGCTCCTGATTTTACAAAAGGTGACCCGATACCCAGCGGAGCCAAGCACGACTGGAACCTTGGCGCCACGGGGGCGCGCGGATGGATGTACTGCGAAAAGATGGTCACGACGGACGCTAGGCAGATCGCCGTCACCAGCGTCGACGCTGGTTCGCCCGCGGACGGGTTCCTTGTGAAGGGAGATGTCCTGCTGGGCGTTGGAGGAACCCGCTTTTCCTTCGATCCGCGTACGGAATTTGGAAGGGCACTTACCGCTGCGGAATCACAGGCAGGTGGCGGCAAACTAAGCCTCACACGCTGGCGCGCAGGGGCCACGGAGGAAATCATACTCGCGCTTCCAGTGCTCGGAGATTACTCTTCCACAGCTCCTTACGACTGCAAAAAATCAGCGTCTATTCTGAAGAAAGGATGCGGCGTGCTGGCAGACCGGATGGTCGCGGCGGACTACGGAAAGAGACAGAACCCGATCACCCGCTCACTCAATGCCCTTGCCTTGCTGGCGACGGGCGATGCGGCCTTTCTGCCGTTGGTGAAAAGGGAGGCGCAATGGGCAGCTGAGTTTTCAGCAACCGACATGCAGTCGTGGCTCTACGGTTACGTGATGACACTGCTGTCTGAATACGTGATGGTGACCGGTGACACGAGCGTTATGACAGGCCTTTCCCGGCTTGCCCTCGACACCGCGAAGGGGCAGAGCGCTGTGGGGTCTTGGGGCCACAAGTTCGCGAGGCCCGACGGCAGGTTGTCGGGCTACGGGATGATGAATTCCCCGGGAATCCCGCTCACCATCGGTCTTGTGCTCGCTCGCGAGGCCGGTTTGAGAGACCCCGTACTCGACCTTGCCATCGAGCGCAGCGTGCGTCTCCTCAGCTTTTACATCGGCAAGGGAGCGATCCCCTACGGCGACCACCATCCCTGGACACAGACACACGAGGACAACGGCAAGTGCGGAATGGTGGCCGTTCTCTTCAACCTGTTGGGCGATCGGCGGGGTGCGGATTTTTTCTCCCGCATGAGTCTGGCCTCACATGGCGCGGAGCGTGACACCGGGCACACTGGGAACTTCTTTAACCTGCTTTGGGCGATGCCTGGCATTGCTTTATCTGGTCCAAACGCCTCCGGGGCGTGGATGCACGAATACGGCTCCTGGTACTTCGACCTTGCCCGCAGGTGGGATGGCGGATTCGGGCATCAGGGACCGCCCGAGCCCGGCAACGACAGCTATGCGAACTGGGACGCCACGGGTGCCTATCTGCTCGCCCACGCGATGCCCTTGAAAAAGATTCATCTCACCGGAAAACGCGCGGCGGGGGTAACCCAACTTTCCGCAACCAACGCGCAGGAGATCGTCCTGGCTGGGCGTGGTTGGAGCAACAAGGACCGCACCAGCACCTACGCCGCGATGGGCAGCGAGGAACTGTTGGTGCGGCTCGGAAGCTGGTCTCCGACCGTCCGCGAAAGGGCAGCCGGGGCGCTCGCCCGGCGCAAGGAAGACTGCATTCCTGAGTTACTGAAACGGCTGGAGTCTCCGGATGTGGACTCCCGTTATGGCGCGTGTGAGGCCCTCATTGCGTTGGGCCAGCGGGGCGCACCGGCGGTTGACGCCTTGCGAAGCCAGTTGTCAGAGCCAGACCTCTGGCTCCGGGTCAAATCGGTAGAAGCGCTCGCGGCCATAGGCACTGCGGCGCGGAAGTGTGTTCCCGATATTTTGGAGCGCTTGACCCGGACTGATTCCCAGAACGATCCGAGAGGCATGGAGCAGCGCTACCTGACTTTCGCGCTGTTCGAAACCAAGGACGGTTTGCTTGGGCGTTCGCTGGACGGAGTAGACCGTGAAGCCCTCTACAAGGCCGTGCGGGCGGGGTTGCAGAATCAGGACGGCAGGGCGCGCGGCAGCCTCGGATCTGTGTACCGCAACCT
>JBILKV010000176.1:0-9136 GCA_044376515.1 Chthoniobacteraceae bacterium | reverse complement strand
CTTTTGTTTCCGGTGGAAAGCACAAGTCTCCCGAACTTGTTGGCCAGGGCCATCAGGGTCATGCCGCGCAGGCGTGGCTGCATGTTTTCTTCCGTTTCGTTCGCGGGCAGTCCCGCAAACACTTCCTCGAACTGGGACTCAAACACCGCAAAGGCCTTGTCGATCGGGATGTTTTGAAAACCAATGCCCAGTGTTGCTGCGAGTTGCTGGGAGTCGGAAACACTTCCCTCGCTGGAGTACCGGGTCGGCATGGTAACCCCGAGAACGTTCTTCGGACCGAGGGCCGCCGCGGCAATGCAGGCCACCACTGCGCTGTCGATGCCCCCGCTTAAACCCAGCACGGCAGCCTGAAATCCGCATTTTCGAAAATAGTCGCGCACCCCGAGAACCAGCGCCGCCCAGAGAGACTCTTCTTCAGGGAGAAAGGTCGGCGCTTGGGGAGGGGAGTCCAGCGCGCCCACAAGCGAAGCCGGTTCAAAGCCCGGCAGGAGCAGGCGCGGCAGACCGTCGGCGCCGACCAGCAGGGAGTTGCCATCGAACACCAACTGGTCGTTCGCACCGGTGCAGTTGCAGTAGGCGATCGGGACGCCGTGGCGGCGCGCGAGGGCTCCGATCATCTCCAGGCGGCGCGCTGGTTTTCCCAGCGTGAAGGGGGAGGCGCTCAGGTTGAGAATCATCTCGGCCCCCTGTGCCACAAGCGAGGCCACTGGAGACTGGGGATAGTAGTGGCGCGGCAGATGCGGCGCGTCCCAGATGTCCTCGCACAGCGTGATGCCGAGTTTGCGCCCGAGGAGTTCGACCGGTGCCACACTGGCCGCGGGCTCAAAGTAACGCGCCTCATCAAAAACGTCGTAGGTCGGGAGCAGGGACTTGAACACCTTCGCGACGATCCTGCCGTTGTGCAGCACCGCGGCACCGTTGCGGAAAGGCCGTCCGACGCCTTCAAAAAGGTCTACGTACCCGACAATCAGCGGAGTGTCTGTCACCGCCGCCGCCAAACGGTGGAGTGCGCCAAGGGTCGCCTCCACGAAACCGGATTGGAAAAGCAGGTCCTGGGGCGGGTAGCCGGTGAGGGCCAGTTCGGGGGTGAGCACGAGTTGCGCTCCGGTCGCCTGAAAGGTGCGGTAGGAATCCAGCACCAGGTCGGCGTTCGCCTGAAGGTCACCGACCGTTGGGTTGATTTGAGCAAAACCGATTTTCATCCGTCAAAGTGCGCAGGATGCCCTGCTTCGCGGGAGAATGAAACCCAAAGCCCGGCCCGCCTGCTTTTCCACCGCGCGGTCGGCGGGGTTTGCACACGGGGCAGGCGGAGTCAAAAGGGCGGGGGCTTAAATTTTGATTTGCATACACTCTGTTGGAACACATCATCACGAGCAGTTTGCGCGATTGCGCAC
Organism: Chthoniobacteraceae bacterium; assembly: GCA_044376515.1. GTDB lineage: Bacteria > Verrucomicrobiota > Verrucomicrobiia > Chthoniobacterales > Chthoniobacteraceae > Chth-196. The sequence goes on along the minus strand of JBILKV010000176.1, from coordinate 7,742 downwards.
CCCGAATCCCAAACCGCCCTTGAAGATGTCGGACTCACCCTCCCCCCGGCAACACGGACACCCGCATGCTTTCACCGCCATGCTGCCGCGCGTGCGCGACGGCTTGGTGGTCACCAGTCGCCGCTCGGTGCTCAAGGCCGGGCTTGCAGGGATGTTCGGCCTGAGCTTTCCGGAGTTGTTGCGTCTGCGTGCGGAGTCGGGTCTGCCGTCACATCGGGCGGTGATTTTGCTCTGGATGACTGGCGGGCCTTCACAGATCGACACCTGGGATCCCAAGCCCGACATGCCGCGCGAGGTGCGCGGGCCCTTTGGCACGATACCAACCCGGTTGCCGGGGGTGCACGTCTGCGAGTACCTGCCCAAGCAGGCGAAGATGCTCGACCGGTTCACCCTGATCCGCTCGGTGGACTGTCGTTTCAGCAACCACGAGCCGAACATGGTGATGCAGACCGCCAACCTCGCGGCAGAGCCACGCACAAACCCCAAAGCGCGGATGTACCCATCCCTCGGGGCCGTGGTCGCCAAGCACTGTGGGGCCGGCCAGACGGGTATGCCCGCAAACGTGGTGCTCAACCTGAAGTCCCGGGATCACGTGGCCGTGGGCGGGTACCTGGGCACACAGTATGACCCGTTCAACGGCGACCGCGCGCACGAGGCCTTCCGGTTGCCCTCCGGGCTGACTATGGACCGGTTGGTGGAGCGCGGGTCTTTGTTCCGCCAGATGGACCGGTTGCGAACGGATCTGGATCACTCCGGAATGATGTCCGCCATGGACACCTTTTCGCAAAACGCCTTCGAGATCGTGGCGGGTGGAAAGGCGCAGGAGGCTTTTGACAGCTCCAAGGAACCCGCGGAGGTGCTGGAACGCTACGGCGACCATGACTGGGCAAAGCAGGCCCTGCTTGCCCGGCGGCTTGTGGAGCGTGGGAGCAGCTTCGTCACCATCGATCTGAGCAACCACTCCAACTCAGGAACCTGGGACACCCACGGCGACAACATCCCTCCCTACGGCGGGATCTGGAACGGATTGCGCCCCCTTCTTCCTGTCTTCGACCACGTGATCACCACGTTGGTGTCGGATCTCGAGGAACGCGGAATGTTGCGGAACACCCTGGTCATTGCCATGGGCGAGTTTGGACGCACCCCGACATTGGGCACTCAGGGAAGCACCGACGGCCGCAACCACTGGCAGCAGGTCATGTCGATGTGTATGGCTGGGGGCGCCTTCCGCCACGGCCAGGTGATCGGGGCGTCCACGCGTGACGGTGGTGACATCGCCGAGCGCCCGGTGATTCCGGGGGACCTCGCAGCCACGATCTACCACCACATGGGAGTCCCTTTGGATGGAACCTACACGGACCACCAGGGACGTCCGGTTCCCTATTTGGAGAGGGGCAGCGTGTTGCGGGAACTGGTTTGAAGCGACCATCCATTGGATGGCGTGCTGGACGCGTCGTCAGCACACTTCCTCAGAACGCGTTGTAGTGCACGCTGACGATCCGGTAGGCGTTCTGAGGGTCGGTGGCTGCGAAATAGATGAGCTGGACGTTTGCCCCGCCTGCAACCCATTTGTAGCCGGTGACGGTTTGGGTGACATTGTTGACGCCCACCTTCTCGGTGCGTCTGGCGATCTGCTGGCCGTCGCCGTAGCGGTCGGTGATCCGGCGGCGCATGTCGCTCATGAGCGCGTCGTAGCGATCCTCCCCCCACGACTCCGTCTGGTAGACAAGCTCCACGCCGGTGAGCGCGCCGAGCTTGAAGTAGAAGATCGTTTTCTTGAGTCCGTCCTGTGGAAGCCCCGTCACCTCAATGGCTTCCCGCCCACCGCGGGCAGGGTGTCGGCTGATCACCTTCCCGCCTGCCCCCGCAACGAGGCTCTCCAACCGGTCGGAGGGCTCGCCCCACTTGAGATTAAAAGGCGGTCTGATCTCGGCCGGCGCCGCCGGTCCCGCGGCACTCTGCCCGTTTGCGGCGTCCCTTATTCCAAGACAAGCGCAAAGGCACCCTGCAGCGATTCGCAGAAGCCTCCTCATCCGGACCGGTTTCCTCCAGATTTCCGCCCGACGCGGACCGGGGCGAGCGGCGCTTGGTCTCATGTCTTTTTCACCGTGCTCGCAATGGCCAGATCCCGCAGGAGCCGCGGCTCCACTTCCACGGGAGATTGGGTCATCAAGTCGATCCCGCGGTTGTTTTTTGGGAACGCGATGACCTCGCGAATGCTGTCGGCTCCGCAGAGGAGCATCACCAGACGGTCCAGCCCAAGAGCGATCCCCCCGTGCGGAGGCGCGCCAAAGCTGAAGGCCCGCAGCAGGTGGCCGAACTTGTGTTGTTGCTCCTCGGCCCCGATCCCAAGCGCCTCAAATAAACGGGCCTGCAAATCCCTTTCGTGGATCCGGATGGAGCCGCCCCCCAACTCCACCCCGTTGAGGACGACGTCGTAGGCTTCCGCACGGATGTTCGCGTATTCGCCCTGCTCCAGCAGCTGTACGTCCTCCGCCTTCGGGCGCGTAAAGGGATGATGCACCGCGGCCCAGCAGTTGTCCTCCGGACTAAACTGGAGCAGAGGAAAATCCACCACCCACAGAAACTTCAGCGCAGTGGAACCCTCGGTCAGTTTGAGCAGGTCCCCGACGCGGAGGCGTACCCGGCCGAGCACGTCGCTGACGGCATCTGGTTTGTCCGCGCCGAAGAAAAGGACGTCACCCTCCTCAAAGCCCATTTTCGCAGCAAGTGCAGCCTTTTCCTCTTCGGAGAAGAATTTCACGATAGGCGACTCCCATTCCCCGTCCTTGAGCCGGATGTAGGCGAGGCCCTTGGCGCCCAGTTCCGTTTTTACCCACTCCTCCCACTTCTTGAGCTGCTCCTTGGAGAGGAGCGTGGCAGCGCCCTTGGCGTTGAGCGCGCGGATCACCCCGCCGCCGTCCAGCACGGAACGGAACACCTTGAACTGCGAAGCGGCAAAGATCTGGCCCAGATCCACAATCTCGACGCCGAACCGGAGGTCGGGTTTGTCCGAACCGAACCGGGCCATGGCCTCAGAGTAGGGCATCCGCAGAAAGGGCGTGGGAATCTCAACGCCGAGGGATTCCCTGAAGATCCGAGCGAGCAGGCCCTCGATCAGGGTCTGGATTTCGGTCGCGGTTATGAAGGAGGCTTCGACATCAATCTGAGTGAATTCCGGTTGGCGGTCGGCGCGCAGGTCCTCGTCGCGGAAGCAGCGCGCGATTTGGAAATATTTTTCCAGGCCGGCCACCTGAAGCAGTTGCTTGTACTGCTGCGGCGCCTGCGGTAACGCGTAAAAGTGGCCGGGGTTGAGTCGCGCGGGAACCAGAAAGTCGCGCGCCCCTTCGGGGGTGGGGTTGGAGAGCACCGGGGTTTCGATCTCGAGAAAGCCCTGTTCATCCAGAAAGTCGCGGGTGGACTTGGTGACGCGGTGGCGCAGTTTGAGGTTGTTTTTCATCTCCCCGCGCCTCAGGTCGAGGTAGCGGTAAGTGAGGCGCAAGTCCTCGTTGGCGACCTTGGAATCAAGCTGGAAGGGAGGCACATCCGCCTTGTTAAGCACCCTGAGCTCGGAGGCGATGACCTCGATCTCGCCGGTGGCCAGTTTCGCGTTTTCGGTGCCCGCAAGCCGGGGAGCCACCCGGCCGGTGATCTGGAGGACGTCCTCGCCGCGCAGGGCGTGCGAGGCTTCCGCAACCTGGGGGTGTTCCTCCGGACGGAAGACGACCTGGGTAAGCCCTTCGCGATCTCGCAGGTCGATGAAGATGACGCCTCCGTGGTCGCGCCGAGAATTGACCCATCCGGCGAGGGTGACGGTTTGACCTGAGTGATCCTTGCGCAGGCTGTTGCAGGAGGTGGTTCGGTACATAAGAAAGAACGCAGCAGCATACGGCGGGGATTCTCCTTTTCCAGCATGGAGTCTTGTGGCGCGGCTGATGGCGACCACAGGGTGGTTGCGTTGCAGCGACCGGTGCGTGGCGATCTGCCTTCAAGGGGAGGCGTGCGGAAAAAAATCCGTTCCAAGGATTGGGCGGGTCTGGGGTCTTACTTAATGTTCTGGGGGGAACACTGGAGCCGTCGGTGGAGTGAAAGCTCTCCGGCGGCTCCTTACTTTTTTACTTTTTGCCGCATTCCCACGTCCGGTCCTTGCCGGGCGGCTGGATCGGGGAGAAGCTTCCCCACCGATGGCAGAACCCCGAGCCGCACCCCCGGAAAACAACGCGCCGCCACCCTCCAACGCGCAGGAGCGTACGCCCGAAAACGGCCCGGACCACGGAGCTGAAAGTCAGCGGGTGCTTCTTGGGAGGACCAAGCCCGACCTGCAGCCCAAGCTTCGCGAACTGCCCCACAAACCGGGCGTTTACGTGATGCGGGACCGCTTCAACCGCGTTATTTATGTCGGAAAAGCCAAGGACCTCAAACGCAGGGTCTCCCAGTATTTCATGCCCTCTCGGCGGATGACCGCGGATCCCAAAACCCGCGCCCTGTTGGAGGCGATCTGGGATCTGGAATGGCACACCGTCCGCACCGAGCCCGAGGCGCTTCTGATGGAGGGCAAGCTCATCAAGGACTTCCGGCCGCGCTACAACATCTCGTTCCGTGATGACAAACGCTTCCTACTGGTGAAGGTGGACCCGCGCGAGGAGTGGCCGCGGTTCCGGCTCACCAGGGTCCGTTCTGACGACGGGACTCAGTATTTCGGGCCCTTCGCCCACTCGGGGGCGCTTCGGCAGACGCTGGCATTCCTGCGGAAAAAATTCGGGGTGCTGACTTTCGGCACCGGCAGCCCCACGGAAAAAGAGCTCAAAAGCTCGGTGTATCAGGTGCCGCAAAAGCTCTCTGCCCTCACCCCGGAGCAGTACCGGGAACGGGTGGGGCAGGCGGCGGACTTTCTGGACGGCAAGTCCAAGGATCTCCTCGCGGAGTTGGAAACCGAAATGCATCAGGCCGCCGCCGCCCTCAACTTTGAGCGGGCCGCGGAGCTGCGCAACATGCTGGAGGACCTGCGCAAAACGACCGCACCGGTCCGCCGCTTCACCCGGCTTTCACTGCCAACGGCCGTACAGCCGGCCAACGACATGGCCGGCCTCCAGGAAGCGCTTTCCCTGCACCGGTTGCCGGTGCACATGGAGTGCTTCGACATCTCCAACATCTCCTCGACCCACATTGTCGCCTCGATGGTTTGTTTCCGAGACGGGCTGCCGGACCGGGCAAGTTACCGCAGGTACCGTATCACGACCACGGGGGGCCAGAACGACTTCGCCAGCATGGCCGAGGTGGTCCGGCGCCGCTATGCGCGCGTGCTGGGGGAGGGCGCTGCACGGGTCCGCGACGAGTCCGCGGCGGAGGGGGCGACAGTTGATTATTCCGAGACACAGGAACCCCAGGAGGAAGCTGCGCGCCGCGGGCGGGTGCGTCTGCCCGATTTAATCGTTGTAGACGGCGGAAAGGGGCAGCTTTCCGCGGCCCGCCGGGAGTTGGAGCGGCTCGGTCTTTACGGGGTGCCGATTGTTGGGCTGGCGAAGGAGTTTGAGGAAATTCACGTGCCCGACCGGGCCGAGCCGATCGTGTTGTCGCATGAAAACGGGGCGCTGCGTCTGTTGCAACGCATTCGCGACGAGGCGCATCGATTTGCCAACGGCTACCATCAGCTGCTGCTCAAACGCCGCGTTTCAGAGAGCGTGCTCGATGACTGTCCCGGGGTGTCCAGCCTGCGCAAGCAGCAGTTGCTTTCGCATTTCGGTTCGGTTGCGCGGCTTCGGAGGGCCTCCGTGGAGGAAATTGCCTCGCTCGAGGGGGTCAGCCCAAGGCTCGCCCGCCAGATCGCGGAATTTCTGGCGCCTAAAAAATAGCGGTTCCAGCGCGCTGGGCCCGCGCACCGCTCAACGGTAGCCCGACGGGTGGGCGAGATGCCATTTCCACGCGCTTTCGATGATGGGTTCGATGGCTTGAAAACGGGGGGTCCAACCTAGTTCCCGGTGGATTTTTTCCGAGGAGGCGATCAGGCGCGCCGGGTCTCCGGGGCGGCGGGGTTCCTCGATTACGCGGATCGGCCGGGCGGTGACCTTCTCGCAGGCGGCAATTACTTCCCTTACGCTCGTTCCCCCGCCGGTTCCAAGATTGTACTTCGCGGAGTGTGCGGAACCCAGAGCGAGCATGTGCGCCTGAGCCAAGTCGAGGATGTGGATGTAGTCGCGGATGCAGGTTCCATCCGGGGTCGGGTAGTCGGTGCCGAAGACCGAAACGCTTTCTTTCTGGCCGAGGGCAACCTTGAGGATGTTGGGGATGAGGTGCGTCTCGATCCGGTGGTCCTCGCCGTAGCGCACGCTGGCACCCGCGGCGTTGAAGTAGCGGAGGGCGACGTATTTGATGCCGTGAAGCTCGTCGAACCAGCGCAACATTTGTTCAAACATCAGCTTGGATTCCCCGTAGGGATTGATCGGCTTCTGTGGGAGGGTTTCGTCGATGGGCACCCGCTCCGGCGTGCCGAAGGTGGCGCAGGTCGAGGAGAAGACGATGTTTTTGACTCCGGTTTGCACCATCGCTTCCAGAAGGTGGAGCCCCCCGGTAACATTGTTGCGGAAATACTTGACGGGGTTGGTCATGGACTCACCCACGAGGGCGTTGGCCGCAAAGTGCATGACCGCCTCCGCGCCGGAGTCCGCCAGGGCGCGTGTCAGGGTGGCGGTGTCCTGCAGGTCACCCTCCGCAAACGAGGCCCTCGGATCGATTGCACCCCGGTGCCCTTCAGAAAGGTTGTCGAAAACCGTGACGGCATGGCCCGCGTTGAGCAGTTCCTCCACACAAATGCTCCCAATATAACCCGCGCCGCCTGTGAGAAAAATGTTCATAAACTGGAATCGTTCGCCCCATCTTCCGACAGACGCTTTCGGCGGGCAATCGGGAAAGCGGCGGCTAAGTTTGCGGCGCGGGGCGGCGTGGAATTTACACAAAAGAGGCTCGCGGGGTGGAGCGCTTCTTTGTACGAACTACGGGAATTCCGGATATGACCTTTCGCACCCTTACCCATACTGTATTGCTTGCCGCTCTGGCGGTTTCCACCTCCGCCTGCGCCGGTTTGAAGAAGAAAAAGAAAACCGGCGGTCTTGGCAACGACGCCGACTTTGTGCAGGGCACCCCGATCGACGGCGGCGGCGGTGCCGGCGGTCTGGGCACTCCGCTGCCGGAGCGTTCCGAGGGCACTTCCTTCCTGTCCCCGAACATCGACCGTAAGCGGTTTGCCCCCGTCCATTTCGGATTCGACAGTTATGAAGTTTCACCGGGTGAACAATCCAAGGTGAGCGCCGTGGCTGCTGCCCTCAGGGGAGCCTCCGAATCTGTCATTGTGGCCGGCTTTACAGACGAGCGTGGCACGGCCGAGTACAACCGTGGGCTCGGCGAGCGCAGGGCACAGGCCGTTCGCCAAGCGCTCATCAACTCTGGGCTGCCCAACGGCCGGATCCAAACGGTCAGTTTCGGTGCAGAAATGCCCGTGGACTCGGGTTCGAATGAGTCCGCCTGGGCGAAAAACCGCCGGGCCGAATTCGGTGTGACCAAGTAAGCGTCCCCCGGAGGAACCGCACTTTCAGAGATCAACCGGCTCCAGTCCTCAGGCTGGGGCCGGTTTTTTGTACGTTTGGCACGGTGCTGGCTCCACCACATGCCTACGCTATGCGTTGGGCCCGTTCCGTCCCACCCCGTTACGGAACGGGCCCCCTCTTTCTCGTGGGCGCCCTGGGGCC
>JBILKV010000349.1:0-2802 GCA_044376515.1 Chthoniobacteraceae bacterium | reverse complement strand
TTGACGCCTCGCTCCTCGACCCTGCGACATTTGCAGAGCGCTCTCCCAATGCGGCGGAGTCTCCGGTCCAAGGTGACGCCGAAACGTCCAAGCTCGGCCCAAAGGCGGTCCTGTGGTGCAAGCAGGCAAAGCCGCATTGGCGTGGTGTCGCCTACGGTGGGAGCCGCGATGCAGGAACGCGGCACTTACGCATCGGCTTCACCGAGGCGGTGCCCCTGGGCAGTGTGCTCGTGGGCGGAGGCGGTGCGCTCAGTGTGCTCAAGGCGGACGCGGCGTATCCGGGGGATTTGTCGGACGATTCGCAATGGCTGCCTGCAAGTCGTTTGGTGAATGGCGTCGAATCAAACACAGAGGTCGCGGCCGGTGCCTATGGTCTGTGGGTGTTGCCTCCCGGCACGAAGACCCGGGCGCTGCGTTTCAGCCACTCACCGGCTCCAAGTGACAGAGAAGCGGCCGGTCTCCTCGCCGGCGTCTGGCTGCTGCCGGATCGCCTCGGCAACATCGCGCCGCAAGCAGTGGTGCAGTCGCGGGCGCGGGACGATGTTTCGATGAAGCTTGTTGATGAATCGCACAACCACACCTGGGCTGCGTGGGAGAATGCCGAGGGAGGCGCGTCCCTGCCGGTGTCCGTAGAGCATCCTGAAAAAGTGATGCTTACATGGTCGAAGCCGGTGACTCTCAGCGGCGTGTGTCTGTTGTGGGCGGGCTTTGCCGCATGCGAGATTGACGCCTTTACGGGAGCTGCCGATGCCGATGTGCGCGAGGCCAGTGAAGCTTCCTGGGTCCACGTCGGAAGCGGGCGTGATCTGCAAAGCTGGTACCCGAGTCAGCTCGGCCCGAACTGGCTCCCGCTGGATCGCGAGGTGAGCACCCGGGCTTTGCGGCTGCGCATGACGGCGCCAGCCAAGCGAGGCCATTCCCATCTGGACGCAAAAACGAAAGACGGACGCCGCGTGTGGCTCGGCGAACTCATGGCCTTGGTGCCTATGGGCGACACCGAGTTGGCGAGCCTCGTGTTGCCAAAGCCCGGCGAGGAGCCGCCACCGATCCCGGTGAAGTTTACGCTCCCCGCCGCTGGACTCGTCACGCTTGTGATCGACGACAAAGACGGCCGCCGCGTCCGCAATCTGGTGAGCGAGACGGCTTTTCCCGCCGGCGAAAACAGCGCATGGTGGGACGGCAGCGACGATCTGCTGCGCGACCCGCAAGCCGCGAAGCACGGTGTTTTTCACATCCCGGCGCGTCCTGTGGCGCCGGGCGAATACACGGTACGGGGCCTGTGGCGCAAGCCGCTGAGCCTGCGCTACGAGTTGAGCATCTACAACGCCGGCAAGCCTGCCTGGACGACCGCCGACAACACCGGTTGCTGGCTTACCACGCACTCGGCTCCGGTGAGCGTGGCTTACGTGCCGGGTTCGCGCACCGCGGACGGGCTCCCGCTTCTCTTCATGGGCTGCTTCGTGGCGGAGGGCGGCCACGGCCTCCAATGGCTGCGCGAGGATGGCACCAAGATTGGCGGTCAGCACTGGGTGGGAGGCCTTTGGACCGGAGCACTGACACTGGCGGTCGATTCAGGCGCGGGTTCGAATACAGATCACCTCTGCTACGTCGGCTCGGTGTGGGAGGGCGAACTGCGCCTCACTGCGAAGCGGCGCGACTTGAAGGACCAGCCCATTTTCAAGGCCCGGCTCGGTGACGACGGCAGCAAAGCAAACCGGAAGAAAGGCGACGCGGAGCTACCGCCGCGTCTGGAAGGGTTCGAGGGCGGAGATCGCCGGTTCGTGCTGAGTGGCCTTGCTGCACACGATGGTGTTCTTGTGTGCTCGATGGTCCGACAGAGCGAATTGCTTTTGGTCGACGCCAAATCCGGCTCGATCACGAGTCGTCTCCCGGTGAAGAGCCCGCGAGGCGTCACCTTCGATTCCACGGGGCGTATGCTGGTGCTGAGCGGAAACCAACTGCTCGCCTATCCGTCAGCAAAAGCCACCGAAGCCGAGACAATCATCGCCCACGGTCTCGAAGACCCGCGGCACATCACCCTCGACAAGGAGGGGCGGCTGTTCATCAGCGACCGCGGTGCGGCGCATCAGATCAAAGTCTTCACGTCCACCGGCCAGTCCATCACAACGATCGGCAAACCCGGTGCACCGGCTCTCGGAAAATACGATCCGCTCCACATGAACAACCCAAACGGCCTTGCGCTCGACTCACAGGGCCGCGTATGGGTTGCCGAGAACGACAATCACCCGCGTCGTGTCTCCGTTTGGACACCGCAGGGCGATCTCGCGCACGCCTTCTACGGGCCCACGGAATACGGCGGAGGCGGGGTGCTCGACTCACAGGACGCGACGACGTTCTTCTACAAAGGCATGGAGTTTGCCCTCGATTGGAAGTCCGGCACCGATGCCTTGAAACGCGTCTTCTCGCGTCCCGACGCTCTGCTCGAGGCCCACTTCGGCCACTACTCTCCGGACTGGCCGCTGTATCCTGTGCACGCAGAGGGCCGCCGTTATTTTACCAGCTGCTACACGCACAACCCTACGAGTGGTGACCATGTCGCGTTCCTCTGGAAGGATACGGGCGAAAAAGCCCTGCTCGCCGCCGCGCTCGGTGACGCACATCACTGGGCCGTGCTGCGCACAGAGGAGTTTCGTTCGGCCTGGCCCGAGGGTACGAAACCCGATGAGGACAATCCACAGCCGGGCAAGCGCGCCACGTTTCTGTGGACGGACCTGAATGCTGACGGCAGACCGCAGCCAGTAGAGGTCCGCATGATTCAAGCAGATGCGCGTGGCATCACCG
>JBILKV010000385.1:0-2824 GCA_044376515.1 Chthoniobacteraceae bacterium | reverse complement strand
TGCCGTTTCGCTGCTTGGTCAGCGACACAGCGCCCGCGAGCGCGCCGGCGAACGTACCGCTGGTAACGGTTGAGGTGGTCAACGTCGCGGCGGTCGGGCTGAAGAGCACCCCGGCCTGGTTGACGAAGGAATTGACGCCAATCAATTGGCCCACGGCCTGACTGTTCCCGTTCAGGTCGAAGGAGCCGCCGTTCAAGCGCAGGTCGAGCAGCGACGGAACCGACGTGCCCGGCGCTACCAACAGCGTGTTCACGCCAGCGTTCAACCGGAGGGTCCCGGCGTTGAGCACGGTGTTCGAGCCGCCCGTGTAATACTGTGGGGCGTTGAACACCAGCGTTCCGTTGCCCGCCTTCACCAACCCGCCCGCGTTGACCGCAGAGCCGTTCAGATTTAACACACTGCTACCGGGCGTCTGGAAAAACAGGGTGCCGGTCGTGGAGGTCAACAGGGGTACGCTCAGCGTGGTATTACCGGACACGCTCAAAATCCCGCCCGTGTTGACCGTCAACCGGGTCGTGTCAGGCGCTCCCGCCAGCGTCGTCAGGGTGCCCCCGTCGAACAGGGTCAAACTGTTCAGTAAACCGCTACCAGACAACGTCTGAAGCGAGGAAACCCCGACGTTCTGAACGCTGGAGGTAGCCGTGGCGTTGAAGGTGACCAGATTGTACTGCAGTTCCGTGGCTTGGTTGAGCGGTCGCAGCAGACCCAACGAAGTGTCGCGCACCGTGAACCCGGTGCCGAACCCCGTGGCGGAGGAGTCGGCCAAAATGTCGGGCCGGATGGAAAGGAAATAGCTCCCGTTGGTGCCGCTGCCCTGAGTTCCGGGTGGGTTGAAGGAGGCCGCGGTCGGAAGGGTGATCGCCGCCGTTCCGGAAACGCTCACGTTGGCCAGCCCCAGGTTGTCGCCGCGTACCAACAGGCTGGAGGCCGAGGCCTGAGTGACAGCAGAAAGCGTGGTGAGCGCAAGGGTGACTCCGGCGGTACTTCCCGCGGCAAGCGTGACGATACCACCGCCTTCCCCGGGCGTGAGGGTGGCCACGGTTTCGGTGACCGCGCTCGCGCTGTTGCCTCCTATGAGTAGTTCGCCGCCCTGAGGCGTGATCGTGGTGGTGTTCCCCGCGTAAAGAGTGCCGCCCCCGAGACGGTTGTTGGCGGCTGTGCCCGCGTTCGAGAGGTTCAGCAAACCGCCCCGTTGCAGGTTGTAGGTGGCGAAGGCCAGACTGCCGGCGGATTCCAGGGTCACGCTCCCACCCGCAAGCGTGAGGGTGCCGAGCAGCGAGGAACCACTGTTGCCTGTCAGCGTCCAGTTGCCCGTCCCAACTTTGCGGACGCTCAGCAGGCCGGAGTTAAAGTCACTCAGGAGCTTCCCGCTGAAGGTACCGGACGTGTTGTCGTAACCGGTCACCAGCGTGCCGGCCGTGTTGAAGCTGAAGTTCTTGAGGGTGCCCGAACCCACGATGGAACCGACGATCGCGTTGGTTTGGCCACGCATGTCGAGGATCGTGCCCGCCCCGAGATTGAGCTGCAGGTTCGGATAAGTGGACCCGGCGGCCAGCACGACGGCGCCCGCGTTGACGTTCAGGGTGTTCGTGCCAAAAGCCGCCCCGCCCAGCGAAAGCACCCCGTTCCCGGTTTTGGTAAGCGAACCTGAACTGACAATCGCCGCATTGAGCGCGAGGCCGATCTGGCCGTTGAGGGCGCCGTCAGGTCCAACCACGGAAGAGGCGCGCACCGGATCGACGCTGATGGTGCCCCCGGCGGGCAACGAAAGGTTTCCCAACAACACCGGGATCACACGCGGATCATCCAGATTGGTCGCGATGAGCGAACCGCCCAAGGCAAGGACTCCCGCACCCGTCTGCACGAACGGCCCGTTCCCGCCATTTGCTCCCCCTTGGGCTTCAAAAGTGAGCGAGCCGATGGTTTCGTTGAAGCCGTTGAGTTGGAGGCCGGCACCGCCGCGGATCCGGACCTGCGCGGTGTCCAGAATCTGCTCGCTGCGCAGGAGCGTCGTGGTGGCGTTGGCGATGGGAAGGGAATCCGTACCGGCGTTGTTACCGCCGGAGAGGACAAGGTTGCCGGGGATGGCATTGTAGGGGGCGTTGAGGTTGGCTATGACGCCGTTGATGTAGGTGGTTCCCGAGAAGGTGTTCCCGTAGCCGGCGGTGAAGTTCGTGATGCCCGCAGTCCCCGCGGAGGCGGTGCCGCCCGAGAAAAAGAGGGTGTTCCCTGAGATGCTGGAGATGGTGGCACCGGCGGGTACAAAGGGGCCGGAAAGGTACATCCCAGCCACGAGGCCGGCAGGGATGGAACCCATCACCAGACTTGTACCACCCGCTGTAAGCGTCCCGCTGCCAATGGCAATGTTGCCGGCGTTGAGTTGGATGACGCCTGTTGCCGCCCCCATGGAGTCGAGCACAAGCGATAGGGTGCCGGTAATTACTGAGTGGACTGTGAGAGTGTTGACGGCGTTGTGCAGGAACAACTCGGAGGTCCCCGAGGTAAGGCGACCGGGGATGGCGGTGGTACCGAGGGTACGGGAATTATTCCCATTACCCCCCAAAATCCCGCCAGTCGCTATGGTCAGCGTATCCGAGGCATTAAGAAAATTGATCTGCACATTGTTCGGTTTGGACATCGTGAGCGAGTTGATAGTCAGGCCACCTGTCGGAACCGTGTCCACTGTGCTCAAAATCCCAACGTTGCTGGTGGGCCCGGACGCCGCGAGGGACCCGGTCAGCATGGCGCTCGAGAGCAGGCGTACCCCAGTGGCCGGATCATACGTGGCGAAGCCGTAGCCGGGACCGGTCCCGCCGTAGCCGTC
>JBILKV010000048.1:0-25860 GCA_044376515.1 Chthoniobacteraceae bacterium | reverse complement strand
TGCTTCTTGATACAAATGTACATCGAAAGTCTGAAAGTATTCTGCGACTTGGCTAGGACGGGTAGTTTTTCAAAGGCGGGGGAGATGAACCGAGTGTCTCAGAGTGCTGTTTCACAGCAAATTACCAGTCTGGAGAGGAAGCTTGGGGTTTCATTGGTGGCCCGAGGGGGACGGGGAGTTGTGGGATTGACGCCCGAGGGGCGGATCTTTCTTGCGGCTTGTGAGGAGATCCTGGCGGTGTACGCAAGGGTGGAAAACCAACTGCTGGAGATAAAAAACGTGATTGCAGGGGAATTGCGCGTGGTGGCTGTGCACAGCATCGGCCTTTATGAGTTGCCGCCCAAGCTTAAAACCTTCCGGCAATTGCATCCGGAGGTGCGTGTCCACGTTGAGTATAAGCAGGCGGCGCAGGTATACAGTGCTGTTTTTTCGGGGGGAGCGGACATCGGGTTGGTGGCCTTTCCCGGGCGGCGGCCGGGGGTTCACTCGGAGAGCATAGGAGAGGACGAGATGGTGCTGGTGTGTTCTGCGCAGCATCGATTCGCGGGGAGGGGCGAAATTGACATTACGGAGCTCGAAGGGGAGAAATTTGTGGCGTTTTCTCCCGACCAACCGACGAGGAAGGCGCTGGACCGATATTTTCGGGACAAAGAGGTTCGGCTCACCCCCTTCCTCGAATTCGACGACGTTGAAACGGTGAAGAAGGCGGTGGAGGTCGAGGAGGCGCTTTCTCTTGTGCCGCGGAAGTCTGTTGGGAAGGAGCTTGCGGCTGGAATGCTGGTGGGCGTTGGGATTCGCTCGGTGCGCATCCGGCGCCCCCTGGCGGTGTTGAGCCGGCGCAACGCGCTCCGGAGCACGGCATTCAGGGCCCTTGTGGAATGCCTGCGGGATTCCGCCCCGGCTGCGGGCGGGGCTGGAGCTGGAAGGCAGTAGGGTGGGGGTGTTTCTTTGGAGTTGAGTGTCCGAGGTTCTGCCGTTTTGCTCACGGTTTACATGATTTACTCGTTTTCGTTGGAGTCGGCTCTCTTTGCCGTCGGGCTGTTGCTTCTTGTGGGTCATTTGGTCGCCCTGTTTTTCGAGGGCCCGGTGCGTCGGAATTTGCAGGCCTTTCCGCGTTCGGCCGTGGCTGGGAACCTCCTGTTTAGTGTGGCTGCGGTGTACTTCGGTTGCCTTGTGGCGTGGACGGATCTTGGAGAGTTCACCTCCATGCGTCCGAAGTTTCTGATCGCGACGGTGGTTGCGGGAGTTCTTACCTTGCGGTTTGTGCAGGAGTTTCTGTCGGTTCGTGCTTTTGGGATGCTTTTATTGCTCGTGGCGGAACCCCTCCTGGAGGCTGCATGGATGAGGCCTGAGGGAGGGCGATTGTTTTTGGTCGCGCTGGTGTACCTGTGGATTGTGGCCGGGCTTTTCTGCATCGGAATGCCGTACCTGCTCCGGGATGCGATTGAATGGGTCACGCGGGCGCGGTGGCGCTGGAGGGCTGCCGTTTTTGGCGGGATATTTTACGGGACTCTCCTGCTGTGGGTCCGCTCCGGGCTGTGATTCGGCGGCGGAAGGCCGCTGGGTCTCATTCTTTGCCGGACTAGCTGGGCGTTTTTTTGACAATGGGGGGGGATCCGGACGGTGCGTTGTGCCTGGCGTTGGGACGGTTTGGAGTGCGGCACTAGGGATCTGTTTTTTGGGCGCAGGACAAAGTGGATCAAAGCGAGGATCCGCCGCTTGGCGCGCGCCGCAGCAGAGGACCGGGGCGGGGAACCTCCGGTCGCTGTGCGCGCTCGGGAGAGAGAGGGAGAGCATGGTTCCCGTCGCTGTTCTCGCGGCTTGCGGTGGGTTGATGCTTGAAGCAGTCTCAACGTTTATGAGCGAGAAACGAACCGGCTGTTTGACTGCTTTTCTGGTGGTGGCGCTCCTTGTCAGCGCGATCGTGAATCTCGCTTTTCTGGCCGGCCGTGCCGGCAAGGGCGTGCGGACGACGCTTTCGGTCGCGCCTGCCTCGCATTTCGGTGAGGAGGTCATGGTTCCTGCGGGCGAGGGGGACACGGGCAAACGCATCGCCGTCATCTCGGTGCGCGGAATCATTAGCACAGCGGAACCGGGAGAGATCGGGGAATCCAGTTTGGACGATCTGTTGGCGGAATTGAAGCAGGCGCGCAGTGATGCTTCGGTGGCGGCGGTGTTGCTTCGCATTGATTCTCCTGGGGGCGAAGTGACCGCCTCGGACATTTTGTATGAGGAGGTCTCCAAAACCCGGGCGCAGAAGCCTGTGGTGGTGAGCATGGACGCGGTTGCCGCCTCGGGTGGCTACTACATTTCATGCGGCGGCAGCTATCTGTTTGCGCATGAAACCAGCATCACGGCGTCGATCGGAGTGATCATGCAGAGCATTAACTACCAGAATTTGTTGGAAAAACTCGGCCTGGAGGTCAACACCTTCAAAAGCGGGAAGTTCAAGGACCTGCTCAACGGCGCGCGCGAGTTGACGGAGGCCGAACGCGAGTACGTGCAGGGGCTGATCAACCAGTCCTATTCAAAATTCGTCGGCATCGTGGCCCGCGAGCGGAACCTGGATGAGGCGGAACTGCGCAAAGGGGTGGCGGACGGCCGGATTGTCTCGGGGAGTGACGCACTCAAGGAGCATTTGATTGATCAGTTGGGTGGGTTTGAGCAGGCGCTTGAGAAGGCGCGCGAACTCGGCAAAGCTCCCGGCGCGGCTGCGATCCGGTTTACCACTCCGCTGGCGTTTGGGAAGTTGGTGCGCTTTTTGAGCGAGTCACCCCATCCGCGTGGAAGGTTGAAGCTCGAGGTGGGCGCCCCATCGGCTGCGCAACTGCCGAGCGGTCGCCTCTACTTCCTGTCGCCTGCGCTGATGCCTTGAGCGAGGCAAAGTTGTCCCCTCGCAGCCCAGCGCGTCGCTTTCACCCCTCTTTGGCTTGGAATATCGCCCTTTGATTTGGCTGGTGCTTGGGTTGCCCGTGTTCGGCGGCGCCCTTTATTACCTGCGGGTGGCGCGGAATTTGAGCCAGCGCGGAGGGCGGGTCTGCCCGCAGTTTTTCGGGCTGCCCGATCTTTTTTTGACCTGTTCCCTTGGGATTTATTTCGCCGCCTCCGGGGTAATGTTTTTGATGAAAGCCGAGCCGCAGCCAGGATTGCGGCCCGAACAGGTCTGGAACAATGCGGGTTTTATGACCGCGATGCTGGTGATGGTGCTGGCGTTTGTGGGGATGCGTCCGCTGCCTTTGTTGAAGGCCTTTCATCTCGGCTGGGACGCGGCGTCGCAGTTTTTGTTGAGGGCGGCGCTGGCCCTGCTGACGGCGCTCCCCCCGATTTACGCGAGCAGTTTGCTCTGGGAAAAAGTCGTGCCGGCGGCTGGCCAGGAGCAGGCGCTTGTCTCGCTCTTCCGCAACTCCGTGGAGACGGGGGACTCGCGCGCGGTGTGGTTGGTGGTGGCGTCTGCCTTCCTCGGGGCGCCCCTTCAGGAGGAGATTCTGTTTCGCGGTTACTTTTATCCAACCCTCAAGCGGTACCTTGGTGCAGTGGGTTCGGCCCTGGTGGTTAGTTTGCTTTTTGCGGTGTGTCACGGCTATGCCGGGGTAATGCCGGGCCTCTTTGTGTTGTCAGTATGCCAGACGGTCTTGCTAGAGCGGTACGGCTCGCTTTGGGTGTGCATCGCCATGCACGCCTGCTTCAACGGACTGGGGTTGGTGCAATTGTACGTGGAGGCCCGGGGATGGATGCCGCATTGACGCTTCGTTCGCTTGGGGAGGAGGCGCTGGTGGCGCGGCTCACGGGGCTTCTGCCACAGATGGGGCGGGCGGTGTTGGAGGGGCCGGGCGATGACTGTGCGGTGGTCGAGGAGTCCTCCCAAGGCGACTGGTCGCTGCTCAAGGCGGACGCCGTGGTGGAGGGGGTCCACTTTGTGTCAGGCGAAAGGATGCAACGGGTCGGTTGGAAGGCTCTGTGCCGCGCGGTCAGCGACGTGGCGGCGATGGGGGGGATGCCGCTTCACGCGCTCGTGAGCGTGACCGCCGCTCCCGAGACCCCGTGGCTGGTGTTGCGGGATTTGTATCGTGGACTGGCAAGGGCAGCGCGCGCCTATGGCGTTTCGGTGGTGGGGGGGGAAACCACGCACTCGAGCGGCCCCTTGGTCTGCAGCGTTTTTCTCACTGGTCGAGTGGAGCCCGACCGTTGTGTACGCCGCGCGGGCGGCCGTCCGGGCGACGTTTTGCTGGTGACGGGCCGGCTTGGAGGCGCCTATGCAACCGGGCGCCATTTGGATTTCAAGCCGCGGCTTTCCGAGGCGCGCTGGCTATCGTCCCGGTTCCGACCCCGGGCGATGATGGATCTTTCTGACGGCCTCGCCAAGGACGGGCCGCGCTTGGCGCGCTCCAGCGGATGCGGCATGGAGCTGGAGCCGCGGTTCATTCCGCGCAGGAGGGGCTGTTCGGTTGCGGCAGCCTGTTCGGACGGGGAGGATTTTGAACTGCTGATCGCCGTATGTCCCAGCCAGGTGGAGCCGCTGCTTGTGGAGTGGAGGCGCGCCTTCCCGAAACTTCCCCTCACGCGGATTGGGCGTTTGTTGGAGGCGCGCGAGGGGTTGCGGCCCCGTGCTATTTTCGATCTTTGTGGATACGATCATTTCCAACAGTCCTGAGCAGACGCAGGCTTTCGGTCGCGAGCTGGCTGCCGTGCTTGGGAAAGGCGCAGTGGTGGCGCTCATGGGAGACTTGGGCGCCGGAAAGACCCATTTTACCAAGGGGCTGGTCGAGGCGTTTGGCGGGGAGCCCAAGGAGGTGACCAGCCCGACTTTTACCTTGGTGCACGAGTACCGGGAGGGTCGCGTGCCCGTGTTTCATTTTGATTTCTACCGTCTCGGGCATGTGCAGGAGCTGCGTAACATCGGCTGGGAAGACTATCTTCTGGAGGACGGGGTGGTGGTCGTGGAGTGGGCGGAGCGCTTTCCCGAGGCCCTGCCGCCGGATGCGGTGCGGGTGCGGCTTTTGATTGGCGAGGGCAACGAGCGGAAGCTGGAGGTGGAGCGGTGAAGGTCCTTGGTTTGGAGGCTTCCACGGATCTGGCGTCGGTGGCGATGTGGGAGGAGGGACGCATTCTTTTTGAGGAAACCTTTCCCTCAAAGCGCTCGTTGTCGGCCGATCTTTTCCCGGTGCTCTGGAGGCTCTTGGAACCCGTGGGGGCGGTGGACCGGGTGGTTGTGGGGCTGGGGCCGGGTTCCTACGCGGGAGTGCGGATTACGATCGCTGCGGCCATGGGACTGCAAGCGGTTTGGGGCTGCGAACTGGTGGGAATTCCCAGTGTGGCCGCGCTGCGGGGGGCAGGGGAGCGCTATCAGGTGATTGGGGATGCCCGCCGCGGGACCTGGTACTACACGCGCGTCGAGCATGGGGTTTGCGCGGAGGGGCCGTTGTTGGCCGAATCGGCCGCCGTATTGCGCGGATACTTGCAGGCCGCCCCTGCATGCGACGGGCGGCCGTTGGGGATCTGCGCTACCGAATTGCTGCCGGCGGAGTGGAGCGCGGAGTTGTGTTTTCCCAGCGCCGCCGGGCTGGCGTCACTTGCCGCAGCGGGTGTTGGAATCGTCCAGACGGGAGGATTGGAGCCGCTTTATTTGCGCGAGGCCCACATCACCAGACCAACGGTCGCACGGGAGTGAGAATCGCGCAATGAGGCTCGCCGCCGCCTAGTCTACGGTCGCTTTGGGCGCTGCAATCACCACCGGCGGGGGGCCCGTTGGCTTGGCTGCGACTGGGGTGGCGGACGGCGCCGGAGGCGGAGGTGCTGTGTACTCCACCAGATATTCAGGCGAAATCCGGTGGGAGAACGTCGGTTTGTCCCACATTTCCCAGCCGACCGGAATGCCGTCCTGGTCCACCACGTCGCGGGCCATCAGGTAGGTCGCGATGGAATCCTTGCAGACGTGGAACCAAACGACTGCCTTGGGGTTTGTTTTGAGCGCATTGAGCTGGGAGCGGAACACGGAGCTCACCTTGCGAGCCTGCTCAGCGGTTTCGCCGCCCGCGGGCTTGGGGACGATGTTGAGCTGGATGTTGGGGGAGTTGGGGATCTGGGCGACCTCGACCTTGACGTCCTTGCTGCCGACGTTGGCCCGGTCGAAGAATTTAGCCATTTTCAGCGGGTCGAACGTGAGTTTTCGCACCGGTGCCGGTTGGCCGGTGGAGCCCTTCTTCATGACGGGTTTACCGTCGGGACCTTTGACGAATTCGCGGCGCGTGGTGTAGTCGGAATGGCCGTTCTTGAGTTCCTCCTCGACGGTCTTCGCAAAGTCGCGCTCCTTGAGGAAGTGGAGCTTCCCTTCCGAGACGAGCACCCTCTGGAGCTCGGCCTGCTCAGGCATCGCCTTGGGATTGGGAAGGCGGATCGCGATGCCCGGTGGGGGGACGTAGGGCGGAGTGGTGTCGAGCTTGATCTTGAGTTTGTCAATCTCGGCGAGCAGTTCGGTGACCGACAGTTTCCGCTGGTCCCTCTCTTTCTTCAGCGCGT
This sequence comes from Chthoniobacteraceae bacterium, assembly GCA_044376515.1. Lineage (GTDB taxonomy): Bacteria > Verrucomicrobiota > Verrucomicrobiia > Chthoniobacterales > Chthoniobacteraceae > Chth-196. The sequence goes on along the minus strand of JBILKV010000048.1, from coordinate 19,344 downwards.
CCAACTGCTTGATCAATGTGTCGAGGTCTTCCAGCACCACCGGATTTTTGGCCTGCGCTGTCTCGAGCTCTTTGACGGCCTCCATGACTTTTTCCAGTTCTTTTTGGAGCTTGGCGGTGTCGGCCGCGACTTCCGCGGGGTCGTGGCTCGTGTCGATCTTGGCCAGCTCTTCCTTAAGCTGGACATGTTCCTCTTCGGAGACCAGCGGCAGCTCGGAGAGCACCTTTTTGACCGACTTGGCCAGGCCGATCCCGATCATCACCAGAACGATGATCAACACACCCACCACGTTGGTCATGGTGTCCATGAGGGCTACAAACGGGAGTTCCTCGTCGTGCGGTTTTGCTTTGCGAGCCATGGCTTGAGCGAAGGGTCAGGGTTTGGGAGGAACCGGGGGTGCGGGAGGCGGGGCTTGAACTGGGGCTCCCGTGGCGGGACTCAGTGTGGGTTTTGGGGCGGCGGCGCCGGGAGCGGGTGCCGCGGGCGGCGTGCCCGGTGCGGGAGGAGGAGCACCCGGTGCGGCGGGCATCTTTGGCGGGCCATTCGGAGCCGCTGCGGGGGGGAGGAGCGCTTCGGGCGGGGCCTGAATGGCACCCGCTAGTTTGCCGAAAAGTTTGAAATCCAGATTCCCGTTGCCGGGCACGGGCAGTTTGCCAATCTGGTCCACGCGGAAGCCGAATTTCGACTGGGCCCAGCCCGCCCCAAGGTTGTAGGAGCGCATGCCGTCGCTGCGCATGAGGAAGATGATTTTCGCCTGCGGGACCTTTTTTACCGATTCCAGAAAGTTGTTGAAATGGACGTCGGCAACGATGATGTCGGGCACGGCGCTGACGGTGGACTTGTCCTTCTCGTTCCAAAAGTAAGTCAGCTTGTCGCCCGCCGCGTCGATGAAGAAGACGGAGGTGCCTGCGGCGAGCCCAGACCCGGCTGGGTTGACCGTGACAGTGGGGTCCTTTTTTGTGTCCGGGGGTTGGAGTTTGGCCAGTTCAGCGAGGAGCTCCACGATCTTTTGGCGGAGCGTGGGTTCCTGTTCGGTGAAGCCGCGGATCTCGCGCAGGAGGTTCTCCAGTTCCGCCTGCAGCTTGCTCGCCGCGCTTTTGTTCTGTTCCTTCATGGACTCCGAGTTGGTCAGGAGGTCCTTGATTTTTTCGGCCTGCTTGGTTTTCTCCTCCTTTTTTTCCTGCAACTCTTTGAGCGCCTGAACTTTTTCGGAGATGCCCGCGTACTTTTGGGTGTTTTCCTGTTTGAGTTTGAGCATGCGGAGGTGTTCCTGCGCCCGCTCGATCTCCTCGGGCGTCCGCCCATTGATCCGCTGGGTCTGCGCCACCACCAACACCACGATGATCAGCACCAGTACACCGATGAGCGAGCAGAGGATGTCCAGAAACGGAATCAACATCAGCTCGTCGCTGCGGTGTTTGGGGCGTTTGACCATGATGGAAACCTTGTTGCTTGAAGCCTGTTTCAGCGGGGAGCCGCAGGGGGCACGGCACACTACTCCCTGCTGAACCAACCCCGCTTCTTGACCTGCTGGATGATGACTTGTTTGGCACCGAGTTGTTCGAGCACGGTGCTGAGGCTGCGGATGCCCGACTCCAGGCCGCCGATGACCTGCCCGGCCTGCTGCATGGAGGAAGTCACGGAGGCCTCGACAGCTTTCGTCATCGAACCGAGTTTCTCGCCGAACTGTTTGAACGCCTCCTCTTGCGTCGTCTTCGCGGCTTGCTGCAACGCGTTGGAGTCCGTTCCAACGGAACGAACGGCCGCGGAAACTGCCTTCTGAACTTCAGCGGACATGGCGTCCAGTTTGGCGGCGAACTCTTTGACTGCCTCGCTTTCGGCGCTCTTGATGGCCGCTTGGTAGCTCTCCCCGGCCGTGAGCAGTTTTTCAAGATGCTTTGAAACGCCCTCGGCCGCCCTCTGGCTGATTTCGGAGGAGGAGCTGAAGGCAGTTTCCAACTTGGTGGTTAGGGACCCCAGTTTTTCGGTGAGGTAGCGGTCTCCGGTGGTGAGCAGTTTTTCAAGATGCTTTGAAACGTCCTCGGCCGCCCTTTGGCTGATTTCGGAGGAGGAACTGAAGGCGGTCTCCAACTTGGTGGTCAGGGATCCCAGTTTCTCGGTGAGGTGGCGGTCTCCGGTGGTAAGCAGTTTTTCAAGATGCTTTGAAACGTCTTCGGCCGCCCTCTGGCTGATTTCAGAGGAGGAACTGAAGGCTGTCTCCAATTTGGAGGAGAGGGAACCGAGTTTGTCGGTGAATTCGGAGACCACGGCGTTCTGCCCCGCGATCATGGATTCGTAGGCGGCGCGCGAGGACTTCTCCAACCCCTCGATGTTGCTTGCGACCCGCTCGAGGGTTTCCTCTTGTTTCTGGCGGATGAGCTCCATGTGTTCCACGGCCCTTTGATCGATCGCACCCATCTGGTCGGCAAGGGCTTGGAGGGCGGCCTGTTGGTATTGCTCGTTTCGAGCCTCCAGTGTGTTGGCATAGTCCAGCATCCTCTCCGAGAGGGCGTTGAGGTCGGTAAGGAATTGCGCCTGCGCACTGGTGAGCGCCTGCACCACGACCTCCGCAACGGCACCCAAATCCTCCATCGCGGTCGCCTGACCCGCCTTTTGGGCGGCGGCGGTTCCAGCGGCGCCGTCGTCGAGGCGGGGGAGCAGCACCTCGTTGCAGTACGCGTCGATGTCGTTGAGAGCTTCCTCTTCGTGCTTGGCCAGGGAGTTGAGAGGGAAATTGAGGAACACCGCAAAAATCAGCCCGAGCAGCGTTGCATCGAAGGCGGTCCCCAGACCGCTGGTGACGCTGTTGATGGACTCGACGATCTTGCTGACGTCCTCCACGTTCGAGAAGCTCATCCCGCTGATGGCGTGTGACAACCCGATGACGGTCCCGATGAACCCGAGCAACGGAATCGCCCACAAAAAAGCACGGATCAGGATGTAACTCCCCATGATGCGCGAACCGTCGATCGCCGACTGGCTGCTCATCAAACTGCTGACCTCCGACACGTTCTGGCGGACCTCGAAAAACTCAAGGGCCTTCCGGATGCGGTTGACCATGAGGCTGTCGCGCAGCTTGACGGGCAGGCCGTAGACGTGGTCGATGAAACTGCCGACATTTTGGGCGTTGATGGCCAGCCCCAGGTCTTTCGGCAAGACGTCCAGGAGCATGGCCCGACGCTGCAGCTTGAGCTTAAGCATCTTCAGATAGCAGATTGCCGCCGCCCAGAAGAAGAAGAGGGTGTTTGCAAAGCTGACGCTGAAGTGTTTGTAAAAGAGATTTGCCAATGTTTCACCCTTGGTGAACTCGGCTGGACTCTTCCCGGGAGGCGCCTGAAAAAAGTAAATGAAGGCAAACCAGACGACCGTCAGCCCAAGACCGATGCCGACACTCAGTGCGGGGTTCGGATTGGTGGGATCTTCCTCTTTCCACACTGTCCTTTGAGGGCGTTCGCCCCCTTTGGTGCCCTCGATTGAAGCAGTGCCGTCCGCGTTGATTTGGCCCTCGGGCGACATCTCTGGAATCTGTATTTTAGAATCGCATCCAGGACACTTCACCAGTTGACCGGCCATCTGGGCCTCGGCCAGCAGGGACATTTTGCAAGTGGGACAATTAAAGTTCATGGGGTGTTGGCCTCACTGGTTGGTTTGTTGCGGTGAAATGTAAAGATATCTGGCTGGGCTCAAGTGTGTGGGCTTCTGCCGGCGGAACACTCCAAAGCGACCGTTCGGTCGTTGGCTAATCTGGGGGGGCAAGGAGTGGCAATACGTCGTTCAGGTACCTGAAACCGGCCTCGGTCGTTCTCGTACCGGAGCAGACAGCGGCGGGCATATGGGGCGGACAAACTTAAAGTAAACCTTAAGATTAGCTATTGAATGAAGGTCATTTGGGCAAGGAGGAACCAATGGCTGGCTCATTCATTTTCGAGCTTGGTTTCTTCGATTGGTACGGTTGGTTCGAGCCCGCATCGGACTCATGGTTTGGAAATTGTAGCGTGCCAACCGCAGCGGAAGCCGAGAGTCACCAAAACTGCCCGCGCATCAGCTGTCTTTGGGCGGCCCGAAGCTCCGTCCGGGCCTGTCGAGCTCCTCCAGCGCGCTTCGGGTGAGGAGAGCGCTATGGGACGAGGTGTACTGACCGGCGGAAAAAGGCCCGTGAAAAATTGTCTGTCTCCGAGCGGGTGTGACCGAAATGGGAGCAGTCCGAGCGTAGGGTGCGTTTTTCAAGCCCGGTTAGCCTTGTGGCGGTCCCCGCAGCTGGCGGCGGCGGACTGGGCAGTCCGATCTCAGCCGCCGGCCAGAGGCGGAGCCAGTTTTCCGAGGGGTTGCGGAGGAACTTTCCGTCGAACCTCCCGAAAAATCTCAGACGCATTCCAAGAAACAGGCTTCATCCGGGTTTTCACTGGCGGAACCCGTTTCATCAATGAAAACCCCGGCCGTCCCCCATGCGCCCGCCCTCCAAAGGGGCCTTGCCCTGTTGCAGGCACTCGCCAGTCGTCCCAGCGGGGCCTCCCAGTCCGAGCTGGCCCAGCACCTTGGCCTGCCCCAGGCGGCAGTGCACCGGATTGTGCTTGCCCTTGAACATCTTGGCTATGTCCAGCGGCATCCGGTATCACGCGCGCTTCGCGTCACCCAGAAACTCCTGCTCCTCGGGCAGCCTCACTCAACCAGCCGAAGCCTTGTGGAAGCCTGCCTGCCTGCGATGCGTCGGATTCTCGAGCTCACCAACGAAACCACCCAGTTGTGCGTCCTGGCGGAGGGGCGGTGCGTGATTCTGGAACAACTGCCCTCTCGGCACCCGTTCAAGTACGTTGTGGATATCGGCTCCCGGGCGCCCACGCAGGCCTGTGCGCCCGGGAAGGCGATGCTGGCATTTCTTCCCGAAGTGGAACTTGAGGAAGTCCTTTCTAAGCTGGACTTTAAAGCATACACACGCAGGTCCTTGCGTGATCCGGTGGCGTTGCGCTCGGAGCTGGCGCGCGTGCGTGAGACGGGCTACGCGATTGACCGGGCGGAGCACTTTGACGGGATCCATTGCATCGCCGCGCCCTTGTGTGATGCCCACGGGTTGCCTTTCGCTGCGATCACCATTGCCGGGCCCGCGACGAGGATCCCGGAGGAACGTTTTGCAGCATGGGGGAAGCAGATCGCGGCGGCTGCCGCGGATGCGGCCCTCGGTTTCATGCTCTGAGGGGACACTGCCGCCATGAAGAATAGTTTCCCCGGAGTCCTTTGGTTGGGTGCGGCTTGGCTCATCGCGGGGGTTGGCGGAGCGAGCGGCGCTGAAGGGCGGCAGACCGAGTTCTTTGAGAAGTTCATCCGGCCCGTCCTCACCACCGAGTGCGTTGAGTGTCACGGGGCGGAGAAACAAAAGGGCGGGCTGCGTCTGGACTCGCGCGGGGGCTGGCAGAAAGGGGGAGATTCGGGGGCAGCCATCGTTCCGGGGGATCCGGCCAAAAGCCTCCTGCTGCGGACGATCCGGCATCTGGAGCCCGATTTGAAAATGCCTGACAAGGCGCCGAAACTCGACGAATCGGTCGCTACACATTTTTCCCAGTGGATCGCGATGGGCGCACCGGACCCGCGCGACAAACCGCCCTCGGTGGGCGCAGCCAAGCCCGAGTGGAACGAGCTTCTGGCCGCCCGCCGCAATTGGTGGTCGCTGCAGCCGCTGGCAAATCCGCAGCCGCCCGAGGGCGCGGCAGGCCATCCGGTCGACCGGTTTCTGGATGAGGCGATCGCGAGGGCCGGCCTGAATGTTGCGGCAGCGGCGGACGCGGCGGTGCTCGTCCGGAGGCTGCATTTTCTGCTCACCGGACTTCCCCCCGGCGTGGAGGAGGTCCGCTCTTTTGAGGTGGCAGCCGCCGCCGACCGGAAACGCGCCGTGTCGGAACGTACCCGCAAGCTCCTAGGCTCGAGCGCCTTTGGAGAGCACTGGGCGCGTCATTGGATGGATCTGGTGCGCTACGCGGAGAGCCATGGTAGCGAGGGGGATCCAGAGATTCCGGGCGCGTACCAGTATCGGGATTACCTGATCCGCGCCTTCAACGCGGATGTGCCCCTCGACGTGCTCATCCGCGAGCATCTGGCGGGAGATCTCCTGTCGGAGCCCCGTGTTTCCAACGACGGCTTTGAGGAGTCGCGCATCGGGCCTGCGCACTTTCGGATGGTGGAACACGGTTATCAGCCCGTCGATAGTCAGGACGACCGGATCAAGGTGGTCGACAACCAGATCGACGTTGTGACCAAAGCTTTCCAAGGACTCACCGTTTCGTGTGCCCGCTGTCATGATCACAAGTTTGATGCGGTCAGCCAGCGCGACTACACGGCGTTGTACGGCATCTTCGACAGCGTTCGTCCCACTCAGGTTGCCGTGGGGGCAGCCGATCGCATCAGCGCCGGGCTCAGGCGGGGATTCGAGGCCATCAAGGTGCAGTTGCGGGAGGAGTTGTCGGGAATTTGGCGGGCGCAACTCGGAGCGCTGCCCGAGCTGCTCGCGAATGCGGCCCGTCCACCCGCGGCGCCTGAGGTTGTGCGGATAGCTGCGGAGCTCGGGCGGGTACGTGGCGAGTTGTCGGCCAGGGAGTGGGCGCGTTTTGCGTCGGGCGTTCCGGCGGGCTTCCCGGCACCTTACGCGGTGTGGACTTTTAACGAGGGTGCCGACGATCTGCTCGGGCGGGTGAAGGCGGAGCTCCGCGGAGGCGCGACGATCAAAGACGGGGCCCTCGTGTTGGACGGGAAGGGAGCTTTCCTTCGGACGGAGCCGCTGCCTGAGTCGGTGGCGGAGCGCACGCTGGAAGCGTGGGTGAGTCCGTCGGACCTCGCGCAGCGGGGGGGCGGAGTGATTGCGCTTGAGAACGTGAACGGCCATGGATTTGACGCGCTGGTTTTCGCGGAAAAGGAAAGCCGCAAATGGTTGGCCGGAAGCGAGTACTTCAAGAGAACGCAACAAACCGAAGGGCCTCCGGAGGATGCGGTCGCTGGCGTCCCGGTGCATGTGGCCGTCAGTTATTCCAAGGACGGCACGGTGAGCGTCTACCGCAACGGCAAGCGGTATGGGGAACCGTACCGCAAGGGCGAACTTCGGGAGTACGCCACGGCGGACGTGCGGGTGCTGGTCGGGCTGCGGCATGCAGGCGCTGGAAACGGCTTTTTTGCAGGTCGGATTGACGAGGCAAGGTTGTACACACGCGCCCTCACGGAGAAGGAAATGGGATTGTCATTCGCGGCGGGTCCCTTGAAGGCGGGGGGCCCGGCTGCGCAGGGCCCGGCCCTGAACGCGGAGGAATCGAGCGAGCTGCGCAAGCTGAAGGAGGAGGCGTCCAGTCTGGAGGCGGAACTGGCAAGGCACGCCCCTGCAAAGGCCCCCGACCGATTCACGAAGGCGGCCGGCGCGCCCGAGCATCCGCTGCACCTTGGGTTGCTGGCCGTCACCCAGACGGATGCGGAATTTGCAGCCGCCTCTAAGGCGCACAGGCAGCGGATGGAGTCCCGGATCGCCGAGGCCAAGGCATTCAATGCGGGCCGGTTCACTCCCGCCTGGGATGTGGGCAGCTCGGGAGGCGGGGACTGGTTTTTCAACGGTCCCGGGGTGGAGGCCGTTCGGTGTGGCGATTTTCGCGTGCTTGAAGACGGTGCAATGGCGTTGGAAGGGCTGTTGCCCGCAGGGGTGGGCGGAGCGCTCCTTGCTTCGAAGCTGGGGGGTGTTGTCACGTCGCCTGATTTTGTACTCAACCGCGAGGGGGTGAGCGTGCGGTTTGCGGCGCAGGGGGGCGCCCTGCTCTGTATCCAGACGGACAACTATCCGTTGGGCCTCAACGGCACGTTTCCAAAGTCTCTCGTCCAGCGCAAGGAATCCGCCTGGAGCGTGATGGACACCACTTACCGCAAGGGCTCGACCGCGTTCGTCGAGATGGCCACTCCCGAATTTCAGACGCGCCGGCCGGCCCCACCAAAGGGAAGTGCGCCACCGACTTCAAGCCAGCCTTTTTTTGTGCTCGAAAAGGTCGTTTTTCACGATGGTAAGGAGGGCCCGAAAGAGGAGCTTCCCGCGCAGGAATTGCTGTTGGCCGCCTGCAAATCCGAGACCCGCGCCGGATATCTGGGTGAGCTGCGGGAATGCCTTCGCGCGGCGCTGGATGCTTGGAGGCAGGAGCGACTCTCGGAGTCCCAGCGGTTGCTGATCAACGCCTGTTTGGACGCCGGTCTGTGGGAGGCGCACGTGGATGCTTCACCGAGGATTGCGGATTTGTTGTCGGCCTACCGGAGGGAGGCGGCCGGGGTGAGCGCTGCGAGAATCGCCCCCGGTGTCGCCGAGCACCGCGGCCACAATGCGCCCTTTCTGCCAAGGGGCGATCACCGCAAACCCGGGCCGCCCGTGCCCCGCGGTTTCTTGGAGGTGTTGGACGCACGGCCGATTGCCGCGAGCGGGAGCGGCCGGCTTGAGCTGGCGGAGCGCCTGCTTTCGTCGTCCAACCCCCTGACGACAAGGGTGATCGCCAACCGGATCTGGAGCTGGACCTTTGGACGCGGTCTCGTCGCGACTGTGGATAATTTCGGACGTATGGGCGAGCGGCCGACTCATCCGGAGTTGCTGGATTACCTCGCCGGCCGCCTGGTGTCGGAGGGGTGGTCGCTCAAGAGAATACTTGCGTTTTTGGTGGAGACCGACGCGTTTCAACGTGTCTCGACCGCATCACCCGTTGCACGTGAGAAGGATCCACAGAATGCACTGCTCTCGCACGCCCCGGTGCGGCGTCTGGAGGCGGAGTCGATCCGGGATGCGATGCTCGCGGTGTCGGGCAGGCTGGATCCCGTTCCGTTCGGCCCGGCCGTCCAACCGGCGACTCCGCGCCGCAGCATTTATCTCCAGTTGCGCCGTAACAGCCTGCCTCCGTTTCTGGCCACATTCGACGCACCCAGGCCCTTCACCGCCCTTGGTCAGCGGGATGTGACGACGGTCCCTGCACAGTCGCTCACACTGCTGAACGATCCGGCGGTTCTCCAGTTTGCGCGTGCGTGGGCCGTGGCCGTGAGAGGGCGGGTCTCCGGCATGGATACCTCGATCGAGGCGCTGTTCCGCGAGGGGTTGGGCCGCGCTCCCAGCGCGGCGGAGGCCGCAGCGGCGAGGGGCCTCCTCGCGCAGTCCGGCGCTTCGGAGGATCTCACGCCTCTGGCCCACGCCCTCTTTAACCTCAAGGAATTCATTTACCTGCGCTGACCTCGCGTTTCTGGAAAAACCGGCCCCTGACGCCCCCCACGTATGAATCCGAAACTTCTTTCACGCCGCCAGATGCTGGCCCGCACCTCGATGGGTTTTGGCGCGTTGGCCTTTGGCGGTTTGTCCCTGCACAACCGGACCGCCTCCGCCCAGCCAGTCGGCTCCGGGGCGCCGCCCGTGGCCCGAAGGGACCCCAAGGTGGATTCGGTTATTTTCTGTTACATGAGCGGCGGGGTTTCGCACGTAGACTCCTTCGACCCGAAACCGGAACTGGCCAAACGCCACGGCCAGCCGATGCCCGTGCCGGTGGAAAAGACGATGTTTAACAACAACGGGAACATCATGGCCAGTCCCTGGGAAGCCCGCGCTTGGGGGCAGTCTGGACTGATGATGACCGACCTGTTTCCCCACATCGCCGCCTGTGCCGACGACCTCACCATCGTGCGTTCCATGACCACCAAGGTCAGCGAGCACGCGCAGGGCAACTACATGTTTCACACGGGGTTCCCATTCATGGGGCATCCGAGTGCGGGGGCATGGATCAGCTACGGCATGGGCTCGGGTAACCGGGATCTTCCTTCGTTTGTCGTGCTGCAAAGCGGGGATGCGACCACTCCGCACGGCGGGGTCGGTGTCTTTAGTTCGGGCTATCTGCCGGGCCAGCATCAGGCCTCCATCCTCAAGGCGGACTCGGGCGCGCCCCTGCCTTTTATTGCGCCCTCGGACTCCGCGCAGAAGCAGCGCGCGGCTCTGGACTTTATCAACGCGCTGGACGGGGACTTTTTGCGTGAGGCCGCCGATGGAAACGTTGCGGCCGCGATTGAAAACTACGAGACGGCCTACCGAATGCAGACGGCGGTGCCGGAGCTGTGCGACATCCGGGGCGAGTCGGAGGCGACCAGGCGCATGTACGGAATAGACTCCGCGGACAAGTACACCGCGTTTTACGCCAGACAGGCACTGGTGGCGCGGCGACTGGTGGAGCGGGGCGTGCGCTTTGTGGAGCTCAGCTGCCTCTCTGCAGGGATCGGAGCGGGCGGTGCTGCCAACCCGTGGGATCAGCACGGCAAGATCAGGGAGGGACACGGGCAGATGGCGCGCCAGGTCGACCAGCCCGTGGCGGCGCTCATCCGGGACTTGAAGCAGCGTGGCCTTTTTGAGCGGACCCTGCTGGTCTTCGCTGGTGAGTTTGGAAGAACACCGTTTTCACAGGGGAGCGACGGGCGTGACCACAATCCCATGGGGTTTAGCGTGGTGCTGGCCGGGGGCGGCCTTCGGCGCGGGTTTGTTTACGGCGCAACCGACGAGCTCGGCTACTGGGCGGTGGAAAAACCGGCCACGGTGTACGACCTGTGGGCCACCGTGCTCCTCCTGCTCGGGATCGACCACGAGAAGCTGACCTACCGCTTCGGGGGGAGGGATTTCCGGCTCAGCGACGTGCACGGGCAGCCGTTGACCGGAATCCTCGCGCAGGCCTAAATCCACTTCTTGCGGCGAAAATAGACGACCTGCACCACCGCGATGACAAACATCAATCCGATGCAGGCCGGGTAGCCCCAGGGTTCGTGGAGTTCGGGCATGTTCCAGGGCATCGGTTTGCCGTCTTTTTCCGCGGAGAAGTTCATGCCCCAGATGCCGGCCAGAAAAGTGAGCGGGATAAAGATGGAGGAGACCACCGTGAGGACCCGCATGATTTCGTTGGTCCGCATGCCGACGGAGGAGAGGTAAACTTCCATGTTGGCGGTGGCCACCTCGCGGTAGCTTTCAATGAGGTCCATCACCTGGACGGTGTGGTCGTAGCAGTCGCGCAAGTAGACCTTGGATTCGCGTCTGACCAAACCGCTTTCGTCGTGGAGCAGCGCGCTGATAACCTCCCTCTCGGGCCAGACGTAGCGGCGCAGGTGGGCGAGGAGTCGCTTGACCCGGTGCAACTCGTGGACCTGTTCGATAGAGGGTTTCTCGATGACCTTGTTGTCCATTTCATCGAGCGATTCGCCCAGTCTCTCAAGCAGGGGAAACTTGTGGTCAACGATCGCGTCGACCAGCGCGTAGGTCAGGTAGTCCGGCCCCATTTTGCGGATCATTCCGCGGGCCGTGCGGAGTCGCTCGTGGATGGGGCGGAAGGTGTCGGTGGAGGGATCCTCCTCAATTGTGAGGAGAAAGTTTGGCCCGAGGAACAGGGAAATTTGTTCCCGCGATACTCTTTCGTCTTCGTTGGCGGAGAGCATCTGGGCGACGATAAACAGGTGGTTCTCGTAGGGCTCCACCTTTGGGCGCTGGCCGAGGTTGAGAACATCCTCGAGGGCGAGCGGGTGGAGGTTGAATTTTTCGCCCAACTGGCTCAGGAGATTCAGGTCGCTGAGGCCGTCCAACTCCAGCCAGAGCACGGAGCCGTTGGGGATTGGTGTTGGGATCTCGGACACCTGAGAGATCACGCGCTCCTGCATGGAGTTTTTGTCGTAGAGCGTGTAGCGGAGCCGGGGGGGGGCGGTCGATGCTCCGGGCGGGACCGAGAGAATGGTCGGGGAGGTGCCGGGCTCGGAATAGGAGACATGCTTCATCTGGGCGCAGCGGATGGTGGGGCTGGCTGCGGGCCCAGACTGGTGCGACCGGAGAGGGCGCGGGCGAGGGTCAGTTCGTCCGCGTATTCCAGACCGGTGCCCGCCGGCATGCCCTGGGCGAGACGGGTGAGGGGGATGGGAAACTCGCGCAGCAGGTCGGCGAGATAACAGGAGGTCGCCTCGCTTTCGACATCACCTCCAAGGGCCAAGATGATTTCGGCGGGCGGATCGGCCTTTATCCGTGCCAGGAGCTCGCGAATCCGCAGTTGATCTGGGCCGACATGGTCCAACGGGGATATTTTTCCTCCCAGTGCATGGTAGAGTCCGTGGAATGCACCCGAGCGTTCAATGGGAAGAATGTTGGTGGGTTGCTCAACGATGCAGAGAAAGTGCCGGTCGCGTCCGGGGTCCGAGCAGAGCAGGCAGGGGTCGGTCTCGGTGAAAAAGCCGCACTGAACACAGCAGTGGACGGATTCCTGCACGCGCGCGATGGCGCGTCCGAGCGACTCCGGGTGGGCGTCTCCGGACTGCAGCATCCAGAGGGCGATGCGTTCTGCGCTGCGCGCACCGATGCCGGGGAGTCGCTTGAGTTCCTCAATGAGGGTGCGCAGCGGGGGCGGATATTCGGCGCGTTTCATTCTGCCGGACTCGACTGACTCTTAGCCTGCGACATGGCGGCGAGCGCCTCCTGTTCCTCGATGCGGTTGAGCAGCATGTCGATGGCGCTGTCGCTGCGCCCGATGGGGCGGGCGGCGCGGAGGGCGTTGCGCGCGGCCTTCCAGTTGCGGTTGCGCAGGTGTGCGACCCCGCGGCGGTAGTGCGTCAGGCGGGTGACCGATTCGGCGTCCAGCGTGCCCGCGAGCGCGAGCAACTCGAAAACTTCCTCCGGTTCCTGGGGGGGCAGTCCGCGCTGCAACCGGTCAATGGGGCGGGTTTCCACCACCCGCCCGGCCAGCGAGGCGGTCTGTTCGCTCATGAGGATGTTGGAGCCGTAGAGCAGGTTGGCGCCCGCCAGACGGCGCGCCCACTCCGCTGTCTCGCCGGCGACGCCGTGGCGCGCCGCCCCGGGCAAACCAAAGCGCCCTATCAGAACCTCCCCAGAGCTGATTCCGATCCGCACGTCCAGTTCCTGCCCGAAGCGCACCTCGCAGTCAGTGCTCAGTGTTTTGATCCTTGCGTGAATGGCCAGCGCAGCGTGGAGCGCCGCCGTGGAATGCGGTTCCCCTTCCGGGTGCGACACAAAAACCGCCCGGTATACCTCGCTGTCGATCCTGTCCGCATTTCCATGCCGGGCGGAAGCCGTCTCGCTGCAAATGGCCAGAAAACGGTTGATGAATTCCGTGGCATCCGCCGGCGGGAGCGCACCAACGAGTTGGGAGTGGTTGAGCAGTTCGCAATGCAGGACCGTGCATTCTTGCCGCTGCGGGGTTTCTCCGGGCTTCTGTTTCGGGTGGGCTTCCCCCAAATCCGGAACCGGGAGCGTCGGAAAGGGCGACCACAAGTGCAGTGCCTCACCTGTTACCCAGATGATTCCAAGCGCGATGAGCGGAACGCCGCAGTGGATGGGGTGCTCCGCGGGGCGCTCCAAGAGGAGGGAAAGTCCTGAGGCGCCGGCGATTTGGAGGATGGCCGCGGCTTGGATGAATGCGCGCCATGCCCGGGAGGGAACGCTCAGGGAAACCCACGCCAGCGCACAGCCGAGGGGAATCAAAACTGCCAACTGTCCGGAGGGATTCCAAGGCAGGGGCGGCGGCACGATGCCATACCGACCCAACATGCAGGCAAAGACTGCCGCTCCGGTGCCGAGGAACAGGCTTTGGACCAGTGGAAAATGCGGTTGCGGGGTGTGCGAAGTCGCCACAGGATGCAGATTGCAGCAGATATTACGCCAGTGCGGGCGCCGCGGAGCATCCGCTTTTCCCTACGAAGTCACGAAGATGTTCCAGATTGTTCTTGTTGAACCCGAGATTCCTCCAAACACGGGCAACATCGGCCGGCTCTGTCTGGCCACCGGTTCAGTCCTGCACTTGGTCGAACCGCTCGGATTCTCTCTGGAGGACAAGTTCCTAAGGCGGGCCGGGCTCGACTACTGGGACCAGGTGCAGGTCCGTCGCTGGCCAAATTGGGATGCGTTTCGGGCCGCCCAACCCTCCCCAGCCCGGCTCTGGTTCCTTACGACGAAAACCGACCGGACCTACTGGAATGTCGCCTTTGAGGAGGGGGATTTTCTGGTCTTTGGGCGGGAGACCCGCGGCCTGCCCGAGCCTCTGTTGGCGCAGAACGCAGCGCGTTGCCTGACCATCCCAATGGGGGCGGCCACCCGGAGTTTGAATTTGGCGACCGCCGTGGGGATTGTCCTTTACGAAGGAATGCGCCAGATCCGCGCCGGGGTGCGTTGAGAAAGGCGGGTGGCGGCGGGGTTTCGTTGCGCCGTCTTTTTTCCGCTTTTGACTGGAGAAAACCGCAGGGCGGGTCGAAGGAAGAGGGGTGCGAACCCCAACCACCCTTTCCACCGTCCTGCTGCTGGCTTCCTGTCTGCCAGCGCTTGTGCCCCCGACCGGAAGGTCTGCCGATGTCGGACCTTCGAAGAGGGCGGATGCCAACGCAGAGGAAGCGGGATGGATTAGTCTTTTTGATGGGAAGACTCTGGAGGGTTGGAAGCACACGCCCTTCGGAGGAGGGGCCGAGGCGGAGGTCGAAAACGGCCTGCTTCAAGTAGAGGCCGGGGAGGAGCTCAGCGGGGTGCAATACACCAAGCCGGTGCCGCGGATGAGTTACGAGGTCAGCATGGAGGCGATGCGTCGCAACGGCTTGGATTTTTTCTGTGGGCTGACATTTCCGGTGGGTGAGAAGCACATGACTTTTGTGGTTGGGGGCTGGGGCGGCTCCACCGTCGGGCTCTCTAGCATCGACAAGCTGGACGCCTCGCAGAACGAGACGAACAAGATCCGCTTTTTCAAGGACAACCAGTGGTACAAAATCCGACTGCGGGTGGAGCCTGAGAGGATTCAGGCGTGGATTGACCGGGAGCAGGTTGTGGACGTCAACACCAAGGGCAAGGCGCTGGATCTGCGTCCGGGTGAGATTGAAATCTCTGTGCCCTTCGCGCTGGCCACGTTCCGGACGGCTGCGTCGTTTCGCAATATCCGGCTGCGTCCGTTTTCTGCCGGCGACGGCAAGTAGGCCATGGCGCGTGACTACGTCATCCGCCGTCCGGTGGTGGAGGGGCCTCGGATTGATTTCGCCGCGGAACTTAACGACCAGCAGCTTGCGGCGGTCAGTTCGCCGCCGGGTCCCGCGCTGGTGTTGGCCGGCGCGGGCTCTGGAAAGACGCGGACGCTCACGTACCGGGTCGCCTATCTGCTCGAAAACGGGGTGGAGCCCTCCCACATCCTGCTGCTGACCTTCACCAACAAGGCCTCCCGCGAAATGCTGCTCCGGGTGGGGATGCTGGTGCCGCACGACCTGAGCGACTTGTGGGGCGGCACGTTTCATTCGATTGGAAACCGCCTGCTGCGGCGGCACCCGCAGGAGGCCGGCTACCGCGAGGGGTTTAGCGTGATGGACAGGGAGGACGCGGATTCCCTGCTGCAGGGGGCGCTGCTCGAACTCCAGGGAGGCAAGGTGTCTGAGCTGCCTGTCAAACCGTCCCTGGTGGGGGAGGTGCTCAGCTATGCGGCGAACGTGTGTCGTCCGTTGGCGGAGGTGGTTGCGGAGCGGTTCCCGCAACTGGAGGAGTGGGTCCCCATGATCAAGTCGGCCGGCGAGGCTTATGCGGAGCGCAAGCTGGCGGCCAATGTGCTGGATTTTGACGATTTGCTCTCCGCAACTGTCCGGCTCTTGGGGGAACGCCCGGCCGTTGCGGAGGTTTACCAGCGCAGGTTTCACTTTGTACTGGTTGACGAATACCAAGACACCAACCCGTTGCAGTCGAGGTTCATCGACCTGCTTTCAGCGCGGCACCGTAACCTCATGGCGGTGGGCGACGACGCGCAGGCCATTTACTCGTGGAGGGGAGCCGACTACCGGAACATCCTCAGCTTCGGGCAGCGTTATCCGGGGGCGCAGATCTACAAGGTCGAAACCAACTACCGCAGCACTCCGGAGATTCTTGAGGTGGCCAACTCGGCGATCGAGGGGATGCAGACTCCACTGCGCAAGGAGCTTGTTTCGGCGCGCAAAAGCGGGGAGCTGCCCCGGTTGATTCCGCTTCACACCGGTGCGCAGCAGGCGCGGTTTGTGGTGTCGCGGATGCAGGAACTCCACGACGAGGGGACTCGCTGGGACCAGATGGCCGTGCTCTACCGAGCGCACTTCCATTCAATGGAGTTGCAGATGGAACTGACCCGGGCTGGGATCCCGTTCCAAATCACCAGCGGCTTGAGGTTTTTCGAGCAAGCCCATGTGAAGGATGTGAGCGCCTTTTTGAAGTTTGCGGTCAACCCGCTCGATGAGGTCGCCTTCAAGCGGATGGTGAAGCTTTTGCCCGGGGTGGGGGAGCGTTCTGCCGAGGGCCTCTGGAAAAACTTCGCCTCGGCCAGACAGTCTGAGGCCTCCGGCGCCTCTGGTTTTTCCTTCGGGAACGTTCTGGGTGCGTTCAAGGTCCCCGCCAAGGCGGCTTCCGCGTGGAAGCAACTGGGCCACACCCTCGAGGAGATCGCCCCCGGAGGCGTGCCTGTTGCGCCGTTGAAAATGCTCCAGGCAGTCCGGGAAGCCCTTTACGACGACTACGCCCGCGGGGAGTTTCTCGATTATGAGGCGCGCAAGGAGGACCTGAACACGCTCGCGCAATTTGCCTCCCAGTATGAAGGCGCGGAGGAGTTTCTCGACCAACTTGCGTTGATGGGCGGCACGGAGCAGGGAGCCCCCGCACGCCGCGATGCGGGCGGGGAAAGCATCACTCTTTCGTCGGTCCACCAGTCCAAGGGGCTGGAATGGAAGGTGGTTTTCGTAATCTGGCTGACGGAGGGGATGTTTCCCTCACAGCGTTCGCTCGGGAACGTGGAGGCCTTGGAGGAGGAGCGGCGCCTTTTTTACGTGGCGGTCACCCGGGCCGAAGACGAGTTGTACCTCAGCTGGCCTTTCATCAAGCGGAGCGCGGGCGCGGGCGACGCGATCCAGCGCATCTCGCCCTTCCTCGATGCCATACCACGCGGGCTGCTTGAGGAATGGAATGTCACCGGCGGTTGGTGACCCGCCCCGGGGCAGAGGATTGGGCACGGATTCCCCTTGCGGTGGTGCCCCAAAACTTCCATTTCAACGATGGTGGGCGTGCCGGTTGCCCCGGAAACCCTTGGCGGCGCCTTGGAAAAGCTGCTCCACCTGAGGGGACTGTCACAATTGGGGGGACCTCTCTGTCCCCTCCGCAATGACAACCGGGGTGTTTCCGCCCCGAAGGGGTACGCTCCGAAGTTCGGGCACAGCCACTCAGGGGCGGGCAATGCTTCACGGCCCTTCCGATATTCAAGATCTCCCCAGAATCAGCCGCGGATTTCGCGCAGCATCTGTTCGTTGGTCTGGAATTTCCTCAGGTAGGAGAGCAGGCGGTCGATGGCGTCCATGGGGCGGGCGCCGGAGAGGCCCCGGCGCAGGAAATGAATCTTTTGAAGGAGGTCGGCCGGGACCAGCAGTTCCTCCCTGCGCGTTCCGGACTGGAAGATGTCGACGGCCGGATAGATGCGGCTTTCCGCGATTTTACGGTCGAGGACCAGTTCCATGTTTCCCGTGCCCTTGAATTCCTGGAAAATGATCTCATCCATGCGGCTTCCCGTGTCGATGAGCGCGGTGGCGATGATCGTGAGGGAGCCGGCTTCCTCGGTGTTGCGCGCTGCTGCAAAAAGTTTGCGCGGGGTTTCCAGAGCGCGCGCGTCCAGGCCGCCCGACATGGTGCGCCCGCCGTTGCTGAGCGCATTGTTAAAGGCCCTGCCGAGGCGGGTGATGGAGTCGAGCAGGATGAAGACGTCTTTGCCGGCTTCGACCAGACGCTTGGCCCGCTCGATTGCGAGTTCCGCGATCCGGGTGTGGCTGCGCACGTCCATGTCGTTGGAACTGGCCATGATTTCGGCGCTGGGAACCGTGTGGCGGATTTCGGTCACCTCCTCGGGGCGCTCGTCCACCAAAAGGATGATCAGCTTCACGTCGGGATGGTTTTTGACCATCGCGTCGGCGATGTGCTGCAGGAAGGTGGTTTTTCCAGTCCGCGGTTGCGCCACAATGAGCCCGCGCTGCCCTTTGCCGATCGGGGTGAGCATGTCGATGATCCGCGTGGTGTAGCGTTCCGGCACGGTGGCCATCTGAAGCGGTTCGCACGGGTTGATCACCGTCAGTTCCTCAAAGGAGGGCTGGTGCTTGGAATCTTCCGGCGGATCGTCGTTGACCGACGTGATCTCGTGCATCTGCTGGCCTCGGCCACTTTTGCGCACGCTGCCCTGGATCATCTGGCCATCACGCAGATTGAATCGGCGCACCATCTCGGGCGACACGAAGATGTCGGCTGGGTGTTGAGCGAAGTTACGCACCGGGTCCCGGAGAAAACCGAAGCCTTTTCCGGAAATCTCAATCACGCCGCCGCCGGGGAAGAGTTCCTCCGGCGTGGGGGGCGGAAGTTCCTGATGTTGCTCCCGATGCGCATCCGGGTGGCCGCTGCCGGGCGCATGGCCGCGCCGGTGGTCCTCCCGGTTGCGGTGCCGGTCGCGGTCGCTGTGGCGCCCTTCGCGGTGGCGGTCCTGTCCGGGGCCACGCTGGGGATTGCGCTGATGGCGGTCCTGTCTCTGGTTGGGATGTTGATGCTGGCCGCGTTCGTGTCTCTGGGGCGGGGGAGAAGAGGGGGCGTCCTGCCGGTGGTCCTCGCGCCGGTCCGGAGCCTCCCTGACGACCTCGCCGGCTCCGGGTGAAGCCTCGCCGTGCGCGCGGGAGGCGCCATGGCGGCTTTCCTGTGCGGCGGCACGGACGGACTCCGCCTGCTGGGCGTCGGGATCCAGCGCCAACGGTGCGGGCCGGCCTTCCTGTTCCATTTGCTTGGCGATGTGCAGCGGCACGTACACAGGGTAGGGCCTTCGTGTACGCTCCGCGGTGTCCGCCGGATCTGTGGCGGTTGTCGCCGCTGGAGCATCGACACTCTGCACTGCGGCGTCGGGTGCGGGCGGCGGGGGATTCGCGACGGCCGAGACACGCGGCGGTCGGCCCCTGCGCGTTTTTGGTGAAGATTCCCCAACAGGCCGGTCTATTTCCGCGGCTCTCTCCTTCACCACGCGGTCGCTATCGGCCAGCCCAGTCGGCTCGGGCGAGCCTTCCGCTGAAACCTCCCTTCGGCGGCGGGCCTTGGGGTGAGTGGGTTCTGCGGCGGGGGTGACGGCGGGCAGCTCCGGTGGCTGTTCTCGCACCGACTCTCCTGCCGGCGGCGAAATGGTCGTGTCAGCCGGGACAGATGGCGCCGGGGACTTTCCACGGGGAGCACGTTTTTTCGCCGGGGCCTCAACCTCGCCGGGGGCTTTTGAATCATCTGTGGGCCCTTTGGCGACTGGCCTGCCGCGCTTCTTGGCGACAGGTTGGGGAAGGCTGCTC
>JBILKV010000348.1:0-2840 GCA_044376515.1 Chthoniobacteraceae bacterium | reverse complement strand
TCTTTGAGATGGTTTTGATCATGCGTAAAACTATGTATTACCAGGGTGTTTGTCAATTCTCGCTATGAAGCATTCACCTTTCTTCCCCTGCGCCGGAGCCCGCGCTTTACACGCTCCAACCCGGCGCGGCTTCCTCTACAGCCTGGGCGCGAGCCTCGGCAGCGTTGCATTCACCTCCTTGCTGGGCGAAGAGACGAAGAAAAATCCGCTCGCGCCCAAGGATGGCCATCTGCCCGCGAAGGCGAAGAGCGTCATCTTCCTGATGATGGAGGGCGGACCGTCGCACATCGACACCTTCGACCCCAAGCCCATGCTGGCGAAGATGCACCTCAAGGAGTTCGTCCGCGAGGACAAGCAGGCCTCCGCGATGCAGGGCGGCAAGCGCTACTATGTGCAGAGTCCGTTCCAGTTTGCCAAACATGGACAGAGCGGCGCGGACATGGCCGAGAACTGGACGCATCTCGCGAAGGTTGCCGATGACCTTTGCTTCTTCCGCGGCTGCACCGTGGACAGCGTGAACCACCCGACTGCGATGTATCAGATGAACTGCGGCAACCGTTTCGGCGGCGACCCCGGCATTGGCTCCTGGGTGAACTACGGCCTCGGCACGCTCAATCAGGACCTCCCCGGCTTCATCGTGCTGCCGGAGGTGAGCTATCCGCAGGGAGGCGCCGCAAACTGGAGCAACGGCTACCTGCCCGCCAGCTTCCAAGGAACTCCGTTGCGTGCCAAGGGCTCACCGATTCTGGACCTCACACCGCCAATGGGTGTGAGTGAGTCACGTCAGCGCAAGAACCTCGACCTCATCGCCAAGCTCAATACCGCGCACGCCGCGCAACATCCCGGCCACGACGAACTCGCCGCGCGCATGGACAACTACGAGCTGGCCTTTCGCATGCAACTGCAGGTTCCCGAAACGCTCGACCTCTCCAAAGAAGACGCGAAAACAAAGGCGCTCTACGGCATTGGCAATGACGCCACCGACTCCTTTGGCCGCAAGTGCCTGCTTGCCCGCAAGCTCATCGAGAAGGGTGTGCGGTTCGTCCAACTCTACAACGGTTCTTGGGACAGCCACGACTACATCGCGCGCGCCCATGGCAATCTTGTGCGCGGCGTGGACCAACCCATCGCCGCCCTCATCACCGACCTCAAGCAGCGCGGCTTGCTCGAAAGCACGCTGATCGTGTGGTGTGGTGAATTTGGTCGGACGCCGGACAACGGCGTGCGTGGGGGCACGGCCTACGGCCGCGACCACAATGCCAACGCCATGACCATCTGGCTCGCCGGCGGAGGTTGCAATGCGGGTCACACCATCGGCACCACCGACGAGCTCGGCGTGACCGCCGTCGAAGGCAAAGCCCATATCCGCGATTTTCACGTCACCCTCCTGCGCCTCCTCGGGTTGGACGACAACAAACTCACCTATTACCACGCCGGCCGCTTCAAGCAGCTCAGCCAGTTCGGCGGCACCGTCATCAAAGGGCTCATCGCGTAAAGCCTGTTCCCACTCCAACCATGAAACCCATCCACAGCCATCCCACAGCCATCCCACAGCCTGAGGGAACCGAGGTTCTGAGGGGGGCTTTTACAGAGAGACGGCGGCGAAACTTGAGCGGAGGCAATTGCAGCTTTCGCGATCGGGATTTTCTTTCTCGGGCGGATGCTGTCCCATGAGCTTTACGCTGTGGAAGCGGTGTTTTGGCCGGCGGGAAGGGCCATCCCAGAGAGCGAGAGCTGCTGCCAGGCTTCATGAAGCGCCCCGATAAATCGTATTCGCCCCGATGCTGTCCCATAGCTTTTTAAGAGCTCAAGCAGGTCTAGCCTTTCCCAAACCGCTGAGCGCACCACCGCAAAGAGCCGCGTGAAGCTGGGCGCCCAGGCCGACAAAAATCCCAGGAAACGCAGCAGCACTTACACCAGCAAGGCCGTGTACACCTACCAGCGCACTGCGCGGCGTTGGCGCTGTGGCCCAAAAAATTGCTCAGCTTTAAGGTCTGTTTGACCTGTGTAAAAAATACCTCGATGTCCCAGCGCCTTCGGTAGAGGTCGCACACCGAGCGCGGACTCCAGCTCAGATTGTTGGTGATAAAAACCAGCAGGCGTTCTTCTCCGTTAATTCCGACCTGCGCCTCCACGCGTCGTAGCAGCACGCCCTCGTGCTTGGCGTTCTTGAGCACAACGAGCTGGTCCTTGAGAATGCCTTTGACGCCTTTAGTCAGGGTCTTTTCTACGTTGTAGGCCATGTTCTCTTTGACGCGGCTCACCCACCAGACCTCCCGTTCATCCAGGTTCCTAAGGTGCTCAAAATCGACGTAAGCCTTGTCGAAGACGACGATTTCACATGGGCAATACCCGCACAGACCTCGAGTGCCCGCCTGTTGTCGAGATGGGCAGCGGTGTCCACAACGGCAAAGGAGGGAAGAAAGCTGTGCAGGTCGAGCCGCAGGTGCATTTTGGCGGCGGCCTTGCGTCTGCGGTGCTTGGCCCAGTCGATGCAGTTGGCGACCAGTTCCATCACAGTGGAATCGACGGCGTGAATCCTGACCTTGAAACGGTGCAGGAGGCCCTTGCCTTTTTTGCCCGAGGCAAAGCCCGGCTGGATGTTCTGAAGGTGTGCGAGAACCGACCAGAAAAGCGTTTCGATGAAGTCAGCCGAACGCACCTTGTTTGCGTGAGAAAGAGTGTTGCGCGAGGGTGGTACGATTTGGAGGCGGCTCAGAGCCGCTGCCTTGAGCCGAAGCCAGTCGCAAACGTCGTTGAGACTGATGGCATGCGAAAGCTGGGCAAAAAGCATGGAAATGATAGATGACATGAGGTTGTTGAGCCACGCGAAATCCCGC
>JBILKV010000347.1:0-2856 GCA_044376515.1 Chthoniobacteraceae bacterium | reverse complement strand
GAGGATCCGCTCAAGCAGTTGGTTAGCGACTTCTCCACGAAACTCGAGTACCTGCGTGTCGGGGGCATGGTTTCCGGCTTGATTATGTTCCAAGTGGTTCTCCTGACGCTGATGGGGGCGAATAACTCGGCAAGGGAGGTGGCGGGGGAGCGTTTGATTTTGGAGAAGGAAAAGTTTTCGGGCCTTAGTCCACTGGCCTACGTGCTCTCGAAGGTGAGTTTTCTTGCCGCGCTCGTGATGGCGCAGTCGGTATGGATGTCACTTTTCGTCCATGCGGTGGTGCGGATGCCTGGGAGTCTGCTTGCGCAGACTCTTCTGTTGGTTTTGGTCAACGGGGCGATGACAGCGGTCTCACTCGGCATTTCAAGTTTGATGAAGACTGCGGAGCAGAGTTCCCTCGTTTCGGTTTACTTGGTCGGTTTCCAACTGCCGTTGAGCGGGGCGGTCCTGGCGCTGCCGGAGTGGCTGGGAAGGATGACCCGGCCGTTCATCGCCTCCTACTGGGGATGGTCCGGTTTTCTGCAAACCCTTTCCGAGACGCGTTTTTATAACGCGGTTGTGCAGATGACCCAGACCCCGTTGATGCCGGTCTGGTCTGTGGTGGTGGTGCTCAGCATCCAGATTGTGCTGGGTGTGGCGGCTGCCTATGTGGGTTGCAGGAACAGCCGTTGGGACTAGCGGCAGGGCCGGACATGATGGATGCTCAAGCACAACTCGAAGATGCCGCCTCCGCGGCAAGTAGCAGTAACCTTGCACTTGCCCTGCGGGTTCTTCCCCAGAGCCGGCGCAGGGACATGTGTGTTTTTTACGCGTTTTGCAGAGAGGTGGACGATCTGGCTGATGAGCCCGGCCTGTCGATGGAAGAGCGACGCTTGGGGCTGCGCCGGTGGAGGGAGGCGCTTTCCGGTTGGGGAGCCGGCCACTTTCGCGAGCCCGTGCTCGCTGGTGTGCTCCGCGAGGTGTTGGAACGGCGTGAGGTGCCTCTAGAGTGGGCGGTGGAGGTGGTGCTCGGTTGTGAGATGGATCTGGCGGGGGCCCGTTATCGCACGTGGGAGGAGCTCAGGAAGTACTGTTACAGGGTGGCCAGCGCGGTGGGGTTGGTAAGCGCCCGGATATTTGGAGGGGCCGGGTGCGATGCCTACGCTGAAGAACTTGGGCTCGCCTTGCAGTTGACCAATATCTTGAGGGACGCCGCCGAGGACTACGCCGTGTCCGGACGGGTGTACCTCCCCAGCGAGGAGTTGGAACGCTTTGGGGTGATCGAGGGATCGTGGGTTGCGGGGGAACCGGAGGGTTGGGCGGCTTTGATGGAGTTTCAGGCCGCGCGGGCGCTCAAGCACTATGCCGCGGCGCGGGCGTCCTTGCCGGAAAGCGAGCGCCGCGTGATGGTTGCGGCGGAGATCATGCGGGAGGTTTACTCGACTCTTCTGGACCGTATGGCGGACGACGGGTTTCGGATTTGGGAACGCTCCTACAGGCTCAGTCGCGGGAGAAAAGTCTGGTTGGCCGCAACGGTGTTTGCGCGGACCTCGTTTGCGAATGCGCGGGACATGCGCAGGCAGACACGGCGTGCGCGGGCAGGTTTGTGTTTGCCCGGACCCGTGCTATAGTGATTCAGGAAAAAGATTGGATATGAATCAAGCTGCGCCCCGTCCTCGCCCCTGCCTTGGATCCCTAAATCCGCTGGTTTTGAAACGTTCTGGAGTTCCGGTGCTCGTTCTTGCATGGTGCGCCATGCTGAGCGGGTGTGCGACTCCGGAGCGCTCGGCGATCGCGGGTGCGGGCACTGGCGCGGTGCTCGGCGGGATGTTGAAGGGAACGGGGCGGGGGATGGCGCAGGGGGCGGCAATTGGTGCCGCTGGCGGTTACGTTCTGGGTGCCTACGGCCAGTCCGAAAGGGCGAACGGTTACGCGCAGGCAACGGGGGGATACGCGCCGCCCGCGCCGGTTTACTACGCGCCGGCTCCCGCTCCCGCTCCTCCTGTTTACCATCAGCCACGATACTACCCTCCTCCGCCTCGAACCGAGGTGATTCTTTACGGTCGGCGTTCCGGGCGTTTCGGCTTTGTGTACTCCCCCTACGGCAGGGGGACACTGGTTGACGTCCGGGGCTTTCCTCGCGGCGCTCGGGTCGTCGATCCCTATTGTGGCCGCGTTTTTTTGAATCCTTGAAGCGGGGGACGGTGTCTGAGTGCACCGGGATCTCCGAGAGTCATCAAAGTAAAGACATTCTGTACAGCGAGCAGAGACTTATCGCTTCGCATTTGTACGCCTGAAGCTTGATTCCTCAAGTGGAAGTGGCGATTGTCGTCGGCTACTCAGCCTCAGGTTCTCTCAGATAACGGTCAGCTATGCTCAATATTTTCATTAATATCCTTCTTGTTGCACACATTCTGGTGTGCCTGTTGATTGTTCTTGCGGTGTTGATGCAAAGGCCTAAGAATGAAGGGCTTGGAGCCGCTTTTGGGGCCGGAACGGCTGATTCTCTTTTCGGTGCCCAGACCACCAACGTTCTAGCCTCGATCACCCGCTGGCTTGGTGGCTTGTTTTTTGGGCTGACGCTTGTTTTGTCCGCCTTGTACGCGAGGCAGGGGCGCGAAACCACCGGTGTGGAGCAAAAACTTCAGGCGGCTCCCAAACCTGTGGAGGCCCCCCCAGCTTTGCCCTCGGCTCTTCCTGACGTGAAATTGGACGGAGTGCCCGGTTCCGCTCCCGACCCCTCGAAGCTCTCGCCTTCCAGCGAAGCCCCCAAGCCCGCGGCTGAAGCCCCCAAGCCCGCGGCTGAAGCCCCCAAGCCCGCGGCTGAAGCCCCCAAGCCCGCGGCTGAAGCCCCCAAGCCCGCGGCTGAAGCTCCCA
>JBILKV010000175.1:0-9301 GCA_044376515.1 Chthoniobacteraceae bacterium | reverse complement strand
GAGAAACCGTTTCGCTGGCCGCTGCCGTGGATCCAACACTGCTTGCCCGTTTCAATGCGGGAAAACTCATCCAACTCGCAGCACCCCTCGTCGATGGAAAAGGCGGCGGCCGGCCTGAATTCGCCCGTGGTGCCGGTAAAACCAGTGCCAGGATTCCTGCTGCGCTTAAAGCTGTGGAGGATTTCCTCTCCAATTCTTGAGTTTTTCCAGCGTCCTCCCTTGCGCGCCCCGGAACGCTCCCGCGCTCCCAGTCCGTTAAAAACTGCCTCCCCAACATGAACCCTTTGGAACAGCGTTTGGGTTACAAATTTCGGAATCCCCTGCTTCTTGCCGAAGCGCTCACCCATCCAAGCCTCGGCTATGAAACACAGCGGCATCATTTTGACAACCAGCGCTTGGAATTTCTCGGAGACGCCGTTCTGCAGTTGATCTACACCGAATTTCTCTTCGACACCTATCCCGACTTTCCCGAGGGAGAACTCACCAAACTCCGCGCCCGCCTCGTCTCACGAGAAGGGCTGCGCATCAACGCCGACGCCCTCGACCTCGGCAAGTACCTGATGATGGGCCGTGGCGAGGAGGCGACCGGCGGACGCACCAGGGCCTCTTCGCTCGCCGACGCCTATGAGGCCCTTATGGGCGCTCTCTATCTGGACTCCGACTACGTGACCGTCCGGCGCATCGTCCTGACCGAAACCCGCGAACGCCTCGAAAACCTCTCTCTCGAAGACGCCCTTGCAAACCCCAAAGGACGGCTTCAGGAAATCCTTCAGGCCATCGCCCCCCTGAGTCCCAGTTACGAAATCGTTGAGCAGTTCGGACCGGAACACCTCAAACAATTCGTGTCCCGGATCGTCTGGGAAGGCCGCGAACTCGGCCGGGGCACCGGCTCGAGCAAAAAGGAAGCCGAAACCCAGGCCGCCCGCATGGCGTTGGAAAAACAGGTCTGGACACAGCCGGCCCCAAATACGTCCGCATCCATTCCGTCACAATCTGTCGACAACCCTGTGAACCTTTTGTGAAAAAGGGCGCACAGCTCCCAACAACCCGTTCCGAAGTCGTAGTTGTCCTCGGTTGCCGACACTCACTCTCAGGTTGTTCACATCCTTTTTGGGGCCTTTAAGTTTCTGATAGCAGACTATTTAACTGCAAAAAGCAGCACTTGTTTCCACAGTGAAGAATAAGAAAGAACTACGAAGTTTTTTCTTAAATTCTAAGAGCCTGTGAACAAACCGAAGGAAAGCACCAGCCTGAGCCCTGCTCCAAGCCCGTGACAGGACAGCAAAAAGGCCCGTTCCAGATCCGGAACGGGCCCTTCTATTCGTGAGCGGTTACGGTGGCTAAGCCTTGAGGGAGTGCACCGCGTCCACCACGGCTTGGGCGGTGATGCCTAATTTCTCCATCACGACGTTTCCGGGAGCGCTGAAGCCAAAGCGCTCCAAGCCCACGACGACACCGTCCAAGCCCACGTACTGGTACCAGGTGTCCTTCACGCCGGCCTCTATCGCCACACGGCGGCGGATTTTTGAAGGCAGCACGGACTCCCGGTATTCAGCTGGTTGCGTGTTGAAGATTTCAGTGCAGGGCATGGATACTACCCGGACGCCGTCGCCCAGGACTTTGGCGGCAGCCATGGCGTGTTGCAGCTCACTGCCACAACCGAGCAGGATGGTATGCAGCGTGCCCGTTTCCCGATGGGCGATGTAGCCGCCGTGTAGAACGCCCTCGCGCCGCGTCGCAACCGGGATATCGTTCTGCATGGGAATTGCCTGACGGGAGAGGGCCAGGAGGGTGGGACCGTTGTTGCGGGAAAAGGCCGCGGCGAAGGCGCCCGCGGTTTCCTCGGGATCTCCCGGGCGGATCACGTGCAAATTGGGGATGACGCGCAGTCCAGAGACCGTCTCTACGGGTTGGTGGGTCGGACCATCCTCGCCCACACCAATGGAGTCGTGTGTGAAAATGTAAACCACCGGTAGCTTTGCCAAAGCCGCGATCCGGATCGAAGGCCGGGCATAGTCGGCGAACACGAGAAATGTCGCACCGCTGGCCTGAAAAATACCGTCATACGCAAAGCCGTTCATGATGGCCGCCATGGCGTGCTCACGGATTCCGTAGCGGATGTTGCGTCCGCCAAAATGACCTGGACCGAAATCCTCGGCTCCGCTGATGTAATTCAGCGTAGAGCCGTACAGGTCGGCACTGCCTGAGACAGCCAGCGGCAGGGCTTTTGCGATGGGCTGCAGTACATCCGAACCGGCTTTTCGCGTGGCGATCTTTGAATCCGTCGCAAACGGCGGGATCATTGCCAGCAACTCCTGAGCAGAAGAATAGTGGTGGGAAACGCCGTTTGCGAGCAGGAGGGCGAGGTCCGGATTGGCCGTTTTCCACGCGTCAAAAATGCCCAGCCACGCTGCGTGTTTTTTGGCCAGTTGGGACCGGTGTGCCTCAAAAAACCGGTGCGTTTCCGGTGATACGAAAAAGTGTTCGTGCTCGGGAAGACCCAGCGCCTTTCGTGAGGATTCGATAAATTTGGCGCCGCCTTCACCATGAGCCTTGGCAGTGCCCGCCACTTCTGGAATGCCTTTGCCGATCAACGTCTTCGCAATAATCAGGTGCGGTTTGCCCTTCGTACGCTTGGCCGTTTCGATGGAAGCTGCCACGGCGGTCATGTCATGGCCGTCTACTGTTTGCACATGCCAGCCGTAGGCCTCGTACCGCTTGCCGGTATCTTCGCTCTGTGAGGCGATCGCCATGGCGTCCAACGTCACGTCGTTGGAGTCGTAAATCACAACGAGATTGTCCAACTGGTTGTGCCCCGCAAACGAGGAGGCTTCCGCGGACACGCCTTCCTGGAGGCAGCCGTCTCCAGCGAGACAGACGACGTGATTGTCGAAGATCGAATGCTGCGTTGTGTTGAAACGGGCAGCGGCCATCTTCTGGGAAACAGCCATCCCAACGGCGTTTGCAACCCCTTGGCCAAGGGGCCCCGTGGTGCACTCGACACCGAGGGTCTCGAAATTTTCCGGGTGTCCCGGCGTGTGCGAGCCCAGTGCACGGAAGGCCTTTACCTGATCGATCCCCACCTGCGCGTAGCCCGCCAGATGCAACCAACCGTAAAGGAACATCGATCCGTGGCCGGCGGACAACACGAACCGGTCGCGGTTGAGCCAGCGCGGTTCAACCGGGTTGTAGCTGAGAGTATGTCCGAAAAGGACCGCGCCAATCTCAGCGCAGCCCAAGGGGAGCCCGAGGTGTCCGGAGGAACAGGCGTGAACGGCATCCATGGCGAGGCCGCGGGCTTCTGTTGCGGCGCGTTGCAGGTCGGCGGTAGGGAGATTCATAATAATTAGAGCGCGCAGCCTAGGAAGCGCCCGAAAGGTGTCAAGGAATCTGGCCGGCCGCTAAGGGAGGCGCTTGACCCGGAAGTACCGAAAGACCACCGGATCGGAATGACCGGCACAACCGATGAACCCTTTCTCCCGGGCCAGGCCCCTGGGATTTTCGGCACATTGATGGAATTGGAGGTGTAGGACTTTCCCTCCTCCGAGCCCATCGCCCAAAGTGTGGTGCAATTCGACGCGCCACATTCCGAAGCAGCGACGCAGTCCGACCCCACGAGTGCGAAACGGCGATGGCCCGCACTGGAGGAGACGCCTACCAGTTATGGTAGTCCAGACCGTACACCACCGCCCCGCCCAAAAAGCCCGTCAGCGCCACCAGCACCGCCCCGATAAACAGGGCACCCCGCATCCGGGCCCGTTCCGGCGACCCTTCACGGCACTCAAACAGCACCGCCGAACCCGCCGCAAGCAGCGCCCAAACGGCGGTTCCAGTGCCCAACCATTGGTGAAATTTGTACACCGCCGAAACCCCCGCATAAGCGTTCAGCCAGCCGAGGCTCGCAGTGCCCACGGCGCTCGCCGCTCCAAGGACCAGAAGGAAACGGGTGCAGGCCAACCAGGTCTCCTTGCGCGTCCACCAGCCCAGCAGTTCCGAAAGGACCGCCACCATCAACAAAGCGACGGGAAAATGAGTCGAGGCGGCGTGAAACGAGCCCAGCCAGGCGGTGAGGTGCTGAAGGAACGTCCGGCCCGCCTTCGGTTTTTCGGGCTCCGCTGTCTGCAAGGACAGCAGCTCCGCCTGCCGTGCAACAAGGGCGGGCGGCAGCGCCGCGGGCGCCCCGATCTGAATCCACTGGCGTAGCGCAAGCTTTTCGGCGGCGGTCGCCACTCCGTGTTCGCTGTCTTTTCCAGGCATCTCGTCGTCGTTGACCAGACGGTACAGCTCCGACTTCTCCGGATCGCCGGCCACCACGTAATCCTCGTTGGCCGCCACCCGCTTGAGATCCATCGTGTAACCGAATTTTCCCTTCGGTTTGGCCAGATGCGCTCCGTGGCAGTCGTTGCACTTGGCTTCAAACAGCTCGAAAACCGCCGAGGCGGCCAGCAGCGCGTCCTTCTCCTGGCCCTCGCCACCGGCTGCCGGTGCACTTGGGAGCAGTCCGCCGAAAAGCAGCAGGGCAACGGCCGGGAAAAACAGGGTGTGTTTCATGGATTTCTCACAAGCATAACCCGCCGCACGCGCCAAACAAAGGCCGGAACCCCCGCCGCACCCGGCATCCGCCTCAGAAAAGCAGGAGCCGGCTGGCCCAGTTCGCCAGCCAGTTGCACAGCTCCGAGCGGGTCTGCGCTTCGTGTTGCGCCCCCTGCGGATCCAGAATCCGGAAGCCCGGTCCCACGGCGGCGCCGTTGACCACACAAAGCGCCGAACCGTTTTCGCGCAACTGGTTGCGGCCGCGTTCCAACGCCGAGATCCGGTCCCCGTCCAATTCAAATTTCCACCCCACAATCCGGGCGTTGGGAAACAGCGTGCGCAACCCCGGCAACAGCTTCGGGGCCTGTTCGAGAAAAATTTGCAGCCCCGTGTGGTGGCTGGGGATTTTTTTTTCCTGCAGCAGTTCGCCCTCCGGATTGCATACCGCAACCACGCGGTAATCCGTCAGCGCCGCCGCGTGAAAGACAATCTGAACCCCGCCCGGGTCGGAAACACCACGCAGCTGGGTCTCCAGTTCCTCGTTGGTACCGAAACTGCCCAAAAGCAGGTTGGATCCTGAGGGGTCCCGGTAGGTGGCGGCTTCACTTTTGAAACACACCACCTCCCAGCCGTATTCCAGCAGACACTCGGTGAGCCGGACTCCCAGTTCGCCCGAGGAGAAGTTGGTGATACGCCGCATGGCGTCGATAGGGGCGACACCCGGCCCGCAGGTCACAATCGCGCGGGGGGAGGGTTGGGAGAGGGCCGGCGGCATACACGGCCACGCTACTCGCCGGCGTCTGAAAGGGGAGCCCAAAACAACCGGTTTGCAACCGGCCCTCGCCCCGTGCCTTGACGCGCGACCGCCCCGAGGCTCTAGTGAGGGTTTTCCCCACCCACCCCGCGATGAAGCGTTCCAACGGCCCGCGCCCCGCCCCCGTGTCTCTGCGCCTTCTCTGCGCTGCGGCCGCTCTTGCCCTCGGGGGCTGCCAGACGGCGGACCTGCGCACCGGGGACGGCACCGTCTATCTCGGCGGGTATGCCGCCCGGGATGGGGACCGCACCAATTTCGACAACTATTCCCACTGGGACGGCGACGGGGTGAGCGGACCTTCGAGGATTGCCATCCGGTTGCGCGAACAGCGCGCCTACTTTTACAAGGGGGAGGAACTGGTGGGGGTGTCGACCATTTCCACCGGCCGGGAGGGCTTCGGAACGCCGGTTGGAAAATTCAAGATCCTTCAAAAGGACAAGGACCATGCCTCTTCCCTCTACGGGGACTACGTCGATGCGAAAGGCGCGGTGGTCAAACGGGACATCGACCGGAACAAGGATGCGATGCCTCCGGGCACCCGGTTTGACGGGGCGAAGATGCCCTATTTCATGCGGATTGTGGGTGGGGTGGGGATGCATCAGGGCTTTCTTCCGGGATATGCCGCCTCGCACGGTTGCATCCGGATGCCCATGGCCATGGCAGAGGCCTTCTTTCGGAACGTCGAAAAGGGCACCCCGGTCACCATCGAACCGTAGACAGAGCCTTCTCAAACTCACGCGCTTGGTAGTCCAGAAAAAATACCGACCAAATCGCGTGCGTGGCACTCAAATCGCTACGCTCAGGATTCTGCTTTAAAGGAAGCCCTGCTTCTCTGTCTCCGTTATTGCATTTCAACTCAATTTTCGATCCCAGCTTCAGCCCCCTCCAGCGTTTTTCATGAAATCCAAGCAACTGACTGCGCCCTCTGCGAATCTGGCGATCCGACCGCTGGCCCCGACTCTTGCCGCCCGCCGTCCACAATGGACACCGGTGCATCCCTTCCTGCGGTGCGTTTCAGCCGGGTTGAGCTTGGTCATCGCGCTGACCTTCGGGGGCCCGGTTCGGGTTGCGTCAGCTCAGGCTGCGACTGCCTTGTCCACCGGCACATTGTCGGGTGGAACCGTTTACTTCGGTTCGACGGTCAAGCCGATCCAACTGAATTCGGCGGATGGTACGCTGGACCTTTACAAATTGGATCCTCTCAATGTTTCGGAAAACAAGAAACAAAATATCTCAGGCACCAAATTAGCGACGTTAAACGCATCAACCTTCACCCTGACAATCGAGCCGAATTCAGCTGATGCAGAATCGGTGGTTACCTTCCTCAACGTAGGTTCTTCCAACCGCACTCCAGCTCTCAGGGGCCTTGTGATCAAAGATTCAGCGGCCTCTGAAGCCCTCCCAAGTTTGGTCGACCAAGTCGATTTTTATCTGAATCCAGGAAGCATTGACACCCTCAGCATCGGGGTTGCAGGAATCACCGTCGAAAACGGAGCACGGTTAAGCTTCAACGGCGATCCAACCGCCGCGCTGACCCAGACCTCAAACTTTCAGAAGGTACTTTTATCTGGCACGCAAACGTGGGTCGTTGGCGATACGAAGACGTGGGTCGTTGGCGATACGAAGCTCGGGTCCAATCCCTCCCATCTGGCGGGAATTTTCGCGGATGAATCTTCGACCGCTGTCCGGGTCGAAAACGACCAAAGCGGCTCGGCGAGACGTAGACTCACCATCAATGCGAAGACAAGCCAAACGGCAGTGGACAACATGGATCCTTTGTCATCTGCGTGGTTGGATGTTGGCCCCAATATAGATCTGGTGAAGAGAGGTGCCGTCGGAAATTTATATCTTCAAAAACTCAGCCAGGAGACTTCGCCTTTCTCAGGTTCCATTGATATCTACGGCGGCGCTGTACTTTTAGGGGATGGTTTCCTCAGATTCGACGGGGGAACCTCAACAACTGTTTTGTTCAACCCGGAAACGGAAGACGCCAAACCTGCGCTGCGTGTATCAGGGACAAACTCGGTCGCTTCAATCGTCGAAAACACCACCAAAGTGACCGATGGAATTGTGGACTGGACCGTCATACCGGTTATCGAATCCTTTTCAACAACGGGAGGCACATTGATTTTGGAGGCGGGGGCGACCAGACTTAAACTGGATTCCCTCATCCGGGACAGTTCGGACGACCAAGGCGGATTACTGACACTGATCAAGCGGGGCGGCGGTGCCTTTGCGCCAACAAACGCCAACAACAGCTTCTCGGGCGGATTGACAATCACTGCGGGGACCCTCGAGATCGCCTCCAGTGTAGTTTATGATCCAGAGAGTGCAGGCGACCCGGTTCCCTTGGGTGGAGTCACGGGTCTCGGGCCATTGACACTGGCGGGAGGAACAAATGAGGTGAAAGTACTTTTCGGAACGGAAGGCGTAACCGAGGTTACGATCCACCCGTCGAGGTTTACATTGTTGGGTACCGCGGACACCGCCACTCTCTCGAAGGCGACTTTTCAAGGAATGTCTCCAGGCAATGTTCTTAAGATCAATGGAACTGTCGCGGAGGTGTCGGCGGAGGACGGTGCTCCGACCAACTTCGAGCTCAATCTGCTCGACCCTCTCGTTCTTTTGACTGGGTTGACGGTCAGCGGAACCCTGACCCTCACTGGGGGTGCATCCCTGACTCTTTCCGCTGAAAGCACCAACGACTTGGGCAGCTTTGTACTTCGGAACGGGACTCTCAAAGTTGGGCCAAGCAGTGTCGGGATAGTCAACGCGATGGACGGAACCATCTCCATGAATGGAGCGACCGGAAATCGAAAACTTTCGTTAGGCGGCGCGGATGTCCTGATTACGGCATTTGGGGATGAAATATCCCTTTGGGAGGCGGACTTCTCCTTCAGCGGCGGGACCAACACGCTAGATCTGCAAGCAAGCACTCTCACGAACAATGCGGTGGCGATCGGAAATACGGTTAATTTGACCGTCGAAGACGGCACCCTCGCCATCGGTGGCGTCCAGCGGGCCACTGGCGCGGCGTCGGCCGTCCTGATCAAGACAGGCCAGGGAACCCTCGAGTTCAAAGGCTCGCTTGGGTCCGGCGACTCCGGCCTCACCGGACTCCAGCTGGCTGGGCCAGTTGCTTTTACCAGCCAAAATGACGTGGATCTTTCCAGCCCCGTCACGTTGTCGGGGAGTCCCGAACTCCGTGTGGCTCAAGCGAAGCTTTCCCTTGCCGGCCCGGTGAGCGGCACGGGGTTCACCAAAACCGGTGCAGGCGAGTTGGCCCTTGCAGGAGCCCACAGTCTCTCCGGTCCAATCACCGTCCGGGCCGGCCTCCTGAGCCTTGCTTCCGGCGCAATCCCTGTCGTCTTGGGCGATGCGCAGACCGTGGCCGGGGACACACCCACCTTGTCCTCGGTGGGAAGCGCCTCCCTCACCGGATCCATCACGCTCAATGGAACGGGTGCCGCTCGTTTGCAGGCCCCCAACGGGACCGTGCTGGATCTCTCCGGACCGTGGGTCACCAACGCCAACGCGATCACCGTCGGAAGCGCCGCGCGGGCGGGAACGGTCCGGTTCTCCAGCCTTGTGTCAACCACCGGCGGAGTCACGTTGACCAACGGCGTGCTACAGATCGGGGTGGACAACGCTTTGGGCAGCTCGCCGCTTACCCTGAGCGGCGGAACGTTCCAACTGGCGGGCAAAAATCTCGAGATCTCCTCCCTCGTCGGGGCGGGAACAATTGAAAACGGCGCTGCAACCACCTCAACGCTCACCCTGAAGGTGAACACCGACATGTCCGCCTTCAACGGGCAGTTCCGTGACGGAGCTTCCGGGAAGCTGGCGGTTGTCAAGGACGGTGTCGGCACCTTCGCGCTCAACCAGGCGGCCACTCACACAGGGGGTACTACGGTCAAGTCCGGGGTGTTTCAACTCGGCGCCAACGGGACGTTC
>JBILKV010000047.1:0-26254 GCA_044376515.1 Chthoniobacteraceae bacterium | reverse complement strand
CAAGGCAGTCCGCACACTCGCAATCGCCGGAAGCGCGGCGCGAGTGGTCAGTTCAATCAGCAGCAGCGGCAACCCCGCCTTCTGCAGCGCCTCGGCTAGCGGCACGGCATCCTCCGCCGAGGAAAGGCGGACGGTAGGAATCAGCCTGTGCGTCACAAGGAGGAGTCCAATCAGGGAAGGCAAGGACGTCTCGGGCAAGGAGGCCCGTCCGCCCCCCCCCGGACCGTTCCACCGCGCCATTTCTTCCTGCGCTGGGTGCAGATCTGCTGCATCCGCCGCCGCCGGGCGTTCGAACGTTGAGGCCGCGCCATTGAAACGCTGCTCGGGAATGCGACGCGCCACGCCATTGCAATCTCCAACGCCGGCTTGCGAACAAAGCCCTGCCTCCCCTTTCAGAGCGGTTGCCCACCTGCCTAGACCCGCCGGAGCGCCTACAGACTGCTCCCCCTCTCCAAGAATCTCGATGCGTCCCATTCAGTCCCCCCTTCTATGGGTTCGCTACGGGAATCGGCGGAAAAAAGTTTCAAAAAAATCTGGGTTTTTCTCTCCTCCCGTTTCACGGACGGCAGACGCCCTCTCGTCTCGCGAATCAGGCGTTGAATCATGTGCCGCCCGGCGTTGCCCCCCGCAACCGAGAAGATTTTAAGCTGGCAGGAACCTTGGGGGTGCCTCAGGGGCTCAGAACAACGGGCACGCTCGCATCCTCAGTTATCGAAAAACCGACGCCCCTGTTAATTCCCTCTTTCTGCAGCAGAACCCCCTGAAAACTTCGCCGTCTGACACCACCGCTCGAAGTGTCCCAGAAACTTCCCTGGAATGACCCGTCGACGGGATTAAACCGGATTAGTGGGGACGATACGCCAGAATCAAAAACGGCAGTGCCATGTGACCGGGTCATCTGAAATCTGCCTATCTCCATCGTGCCAACTGAGAGGAGTCCTTTCGCTCCGCTCACAAAAGGCTTCATGGTAGCGCCGGCAGAGGGTGCTGTCCAAGTGGAGGCTGTCGGCACCAGATAGGCGGCTACTGGATTTTTTGGAACCCCGCCATTTTTCGCGGGCCGAATCCATATCAACCAATTCCCAGTTTCGTTTTTCGGAGCCACAGCCGTGGGCTTCGGCGGCAACTCTATGGACCCGACAAGCCTAGTCCTGAAAACGTCGAAACTAAACAGAGCACCCGCGTACCAATCAGCTAGTTGGAATCGGTTAAATTCGGCCCGCTGAAGTTCTTTTTCAGGCTGTAAATCGTGGATGTAAATCGGGATACTCAGACGACCGCCTTCGTTCGAAACTGTTCTGGAAAAGGCGATCGGGGTGTTGTCCGGAAGCCTCCCGGAAACAAAAGCGATGCCTGAGGCATTCCGAACATGGACGGTAATGTAACCCGAGCCTGAAAGAGAAGGATCCGCCTTGGTCGCGTCTGTCTTCACATGCGAGAAAAACGGTGCGGGTAGCTCAACAGTGTAGCGGTCGGCCAAGTTTGACAGTGGGGCGAGATCAATCGCCGCGATGACAGCACTGCCGTCATCGATGTCCGAATCTTGAGGTCCAATTTGGTTCAACCGGAGCGTGAGGCTCGCATTCCCCCTACTCGTCTTTCGCGCGTGAATCCTCACACGCAGGCTCGCCGGAGAGGATGGGTCGAGCTTGGCGACGAAACCGGCTTCCGGAACGGATAAGGAGCTCTGGGTGAGCGCTCCAGAAAAAGCGTTTACCCGTCCGTAGTACTGCACTCGGGCGCTGAAAGCGCCCCCACGGGTGACGGCGATTTGATAACTGCCCTTTGCATCCATATTCTGGGCGAATTTCCGGAGTTGCCCCCGAAAGGGCATTCCATTCCATGCTCCATTGTTCCACTGTAACAAAAGGCTTTCGTAAAGGTCCTGATTGCGGTCGGGCCCTTTCAAGAGGCCACTGTAAGTCCCCGGTTGATAGAACATCCTTTCACGAGATTGGTCTCCCGTAAAAAGAGACCGAATCCTAACGGATTTCACCAAAATGGGTGAAATCGGACGGTTGCCAGTGCTGGCGTTCTTGCTTTGTTGTTCGATGGTGGCGAGTACCGCCTCGCCACCCTCCAGCATTCTGCCCAGCGGAGCATGCAGGTCATCCAAATCTTTTTCGGTACCGAACATGATGAAAAACTGGCTCCCCGCAGAGTCAGGCTGTCCTGTTTTTGCCATCGAAATAACACCACGAACGTGCGCCCGATCCGGGCTCGACGTCGGCTCGTTTGGGATCGTGTATTCTGGCCCACCGCTTCCCGCAAACTCCATCAAAGCTGGGTAACCGGACTCGGAAGAGCCCCTAGTGAAGGGGTCTCCCCCTTGAACCATGAAACCAGCGATGTGCCGGTGGAAGGCGGTGGAATCGTAGAATTTGGTATCCGCCAGATATTTGAAATTCGCCACTGCACGGGGACTGACATCGGAGAAGAGTTCGAACTCCATGTCCCCAAAATTGGTGGAAACAGTGGCGATCTCGCGGACAACTGCGTGCAGCGGTTCTTCCGCACAGAGGATTAGCCCGAATGACAGGAGGAATGCAGAAGTCAAAACCCGGGGGAGCATGCGTGTGGGGCGGAGCATTTTTCGTTCCGAAGAGGGGCTTGAACTAAAGGTGAGACTTCGAACAACCCGCCGGAATGAAGGGGAGGATTCGATGCAAGGGAATGGAGAGCTTGAGCGCCAAGAAGAGAGATCTTTCCGGAGGAATGCAGCGGCTGACCGGCGAGTTGGAGCTTCAGGCCCGCTGGTTCTCCGGGGAGTTTGGGAGACAATTTACCGGGACCGGCGGAGAAAAGGTCCAAATCGTGCAGTTTGGGATTTGGAACCGGGTGGCCGGGCCCGATTTTGTCGCCGCCGCCGTAAGCATAGACGGCAAGGAACCCGTCCAGGGAGCGATTGAAATCGACATTGACGTCCGAGACTGGGAGCGGCACGGGCATTCCACCAATCCAGAGTTTGAGAATGTTCAACTGCACATCTTTGTGCGTAACGCACCCCAGCGCTTCTTTTCGAGGACACGAAGTCACCGCAACATTACGCAGGTGCATCTGAAGGTCCCGCAATACGGGGGTGGGCTGGGAGCCGAAGGGTTGGCGATGCCGGGGCGCTGCTCGCGGGCGCTTCAGGGTTTGTCCGCCGAGGATCTCAGGGAGGTGTTACGTCAGGCGGGAAGATATCGGTTTGAAAAAAAGGCCGCCGCGATCGCCCGGACAGCCGAAATTCATGGAAACGCGGAGGCTCTTTTTCAGGCGGTCGCAGCTGGGATGGGGTATCCGGGAAACCAGCTCCCCTTCCGGCTGATCGCACAGCGCCTTCCCCTGCGCCGGATCCAACGCGATCCGGAATCCATTGAGGCGCTTTTGTTTGGCGTCGCGGGACTGTTG
Source organism: Chthoniobacteraceae bacterium (assembly GCA_044376515.1). GTDB lineage: Bacteria > Verrucomicrobiota > Verrucomicrobiia > Chthoniobacterales > Chthoniobacteraceae > Chth-196. The sequence goes on along the minus strand of JBILKV010000047.1, from coordinate 22,861 downwards.
CCCGGGCCGGACTTGAGCAATCTGGGGACGGAGGCCCGCCTCCACGCGCGGGCTTTGTGGGAGAAATGGTGGCGCCACTGGGGGTCCCACCAAACTTTGGGTCTGCCTCGGGCGGTCTGGCGGATGGGAGGGCAACGTCCGGCCAACCATCCGCAGCGACGTTTGGGAGCGATGGCGGTGCTGGTTCGACACTGGCGGGCGGTGTCGCGCCTGGCGGACGGACGGGATTGGAAGCGACTGCGCACCCTCCTTGGGAGGATGTCCCATCCCTACTGGAATCGCTACTATACGTTTCAAGGGGAGGCCTCTGGCCGCACTCTTTCGCTCCTCGGCAGCGAACGGGTCGGAGAATTGCTGGTCAACGCCTTCCTTCCGGCTGCTGGAGACTGGGACACCCTGCTGCGCATGAGGGCACCGGAGCGCAACCGGCGAAGCCGAATCGCCGCCTCCCGCCTTCTGGCGCAGCGTCCGGACGTGCACACGCTTCTGGGCAACGCGGTCCACCAACAAGGAATGCTGCAACTCTACGAGGACTTTTGCAGCCGCGATGCATCCGATTGTCAGAGCTGCCCGTTCCCTGAACTGGTCAGCGAAAGGTAGGACACGACAAAATGGAGGCCCCAGAAAGGTCTCGGCGCGAAATTTTCCTCGAATGAACCCGCGCAGCGAAGCATGGTAGGGGTCTCAATGCGCGCAATTCTCGCCCTCGAAGACGGACGGACTTTCACAGGCAAATCCTTCGGAGCGACCGGCACCTCGGTCGGCGAAGTGTGCTTTAACACTTCCCTTTCAGGCTATCAGGAGGTGCTGACGGATCCCTCCTACCGGGGGCAGGTCGTGGCGATGACCTGCCCGCAGATCGGAAACTACGGCATTAACGCACTGGACAGTGAAAGCGACCAACCCCACGTGCGTGGCTTCGTGATCGAAGAGCTCAGTCCCGTGGCTAGCAACTGGCGCTCGGAAGAGACGCTCGATGCCTACCTGAACAGGTGGAACATCTGTGGTATTCAGGGGGTCGACACCCGGGCTTTGACGCGGCATCTCAGAGACAAAGGCGCGATGAAGGGCTGTCTAACGACCCTTGCTGCGAGTCCCGAAGAGGCGGTTGAGTGGGCCCGCGAAGGCACGGGGGTGGTTGGCCAGGATTTTGTCAGGGAAGTCACGCCTGAAGCCGCGTACGACTGGGATCCAGACTCGGAATTGTCGCAGGCTTGGACGGTCTCCAGTCCGGCGGAGGGTTTGGCGACCAAACCCGGCGGGCGCTTCCGTCCGCTCCCTGCGGTCAGATATCACGTGGTGGCGTATGATTTTGGAATGAAGCGAAACATTCTGAGACGGCTCCGCCAGGAAGGCTTTGCCGTGCGTGTGGTTCCGGCCGGCACTCCGGCCGAGGAAGTTTTGGCGCAAAAGCCTGACGGGGTGTTCCTCTCCAACGGCCCGGGCGACCCCGCAGCGCTCGGATATGTCCATGAGAATATCCGCCGGATTGTGGGCCGCCTGCCGGTTTTTGGAATCTGTCTGGGCCACCAGATGCTTGCGTATGCATTTGGTGGAAAGACCTTCAAACTCAAGTTCGGGCACCGCGGGGGGAACCAACCGGTGCAGGACCTACGGACAGGAAAGGTGGCCATCACCAGTCAGAACCACGGGTTTGCGGTGGATCCTGACTCACTTCCTCCGGAGGTTGAGGTCACCCACATCAATTTGAACGACAACACGGTAGAAGGATTGTGCCATCGTTCAGAGCCTGTCTTCAGCGTGCAGTACCACCCCGAGGCAGCCCCGGGCCCGAACGATGCGGGCTACTTTTTCGGCCAGTTCGCCGAACTGATCGAGCGATCGCGCTGATTTCCCGTTTTTGGATTGCTCTCTCTGCGAGTCAAAACGGCCTCATCCCCTTCCCCCGGAGCCATGATCAAACTCATCCTCACCTTACCCAATGGAGTCCTGATGACTCACGAAGTCATCGAACCGCAGCTGATTGTTGGGAGCGGGGTCGGTTCCACTGTGGTGGTGCCCGATGAGTCGGTTGCCGAAAGCCATCTGGAGTTGCTCCAGCACGAGTCGGGTTATCTGGTGGCGGACCTCGCCGGAGGGGGCCTGACGCGGCTCAACGGGCACGTGGTTGAGCCGGGCTCGCATTACCAACTGGAAACCGGCACCCAAATCCAACTTGGATCGGTGGAAGCCGTCTACATCGCGGCCGATGCAGCAGTGGCGCTCCAACCGGTGACGGGACCAACCCGTGAGTATGAAACGCCCCGGGAACCCGTATCACCCGTCGCCGCGGGAAGCGGAGGCGGGGCAGTGCCCTCAGGCAGCTACCCGCCTCCCCGGCATCCACCCGGAGTTTTCGCGCCCCTAAAAACCCAAAGAAGCCTATGGGTGCTGACCTCGATCCTCGTGACGCTTGTGGCTGTGGCTGCGGCGGGGTACGCCGGCTATCTGGCGGTCACGCTGACGCAGTAGCGGGCACCACAAAATTCCATCTTTGGAAGCCGACGCCCGGAAAGGTCACAATCCTCCTCCCTGCCCTGCATCTGACGAACTCCCTTGGAATTTGCGGGCGCCTCTACGCATCCTGTCAGCTGGGCGATGCCCCACTCAACATGCCCCCCACGACAAGGGGGCGGACTCGAAAGGTTTTTCCAAGCCGACGGTGCCCTTGTCCTCCCCGTCTGACACGGACGAAACGTCTACGCTGCTGTGCCCCGTCCGTTTCGGGCACCGAAATTGTTCAACACGGCCTGAAACTTCTCCTGACCGGGAAATATGATACAAGCGCCGCTCGGACACAGTCGCCAATTTCGGGAAAGAAACTGCGGAGCGCTTCGTGATGAGCACGCCGCAAAAAGTGGTGATCACTGGAATGGGCGCCGTGACGCCTCTTGGCAGCTCAGTCAAATCGCTTTGGGAAGGTCTGTTGGAGGGATGCAGCGGGATCCAACGCATCTCGGCATTCGACCCCGGCGCACTCAGATCCCAAATCGCCGGCGAAGTGCGCGGGTTCGATCCGCTGCCCGCTTTCCGCAGTCTTAAGGATGCGCGCCATGCCGATCGCTACAGTCAGTTCGCCATGGCTGCGGCAAGAGAAGCGGTCCTGCAGTCGGGGCTGAATCTCTGCGACTTCGAAGCGGAGCGTGCCGGGGTGGTGATCGGTTCCTCCAACGGCGGGATCACCTCACTTGAAAATCAATTTCACGTGATCGCGCGGGAGGGTGCCCGTCGATTATCCCCGTTTGCGATCCCGATGTTGCGCAACAATATGGCAGCGGGCCTTGTGGCAACCGAGTGGGGATTCAAGGGGCCGAGCCTCAGTGTTGGTGCCGCCTGCGCGACGGCCAGTCAGTCGATTGCGGAAGGCTGCCGGTGGCTCCAGTCTGGCGAAGTGGACGCGGTGCTGGCCGGCGGCAGCGAAGCACCCATCTGCGAACTGGTGGTCGGAGCGTTTTGCGCGATGCGAGCGCTGAGCACCCGCAACCACGCTCCGGCGGCGGCCCCTCGCCCCTTCGATCAGGAGCGCGACGGGTTTGTGATCGCAGAGGGCGCCGGGATCCTGCTCCTCGAATCGGAAACCCACGCGCGCAAACGAGGGGCCCGGATTCTGGCAGAACTGGCCGGTCACGCTCAGGCCACGAACGCGCACCACCTCACCCAACCTGAACCCGAGGGAATCGCTGCACGGCGGGCGATGAATGCCGCGCTGACCAAGGCGCGTTGCACGGTGGACGATCTTTCCGGTGTGTTCGCCCACGCCACAGGCACCCCATCCGGAGACAAGGCTGAGGCGAACGCGCTCGCCGACATCTTGGCCGGGAGGCGGGTTCCGGTGAGCGCGCTCAAGTCGATGACTGGACATCTCTGCGGCGCATCCGGTGCGGTGGAATTGATCGCTGCGGTCAAGGGGATCGAACAGGGGATTCTCCCCCCGATTCTCAACCTCGAGGAACCCGAGAAGGGCAACGCATTGGACTACGTTTTGCAACAGGCGCGCGAGGCCCCGGTTGAAACGGTGCTTTGCAATGCATTTGGGTTTGGCGGCGTGAATTGTTCGCTCGTCGTTCGGCGTTACACGTCGGAGCGATGAGCGAAAGAGGCCCGGCACAGCGGAGCGGCGCCCCGTTCCAAATCGAGCCCACCCGTGTCCTCCCCCGCGCAGCCGGGGCGCTCGCGAATCAAAACAGCCCTGACGCGAACCGGTTTACGACAAACCCTTATCAGGCCGCGCCGACAGCTTCCACCTGTGGCGCGCCGTAGGGAAGGGCGTCCGGCAGAGGGGCGATCTCTCCGATCCATTCCCAAAGCTGCGAGTAATCCCGGTTCAGATCCCCCGAGAGGCAATCCGTAATCATGTCCCCCGCTTGCGGATGGCGCATCACCACGTCCTTGAAGGAAAAGTCAGGGTTGTAGAAGGCGTACACCAGCTTGCGCATGTTCTCCACCCCTTCACGCATTTGTGCACCGTAGGCGGCGAACCGTTCCGGCGACAAATCCCCTCCGATCAGCCCCTCATGCACAAATTCCCCGGCCAACACCCCGCTCTTGAGTGCCAGCATGACTCCGCTGCTGAATACCGGATCCAGGAACGCAAACGCATCGCCGACCAACAACAATCCCGGGGAGGCACAATAACGCGAGTGCCGGCTGTACTCGCTGGTCACCCAAAATTCTCCCTCGCACTCGCCGGTCCCAAGATGTTCGCGGATCCACTGGTTTTCCTCCACCTCTCGCTCGAACATCGCCCTGGGGTCCTTGACCCCGCCTCTGGTGAGGTACTTTCCCTCGGCAACCACCCCGACGCTCACCCGGTCATTGTGGAGGGGAATATGCCAGAACCAGCCTTTCTCGGGCACGAAAGCTACCGTGGTCGCCCCTTCGTCCATGCCAGTCCCACGCATGGACCCCTTGTAGTAAGTCCACACCGCAATCTTGTTGAGGTAGGGGTCGTTCATGCGCCAACCGCGCTGGCGTGACGCGAAGGCTTCTTTCCCAGAGGCATCCACCACGAGCGAGGCCCGGACTTGATACACGTGACCATCCGGACCCGTTGCCTCGACCCCCACGACGCGGTCCTCCTCACTCAGGAGCCGGTTGACCATTGTCTGTTCGCGCACCTCCGCGCCGCGCTCCCTAGCGTGGTCCAGCAGCATTTGGTCGAAGTCGGCCCGGGTGACCTGCCAAGTCTGGGCAACGGTGTGGCGATCGTAGCGCGTGAAAAAGTAAAAGGGCTGAGAACGCTTCCCGTCAGGCTGCACGAAGCTCACACTGTACTTTTTGGTGAATTGGGAGTCCCGCATCTTCGGGATCAGCCCCAGCCGTTCCAGCGGCCCGAAAGTGAAAGGAATCAACGACTCCCCGACGTGGTAACGGGGGAACTTCGCTCGCTCAAGCACCAGGACTTTGTGCCCGTATTCCGCGAGGATGGAGGCAACGCTGGCGCCGGAGGGGCCGCCGCCGATCACAATCACATCGTATTGAGGGGAGCTGTCACTGTGGTTCATGGAATCGAACATGGGTGTTGGGTACTGGCGTCGGAGAAAGTCAACGGACTGCGGCGCTGGCCGGGGCGAATCCGGGTTGGCCGTCGGCACCCGGGGCGCCCTCTGGTGAGAGCGGACCGCTGCCCACGAGTCGCTCGAAAATCGGGGAGGCCATCAACGTGGTCACCACCGCCATGATGACGAGCACCGCAAAGAGACCCTCGGAAATAATGCCCCGCTGAAGGCCGATGTTGATGATGATCAGCTCCATCAGCCCGCGTGCATTCATCAGGATTCCGATCCCCATCGCCTCCCGGTTGGGGATTCCCGTCGCACGCGCCGCGATCCAGCATGCAATCCCCTTGCCCAGAACTGCGGCCACCAGAACCGCGCCGCACATCAGCCAGAGGTGGGGCGTGTTGAGCAAACCGATCTTCGTATTCAAACCCGAGTAGGTGAAGAACAGCGGCAGCAGCAGTGCGATGGTGAGGGGTTCGATCTTGGCGGTCAGTTCGCGCACAACCGGACCGCGCGGCATGGCGGCCCCCATCACAAACGCGCCAAAGACGGCGTGCAAACCGATGGCGTCCGTCACCCAAGCACCCAGCGCCATCAGTGCCAGGGCCACGACCAGCCCCGCCTCATTGAGCCTGCCCTCTCGCATCCACCAACCCGAAAACCGGCCAAGGAGGGGGCGAAGGACGCCCAGCGTCAAAGCAACGTACGCCGCGCCCCCCCCGATGTTCCAGAGGGCGCTCCCCCATTGGTTGTCGAAACTGGCGAGGACGACCGCCAGAAGACACCACGCGGTCGCGTCGTCCAGCGCACCCGCCCCGATCGCCACCGTCCCCATCGCGGTGCCGTTGAGTCGTTTGAAGTGGATGATCCGGGCGAGCATCGGAAAGGCGGTAATGCACATCGACGCGCCCAGAAACAGCATCGCCTCCATCAGGGAGGTCCGCCTTGGAAAAAGCTCCGTGTGCTGGAAAAATAGCCAGCCAAGGCCCGCCCCAAGGATAAAAGGTGTCACCATGCCGGCAGCCGAAACCGCAAGTGAACTGCGTAACCGTTCGCGGATGATGTCCACGCGGAACTCCATCCCAACGACAAACATGTAAAGCGCCAGCCCCAGTTGAGACGCTGGAAAAAGATAACTCTGGGTGTCGCGCACCTCCTGGGCCCTGTCCCAGGGAAAAAGCGCCGCCTGTCCCTCCGGCCAAAGCAAACCAAACAATGAAGGCCCCAAAAGTACGCCGGCGATCATCTCCGCAACCACCTGAGGCTGGCCCACGCGCGAGGCAACCGAACCGACGACCCGGCAAAAAAGCAGGATAACCGCCAATTGCAGAAAGAAATGGATCGCGAGATTAAGATTGCTCATAGCGCCCCTTCAATGGCTCCGAACTTTAACCTCGGATCGCTTGTAACTGAAATAGCTTCTTGCTATGCTTTGGATAACTGTTCGGCATAAGCCGTCACGGCCGTTCCGATGGACATCCGCCATCTCCGCTACTTTCAGGCGATCGCCGAGGAGCTCAGCTTCTCCAAGGCGGCGGTGCGCCTTCATATCGCCCAGCCGGCTCTCAGCCGGGCCGTCAAGGAAATGGAGTCTGAGTTGGGCACCCTCCTGTTCGAGCGCAACCGCAGCCGGGTGCGCCTGACCCCCGCGGGAGCCGCCCTTCTGGAGGAAGCAGTCCTCATTCTGGAACGCTTTGAGGAATCGCTGCGCCGGGTCAGGCGCACCGCCCTAGGGGAGGAGGGCGAACTACGCATCGGCTACATTGGCCCGCCGACCCAGCCGTTCCTTGGCCGGCTCCTTGCCGAGTACCGCCGGCTTTCGCCCCAAGTTTCGCTGCACCTAGAAGAGCGCACCCCGGAGCGGGTCTGGGAGATGGTGGCCAAAGGACGCCTTTCGCTCGGCCTGACCCGGCCGGTGCCGCTCTCCGAAGAATTGGGCCTTCACACGATCGTGCTCCGTCAGGAGCGGCTCGGAATCGTCCTTCCCCCCACCCACCCGTGGGCCGCCAAAACGAGGCTGCCGTGGGCCAGTCTTGAGCGCGAACCGCTGATCGTTCTTGCCCGGCGGGAAGGGGTTGGCCTGCATGATGCCGTGTTGGCGGGTTGCCGCCGGGCGGGCTTCACGCCGAGACTCGCCCACACCCCGAGCTTGATTGGCACCGTGCTGAGTTACGTGGAAGCCGGTGCGGGCTTGGGGATTGTCACCGACAGCGTTGCAAAGCCCCACCCGGCGCTGCATTTCGTCCCGCTTTCGCCCGAGGCCACCGTGCCGCTGGTGCTGGTATGGCAGGAGGACCACGACACGCCACCCATGAAACGTTTTCGAGAGCTTATCATGGCCTGGCAGAAGGCGGGCAATCTTTGGAGCCCGCCCGAGGGAAACAAAGACGCCTGACACATCCCACCGCCACTTCTCAAAATTTCGCCTGCAAGAGCCCAGACTTGAAGGGTTCCCGCCTTACCGGGCACGGTTGATTTCAACCGCGGCATTTGTTCCAAAGGAAAAATCGGCTTACGCCTCATCCTGCGAAACGTTGCCAGCCCCACGCGTTTGCTAAATGCGCATCGTTTTGTGCTATCGTGCCACTCCCGCACTTTGCGGCTTCTCCGCCCCATGAAGAAAATTTGCACCCTGCTGCCATCCCTGTTTGCGATCACCGCGATTGCCGCCGAGACCAAGGATCCATTCAAGGAACTCGTCCGCCCCACCGAACCGCTTTCGCCCGAGCAGCAACGTGCAACATTCCATCTGCCGCCCGGCTTCGAGATCCAACTGGTCGCGAGCGAACCCGACCTTCGCAAGCCGATGAACATGCAGTGGGACGCGCTCGGGCGTCTCTGGATCACCGAATCGCGGGAGTACCCCTTCCCCGCCCCAGAGGGAACGGTTGGACGCGACTCCGTGCGGATCTTTTCGGACTTTGGTCCGGATGGACGAGCGCGTAAAATCGAGCTTTTCGCGGACGGTCTGAACATCCCGATCGGGCTTTACCCTTTCCGGAGCCCGGGCACACAGCCCCCGGCGAAGTCCGCCGGAGCCCGCGCACAAAACACATGGAAATGTCTGGTCTGGAGCATTCCCAACATCTGGCTGCTAGAGGACACCGACGGCGACGGCAAGGCGGACAAGCAGGAGGTGCTCTACGGTCCGCTTGGTTGGGAACGCGACACCCACGGGAACCTTGCTTCGTTCCGGCGCGGAAACGACGGTTGGATCTACGGCACACACGGGTTCAATAACCAGAGCACCCTAAGGGGCCGCGACGGGAGCGAGCTTTCCATCCAGAGCGGTAACACGTGGAGGGTCCGGATCGACGGTTCGCGTGTGGAGGGCTGGACGTGGGGACAGGTCAATCCCTTCGGCCTGGCATGGGACCAGCGTGGCAACCTCTTCAGCGCCGACTGTCACAGTTCCCCCATTTATCAATTGCTCCGCGGCGCGTACTACCCGAGCTTTGGAAAGCCCCACGATGGGTTAGGATTCGCTCCGCAGACGGTGACGCACTCCCACGGAAGCACCGCCATCTGCGGTCTGGTTTACGTCTCCGACCCCGCTTGGCCCGTCGCATGGCAGGACCACATGTTAGTGGGCAACGTCCAAACGAGCCGCATCAACCACGACGCAATCCACTGGAACGGCTCTTCCTCCAGGGGCGAGGAGTTACCCGATTTCCTGAGCACCGAAGATCCGTGGTTCCGGCCGGTAGACCTGAGCTGGGGCCCCGACGGCGCCCTCTACGTCGCCGACTTCTACAATCGGATCATCGGACACTACGAGGTCCCCCTCGCCCATCCCGGCCGGGACCGTGAGCGCGGCCGTTTGTGGAGAATCGTCTACCGAGGCGACTCCACCCCCACCCGACCGCCCGGTTCGCCCAGTCAGGATTTGGCGAAAACTGGGACGACCACGGCCCCCAGCATGCCGGCCGACATCGCCGGTTGGGTGAGGGAGCTTGCCTCCGGAAACCTCACCCGGCGAACGCTAGCGCTCAACGAGCTTTGCGACGTTTACGCGGGGGACAGCCTGCCCGCCATCGAGGCGGCGTTCGTCGCGCCCGAGAACGGTCTTCAAAAACTGAACGCATTGGCAGCCCTCTACCGGCTTGGCGCCCTTGACGAGGCCGCCCTCCTCTCGTCCCTCCGGGATGCGGACCCGCTTGTGCGCATCCAAGCTGCCAAAATCGGAGCCGAAATCCTCGCTGCTTCACAAGCCCCTTTAAGCCCGACGCCTGGTGGAATCGCCAACTTACGCCTCGGGACAGCGTCCCAAACCGCGGGCGCCCTGCGCGCCGCGCTCGGCGACTCTGACGCCTTCGTGAGGCGCGCGGCCGTGCAGGCACTTGCAATCGCACCCGCAGCCGAGAACGTCCCCCCGCTGCTTGCACTGCTGGGCAAGGAGGCGTCTGGGGACGCCCACCTTGCCCACTCTGCGCGAATTGCCCTCCGCAACCAACTCCGCGAACCCGACGTGCTCTCCACGCTTGCGATCGAGAAGGAGGCTGAGCAAAACCACCCGCTCATTCTGGAGGCGCTTCTTGCCATCCCGGGAGAAGCCTCGGCACGGCACCGTCTGAAATTCTTTGAGGGCCCGCAGGCCAACCCGAGCATCCCGCTCTCCGAACATCTGCGCTCGCTTGCCGGCCAACTCCCGGCCGAAAGCCTCGATCCCCTCATCGATTTCGCGCGTCGTCGATTCGGAGGCAGTGTGGACGAATCAGCCTCTGCCATCGAGAGCCTTCTCAAAGGTTTGGAAACGCGGGAAACCAAACCTGGCCCGGCGCTCAGGTCCTGGGCGAACGAGTGCGTCTCCACCCTCCTGACCGGACAGTCAAAACACTCACCATTGGCGCGAACCGCCGCTGAAATCGTACGCGCTCTGGCTCTCCCCGGACACGAGGACGCTCTGGTCGAGATCGCGATGACAAAGGGCGGAAATCAGGACACACGCGAGTCAGCAGTCCGTGGCCTGCTGACTGTGAACGCCGACCGCTTTCTGCCGCTGCTCGTGCCAATCCTCGCCGATGTCTCGAGCCCCAACGCCTTCCGGCAGAAGATCGCAAGTGCGCTTGCCGAAACCAAATCCACGAAGGCCGCAGCAGCCATTCTGAGCGCGCTCCAACACGCTCCGCACTCCTTGCAAAAATCGTACGCAACCGCCCTCTCCGGCGATCCCGTGAGTGCCGAGTCCCTTCTTGCGGCTTGCATCGAGGGGAAGGCCCCCGCGGCGCTGCTTCAGGACCAGACGCTCCTCACCCGACTCAGGGCACTTCAACTGCCCAACCTCGCGCCGCGCGTCGCGAAACTCACCGCGAATCTGCCGCCCGCCAACAAGCTGCTCGAAAAACTCATCGCCGAACGCCGATCCGGCTTTGATTCCGCCAAGGCAAATACCGCGCACGGCGCCGGCTTGTTCGAACGCAACTGCGCTGCCTGCCACACTGTGGACGGCAGGGGCGGCGCGATCGGCCCGCAACTGGACGGGATCGGCGGGCGCGGACCGGACCGTCTGTTGGAGGACATCATCGACCCGAACCGCAACGTGGACCGTGCATTTCGGATCACTCTGGTGACGTTGAGGAATGGAAAGGTCCTTTCCGGTCTTCCCCGGCGGGAGGATGAGGCCCAGTTGTTCCTCGCCTCCACCGACCCCGGAAGTTCGGAGACTCATGTCCTTAAGAGCGAAATCGCCGACCGCACGGAAACCGAAACCTCGTTGATGCCGGCTGTCTTTGGCGAAAGCCTGGCCCCTGAGGATTTGAACGACCTCCTCGCCTTCCTCCTCACCAAACGCTCCGGTTAACCGGGTGGGATTGAAGCACGAGCCCCAAACCATTTCCCTGACCATAGCAGCCGGAGGGGCATTCGTAGATCTCTCAAACGGAGACCGTATCCCGGAAGCTAGCCGTAATGATCCGGACGCGAACGCACGTTTCCCACACGGTTTTTGTCTGCCAGTCTCCGTTTTCCAATCGAGCGCGCACTCCCCCCTCCCTTACGCCGCCCGAGTCGAAATTTGCGCTGAGCCCACACAAAAAGGAGCGACGTAGTGCTCGCTCAACCGTCCCTGCGCCGACAAAGCCCGAAGGGGCCCCTGATAAAGTAGACAGCCCGGGAAGCGGCGGATGCGGAGTAAAGTCTGTCGAGACCTTCCAGAAGGGGGACCTTGCCCCGCCGCTTCGAGGCGGAGCGCAATTCGCTCGGTTTCCGAATCGACGAATGGTCTCTGGCGGTCGCGGAGCGCAGCGTTCCATGCCCCGCTCAAGGCTGTCAGGAGCGAGCGTTGCGCAAAACAAAAACGGGGCGGTGTGATCCGCACACGACGGGATGGTGACGGCAAGCCCAGTTGGCGGACAGACGAGAACAGGGCACGTGAGAGAGGATGTCTCCCGATTTTTTCATTCGTTCCAATATGTCTTTCAAGAAGAACCGTTCTGTTGCATAGCACGTGAATGAGTTTCCTCAACTACCATCACCTTCGCTATTTTAGGGCCATAGCAATGGAGCGTACGCTCACTCAGGCAGCGGAGCGGCTCAACATTTCGCAGTCGGCGTTGAGCTCGCAACTGCGGAGCCTGGAAGAAAACCTTGGCCAACAGCTTTTTGAAAGACGCGGAAAATTTCTCGTGCTTAACGAGGCGGGACAGATCGCATTAAATTATGCGAATTCCATCTTCAGCGCAGGCGAGGAGTTGGTGGAAGTGCTCAAAAACGGCCGCGCGGGAAAGCAAAAGGTGCTCCGGGTCGGGTCGGTGGCCACCCTCTCGCGGAACTTTCAAATGGGATTGTTGAAGCCGCTGCTTGGAAGGCCGGGCACCGAGATCATCCTGCGCTCCGGAAACCTGCGGGACCTGCTCACCCAACTGCGGGCCCACACGCTCGACGTGGTGCTCTCCAACCTGCCGGTAAAACGGGATGCGGAAACTTCGTGGCACAGCCGACTGATGGACGAACAACCCGTCAGCCTCGTCGGTGTCTCGAAGCCAGAGCACGCACGTTTTTCCTTCCCTCGGGACCTTCACTCCACCCCGCTGGTGCTTCCCAGTCTGGACAGCAACATCCGCGTGGCCTTCGACCTTCTCCTTGAGCAGATCGGCGTGCGGCCGGTGGTTGCAGCCGAAGTTGACGACATGGCCATGCTTCGTCTTCTCGCCCGAGAAGGGGCTGGCCTTGCCCTGGTCCCCCCCGTGGTGGTCGCCGGTGAACTGCAGAGTGGCGCACTCGTCGAGTACTGCCGCGTGCCGCAGATCAAGGAAAGCTTTTACGCAATCACGCCGACCCGGCGCTTCCCGAACCCGCTTCTGTCAGAGATTCTCGAGAGCCCGCACCGCTCTTCCAATCGAACCCAGACAACCGCCCCCCCCTCCGGCGGGTGACCCGTCATGGCAGACGCCCCTTCTCGACGCGGCCCTCGCGTTTCTTTGCAATCACGTTTCGTTGCAAGTAGCCAATCCGCTGGGATTCAAGAAACCGGTGGTTCAGTGAGGAGAGGCACGGACACCCATCATTGCGCCCGCATGAGACAGTACACGTCGTTACCGGATTTGTCCCCAGCCGTAATTTTCCCTTTTTTGACAGGCATTCGACCTCCACGACGCGTTCTCCAATTTTTCGTTCCAGTCGTTCCTTCCAAATCTGGGCGGCCTGCTCCAGCGTGTGGCCCCTTCGGCTCTGGCTCAAACACCTGGGCTTCCCCGTCCGTAATCTGGCTTTTTGCTTGAGTGATCTGCGCAAGGTGCGGCTCATTTTCTGCAGCGATCTAAGGCACCGTCTTTGGGCCATTCATCGCCTCAAAAATCGCACGCGAATTGCGCGTCACCTTGAGGGAATCCTCGCTCACTGGAGAAAGAAAACGACCAACGCTTTCCTCGAAGCCCTCAGCAGCGTCCTCTCGGTAGTCAAACGGAAGTAATCGGGATGGAAACCTCTGGGCGGGCATCGGCTGGGCGGGCATCGGCTGGGTGGGCATCGGCTGGGTGGGCATGGGGTACGATCGTGTCCATGCGTTCTCACCTGCCGGCCAACGGGTCGGCCAGATCCATTTGCCTGACATTTGCAGCAACGTGTGTTCGGGCGGGCCGCGCCGGAACCGCCTTTTCATGACTGCCAACCGGAGTCTGTACGTGGTGTATTTTAAAGCGCAGGGTGAGCACTGGTGCTGGGTGCACTCCCTCGACCGCGGTTTGTTTTCATCCAAGGAAGCGACTGGGAGCAGATATTCTCACTTGGCAAACATCAGATGCACACAGCGACTTCCATCTCCGCGCGGCTTGGCAAAGCAGGTTGCCAAGAGCGGTGAATTCTGTGGGCCCTGCAACCGCGGGGAACTGGCAGACATCGGCAGTAAACTGGTTCAGGTGACGGTTTCTTGACCCGCCGCCCACGCTATTCACGACCGGAATCGGCAGACCCGACCGAATTTTCTTTTTGCTCCGTTATCGCGCCCCCCGCGCGCGGTATTCACAAGCAATGAGGAACACTCCCAATTCTGCAGCTTCGGGAAAAAGAGAACTGTGAGAGGCCCGGCGTGTCCACCGCTAGCGAACGGGGACGTTACAACTGCGCTACAGGGGCCGTCTTTGCTTTGCTCACCCGGATCGGGGATACATTCCTTTGATGTTCCGGAGGAGGTGAATTCTTTCTTCGTCCCGCCAGCTTTCCCAATCAGAGTCTGCTCCCATTTTTCCGGAACCAAACCGCTTCCCATTCTCGATTCCCGTAACTCATGCAAACAATCGTTATTGGACACCGCAATCCCGACATGGACTCCATCTGCTCGGCCATCGGGTACGCAGAATTCAAGAGGCTCACCGGGCATCTGAACGTGGTCGCGGCGCGGTGTGGGAACACCAACGAGCGGATCGACTACGTGTTGCGGAAATTCGGACACCCGGCCCCCATGCTGGTCACGGACCTCTCGCCGAAGGTGTGCGACGTCATGGAACACAAGGTCGTATCCGCGCGGGCGGACACGCCTGTCTACGACGCCATCCATCTGATTGACCAGGCGAGGTTACGCGGCCTCCCGGTGGTCGACCACCAAAACATCTGCCTTGGTCTGCTGAGCTCCTTCAAGATCACCCAGCATTTGTTCCCGCCCAGGGACGAGGCTGACGCCGCAAGACTGGTGACGGCATCCGTGGCAGACATCGTGGCAACTTTCGGCGGAGCCGTGGTTGCGGGTGCCCTTTCTACCGATCCCTCCGAGCACCTTCTCATGGTGTGTGCCATGGCGCAGGAATCCTTCATTCCGCGCCTGCGCCGGTACACCAACCGATCGGTGATCCTGTTCGTTGGGGACAGACCGCACATTCAGGAAATGGCTATCGCTGAGCAGGTCAAGGCAATCGTAGTCACCGGCGGCCTCGCCATCGGCGAGGAGGTTCGCACGGCCGCCGACAAAGCGGGAGTCACGCTCATCTCCTCACCCCATGACACGGCAACAACGGTCCTCCTTTCCCGCGGTGCGGTGCGGGTCGAGCGGATGATCCAAACCGAGTACGTTTCCTTTTATGGGGAAACCCCGCTGGAGGAGGCCCGGCGGGTGGCAGCCCAAAGCGGTCAGTTCGTCTTTCCCGTGCTCAACGACGGAAATTGTCTGATCGGCATTCTGTCCAAATCGGACTTCATTAAAACCATTCCACGCCAGTTGATTCTGGTGGACCACAACGAGCTGACGCAGGCAGTGCGCGGCGCTGCGGAGGTTCCCATTATTGAAATTTTGGACCATCACAAGCTGGGCGGCTTTGCCAGTCACACCCCGATTCTCTTCTGGAACAACCCGCTCGGCTCGACCAGCAGCATCGTTTCCCTCTGCTTTCAGAACGCGGGCGTTGCGATCCCCAAAAACATCGCCGGACTGCTCATGGCCGGCCTCATTTCAGACACCCTCAACCTCAGCTCGCCCACAACCACCGCGACGGACCGACGCCTCCTCGAACACCTCTCCGCAGTCGCCGGAGTCGAAGCCGGTCGCCTGGCTGCCGAAATTTTCGCGGTCGGCTCCCCCCTGCTGACCATGACCCCAAGGCAGGCCATCGGCACTGATTCAAAAGTCTACGTCGAGGACGGATACCGCTTTAGTGTTGCGCAGATCGAAGAACTCTCCTTCGCCCACTTCGCGGACAAGCGCGACGCACTTCTGGCGGAGTTGGAAGCACAGCGCCTCGAAAAAAAGTTAGTTTTCTCGGCCCTGCTGGTCACCGACATCAACGAGCAAACCTCCCTGCTTCTCGTTCGTGGCGAGGAAAACTTTCTGCGGATGATCGATTATCCGGAAACCTCCCACTGCATCTGGGAACTGGCTGGAGTGGTCTCCCGGAAGAAACAGCTTCTCCCCTACCTGCTCCAGTGCCTGTCACGCCGCACCCCTTAAGGTCTTTACCATGATTGACAGAGGCTTTTCAAAGCTGCACGCAAAGGGGCCGCACCTAATGCTTCTCACCCCCTGAGAAGCCTCCTGTGCGAGCGCACCCTGCGCGCCACTTCGAAGAGTGCTGTCGCTGTCCCAGTTCTTTTTACTCAGCAGCCGAATCGAGAAATCGACCGTACATTGAAGGGATCCATACACGGATGCAGAGCCACGAAGGACTGCAAAAAATTCAAGCCGCCGTTTCAGCAAAGGTTCACCGCGGCCTCGTGATCGCCGCTCGCGTTGCTTTTTGGCTCACTCAAATCGAAATCCGGGTCGACAATCGCACGGATGTGTCGCACCGCCTCGTGGGCGTGGCGCTGCATTAAGAGAAGCCCCTCCGTCTCCTACCGGGGTAGAGGCAAATCGCTCGCATCCGGACCGGTGGCCTGTCTTGGATCGGCCGACCGAGACCAGCCCTCACGTTTAGCAACCAATTCAACCAACCGGATGGGCCAGTCCCCCTTGGAAAAAAAATCCGGCCTGAGCTTGTCGAGCTCGGCGTAAATTTCCACGTAAGCGCGATTTTCATCAGAACCCTCGATGCCAATCGCCGGGTAACGCTTTCTCGCCTCAATCATCGCCCGCTTGACCTCCAGAGCGTGGGAATCTTCAGCAGGCGGCGTCCCGGGACCGTCCAGGGCCAACTCCTCGCCGGGAAGGGCCTTTGCGGCCGCTCCCGGGGATGAAACCGGCGGGGTCTGGGCGCTCGCAGAACTTTCCTCGGCCTGTGGGACGCCAATTGCGCCCGCACCGGCATGGTCCGCCCTTTTCCATCCCTCCCGCACCGCCAACATCTCAGCGATCTTGAGAGGCCAGAGCGGATCTTTGAAAAACTCGAACTTCCGAAGTCGCCCCAGTTCATTGTAGGATTCGCGGTATAGGTTCGCTTCCTTTGAGGAAGGATCTTCGAGAGCAGGGTAGCGCCTTAGCATTTCTTTCTGAGCCATTCGAGTCGCGGCTTGGGGATCCTCACGCGAAATTTTCACCATCAACTGGTCAAGCAACGCCTGTTCCGCGCGCTTCGCCGACTCGGGGGAGAATACCTCCTGTGATGAAACGGGCTGCGTCTTCAATGTCGGCGCGGTCGGGAAGTTTGGGGTGGCCGCGACGCCGGGCACCGCACCCACAGAGACGAGCGCGGGAGGAGCAACGCTCCCGGACTGATCAAGGGTCGGGGGCGAATTCGGGGGCGATCCGGACACAGCGGATTGCGACAACTTGCCTCCCGCCTGAACATACACGGGGTAACCACCATGTTCTGTGGACCGGCCGGTGCGGGCGGCCCGCAACTCCGACAACTCCGACAAATCCGCCATCCAGTCCAACCCTGTCGACCCCAACCGCACGCCAACCGGCACGGCTAGGGTCAAAAGCAGCCCTACCGCCATCAGCAAAAAGATGCCATGCCGCTGGATCAATAAATGGAGCTGCAGCGACAGGAACATCAGCAGCGACAGCAGCATGCTGGTGGTCGCGGCGACAAATGTTTCGCGAGGCGCCCAGGTGAATGCAACCCCTGCCAGAGGCATGGACAGAAGGAACGAGCAGATCCCCAGAACCAGATTACGCCCCTTTCCGACGCTCCCCTTCCCCAGCGCCACCGGCGCCACCGGGGCAGCCTGACGCAACTGGACGTTGGGCACTTGCGGTGCCGACTCTTTGACGGCAGAGCGCGCGGGCTGGGAAGATTCAGGAGGCACGTTCTAAAGAAAACGCGATTTTCGCCAAAACTAAACAGATTTTTGTCGTCCAGTGCCTTGCGATCCACAGCGCGTTTTTGACGCAATCGAACGTTGAACCGGAGCCGCCCTGCCCTCTTTACTCCTCCCCTGAACTTTATGAGCGCCGAACTCGACGTACGCAACACAGCCAGACTGGCCCGACTCGACCTTACCGATGACGAAGCCAACCGGTTCCAGAACCAACTCTCACAGGTGCTCACTTATGTGGAAAAATTGAAGGAAGTCGATGTCACCGGCATCGAACCAACCGCCCACACCTCCCAGCTGGAGAATGTGTTTCGTTCCGACGAACCGCGCGATTGGTTTTCCTCGCAGGAGGCACTCCTCAACGCCCCCCGACACGCCAACGGCCTGTTTGTGGTGTCCAAAGTGATCGAGTAACGCGCGTCATGGAAAGCCCATCGATCCCCTTCCTCTCTCTCTCCTCGCTCCAGACGGCGCTCCGTTCGGGTGAGATCACCGCCCTTGAAGCACTCGAATCGCTCGAGGCACGCATTGTCTCCGTTGACTCTCGGGTGGGCGGCTATCTGTCTCGGAATTTTGAAAGAGCCCGGTCAGAGGCCGCAGCCGCGAATCCGTCCCTCCCCCTCGGTGGAATTCCGATCGCTATCAAGGATGTCATCAACGTGCGAGGGGAACCGTGCACCGCCGCCTCTCAGATTCTTCAGGGCTATTCTGCAAACTACGATGCGGGCGTGATCCGCAAGTTGCGCGAGGCCGGCGCCATCCCGTTCGGCAGGCTCAACATGGACGAGTTCGCCATGGGCTCCTCGACGGAAAACTCTTCGCTTCAATCCACCTCCAACCCATGGGCTCTGGATCGGATTCCCGGGGGGTCCAGCGGGGGGTCGGCCGCAGTGGTGGCGTCGAACACCGCCTTTGCCTCGTTGGGCTCCGACACGGGCGGTTCCATACGGCAACCCGCCGCATTGTGTGGCTGTGTGGGGCTTAAGCCCTCCTATGGAAGGGTTTCGAGGTTCGGACTGATCGCATTCGCATCCTCACTGGACCAGATTGGTCCCTTCACAAAAACCGTCGAAGACTCGGCACGCCTGCTCACCGTCCTTTCGGGTAAGGATCCGCAGGATTCGACCAGCCTGGATCTTCCCCCAGAAGACTACACCCGTCTGCTCGGTCGCGACATCAGGGGGCTCAAACTTGGAATGCCAAGGGAATATTTCATCGAGGGGATCGATCCGCAGGTGGATGCGGCGGTTCGCGCGGCCGTACAGCACTGCGAATCACTGGGGGCGGAAATCGTGGAGGTTTCTCTGCCGCACACCGAGTACGCGGTGGCCGTGTACTACATCATCGCCACGGCGGAGGCGTCGGCCAACCTCGCCCGCTTTGACGGCGTCCGCTACGGCAGGCGCGCCGCAGAGGTGAAAAACCTTCAGGACCTGTATGTCCGCTCCCGCTCCGAGGGGTTCGGAGAAGAGGTCAAGCGGCGCATCATTCTCGGCACCTACGTCCTCTCAAGCGGATATTACGACGCCTACTACCTCCGCGCGCAGAAGGTGCGCACACTGATCCGGCGCGACTTTGAAAAGGCGTTTGAGAAAGTCGACGCGCTGATCTGCCCGACCTCCCCGGAAGTCGCGTTCAAACGCGGCGAAAGGTCCAACGATCCGCTCAAGATGTACCTAGCGGACATTTTTACCATCGCAGCCAATCTGGCGGGCAACTGCGGAATCAGCATCCCGTGTGGTTTCGCACAGGTGGACGGCGCCCGCCTGCCCGTGGGGTTGCAACTGCTGGGGAAGAGTTTCGACGAGGCTCGCCTGCTCCAGATCGCGCACGCCTACGAACAGTCCACTCCCTGGCACCGGGAAAGCCCCACCCTTTAGACCGCTTCCATGCCGAACAAAGCCGCCTCCCGCCTCGTTTTGGAACCTTATTCGGAAGAAGCCGTCATCCGTGCCTCTCGTGAATGTCTCAGAGAACTGGGGTGCAATCCCAGCGTGGCCTTGGTCTTCGTCAGCTCCGACTACCGGCCGCTGCTGGGCGATTTTCTCGAACTGGTCCAACTGCACTGCCATGCGCCCATTTTGCTCGGGGGCAGCGCCTGGGGGCTCGTCGGCCCCGGGGTGGAAGCCGAGTCGTCAACCGGCTTCTCCCTTCTGCTGCTTTCCCTGCCCAACACGAGGCTCTCGGCGGTGGAGTTTAACGAGCAACAATCCGACGACTACACCCCAGCGCAGTGGCGGAACCACGTCGGCGGCGCAGCAGACTCGGAGGCATGGATCTTTTTTGGCAACCCGGTGCGGATGGGAGCGGAAATGTGGCTCAAGAATTGGTCTTCTGCATTCCCGGGGGTGCGGGTCCTAGGCGGGCTCTTGAGCGGGGGCGAAGAGGAGGAGGAAATCTTTGTTTTTCACAACCGGCAACTGGTTGAGGCGGGGGTCGCCTTGGGGCTCAAAGGGGGGGTTAAACTGCACCTGATCCTCGGCCAGGGCTGCCGCCCGATTGGAGAACCCCACGCGATCACGGGCGCGGAAGAGAATGTCTTGACCTCAATAGGTTCCATGCCCGCTTACGAACGGCTCAGCGAGTCAATCGAGGGGCTTTCCAAGGAGGAGCAGCGCACCGTGGGCCGCAACCTGTTCGCGGGCTTCGCTGCGGACGAGTACAGGGATGATTTCCGGACGGGAGACTTCGTGATTCGAAACGTTTTGGGAACCGACCCGGAATCCGGCACCGTCGAATTGGCTGCCTACCCACGTGTAGGCCAGACCTTCCAATTCCAACTCCGCGACGCCGCAGCGGCAGGCGAGGAACTCGAACACCAGCTTGCCATGAAGGCGCGCGAGGGGATCCGTCCTTTCGCCTGCGCAGCGTTTCTCTGTCGCGGGCGGGGGGCGAGCTTGTTTGGCAGGCCCAATCATGATGCGGAGGCGATAGGGCGTCACTTCGGGGCTCTCCCAATCGCGGGGCTTTTTTGCAACGGCGAAGTAGGGCCGGCTGGGCAATCCAACTTCGTCCACGGCTACACCGCGGCCGTTGGGCTTTTCGTCTAAGGAAATCTCGCCGGGCGTTGGAAGCCCCACCCGCTCCAGAAGCCCTCCGCCGAAGGGCGCGCCGATGGCGGAGGGAGTCAGCCAGAGGCTGCTGCCTGAAGCAGGTTCGAGGGGTGCCCTGCGACGGATGGATTCCCGCATTCCGGCTTTGCACTGGTGCGTATTTTGGTGCACATTTTCCTATGGCAGAAGCCCCTACCCAGTCCCTCGATTCTCTCTTCTACAAGGAGGCGGGCGCCTTTTTTGCGGCCCACTCCGAGGAAGCGCTGACCTATGACGATGTCACGCTGGCAACCCTCTACTCCGAAGTTCTCCCCAAGGACGCTCGGCTCGACGCCCGCCTTTCGGACCAACTGCACCTGAGCCTCCCGATTGTGTCCGCGGACATGGATACGGTCACGGAAGCCGAGATGGCCATTGCACTTGCGCGCTGCGGGGGACTTGGACTGATCCACTGCAACATGACCGAGCGCGAGCAACTTTCACAGGTGAGCCGCGTCAAAAACAACGTCCACGGCCTCATCAGCGAACCCATCAAGGCCGCCCCAGACCAGAGCATCGGCGAGTTGCTCGAATACCTCGAGCAAAAGGACTTCACCTTCCGGACATTTCCGGTGGTCGACAAGGATGGACGTCTCCTAGGTCTGCTGCCCGGACAGGTCGTCCGCCAGCGCCACGCCCAAAAGCGGGTCTTTGAAGTCATGACCCCCCGGTCGCAGGCCCCCGCCATTCATGTCGGCGACCTTGGCGCCGATCCAATCGAGCGGGCAGACCGCTTCTTCACCGAGAATGTGGGAACCCACAAGCTCCTCGTTGTTGACGCCGACGACCGACTGAGGGGCCTCTTTACGCTCTCGGACGTAGAGCGCATCCGGCAGGAGAACCGGGCCCAAATGCGCCCGGCACGGGATGCAAACTTCCGACTGCTGTGCGGGGCGAGCATTTCCTCGCCACGAAATGCCTCCGGCCAACTGGACCGCGACCGGATTCTTGCCCAAGTCAGCGGACTTCTGGAGCGCGGCGCGGATGCGATTGCGATTTCCACTGCGCACGGCCACTCCAAGGGAGTGGGAGACGCAATCCGCCTGATCCGAGGCGAGTTCAAAGAGGTCACCATCATCGCGGGGAACGTCACCAGCGGTGCCGGGGTGGAGTTCCTCGCGGGATGCGGAGCCAATGTCATCAAGGTGGGACAGGGGCCCGGTTCCATCTGTACTACGCGAATCGTCGCGGGGGTTGGGATCCCACAGCTCACGGCATTGTACCTGACGAGCCGCGCCGCCGCAAAACGCGGAGTGACCATTCTGGCCGACGGCGGCATCGCCAAATCGGGGGATGCCGTCAAGGCGCTCACCCTTGCGGACAGCATCGTCTTGGGCGGCCTGTTGGCGGGCTGTCCGGAGGCGCCTGGCAGCGTGATGGAAATCAACGGAAAACTCTACAAACAGTACCGGGGCATGGGATCAGCCGCCGCCATGAGCGCAGGAAGCGCCGCGCGCTACGGGCATGCGGGCAAGGACGCAGCCCGGAAAGTCGCAGCCGAAGGAATCGAGGCGCTCAAAGAACTCTCCCCGAAGCTCGATCAGGTCCTCATCCAACTCGCCGGAGGAATCCAAAGCGGAATGGGGTATCTGGGGGCATCAACGCTGCCCGATCTGCGGAAGAAGGCACGCTACATCCGAGTGAGCGCGGCCGGTCAGCGGGAAAGCGCCCCGCACGATGTCATCGAGGTCAAAACAGGCAGCTGACGCGGCGGCTCAAATAGCCGCGGACGATGGTTTGCCCCGTCATGTCTGGAAAAGAAGGACACGCGGAGACGCGGAAGGGAAGAAACAGTGCCGGCTGTCTTTTTGTGCGCAATCCCGGCACCCTCCACAGACCAGCGGGCGTTCCGGTTGATTTCTTCCGAACCGGCGCTCGGGGTGGTCCCACAACGTGGCGCCGTTCCAAAATGGGACCTGACATGCCCCCAAAATCGATTAATTTAAAGGAGATGAAGCAGCGCACCGATATCCGGCTCCCTCGGGGCACCGCCGCTGAGCGCCCCGATCGCAGCGAACCGTTGCATCGCTTGGACGCAATCAAATTCGCTCACCCGGTGCTCAGCGAGACTCAAAAGCTCTGTGCAGTCTGCGCGCTCCTTGTGTTTTTCGCGCTTCCTGCGTGCGCCGGCGAGGGCCGGGGGGGGGC
>JBILKV010000346.1:0-2874 GCA_044376515.1 Chthoniobacteraceae bacterium | reverse complement strand
CACCAGCCGCCCGTCCGGGGCGCGCTTGATGACGTGCCGGTCGCCCGTGAGTGCAGCGGGCAGTTCCTTTGGTTCGCTCCAGGTGCGTGCTTCGTCGTCACTGACGGAATACAGGGAATGGTGCTTCCGCGTGTTCTCACGCATGAGCATGAGCAGTTTTTTACCATCGGCGGACCCGATGACGCTTGGCTGCGCCCACTGGCCGGGAACCACCAGAATGACGCGCTCCGGGCTCCACGTGAGACCGCCGTCGAGTGATTCACTTTGCCACACCACGGGGTTCGGATCCTTGGCATTCTTGGGATCGCGCCGGTCGGACCACATGACGAGACGGTTGCCCAAGTCAAAGGGCAGGATGCTCTTGGGGGCGACCTCTCCTACGAGACCCGTAACCGCCATGGCCGACCACGTTTTTCCTGCGTCCTCCGAAAACGCCCGCCGGATGTTGCCTGGAAAATCGCACCCTCCAAAAATAAAAAGCCGTTCAACGCCCTTTGGATCGGTGAGGCGGTGGAGGACGGGGGTCGTGGTTTTGACCTCCCTCCAGTCTGGCGGCGTGGGCAGGGGGTCGCTCCAGGTGAGGCCGCCGTCTTCGCTGCGGGCGAGGGGGCCGAGGTAACCTGCATGGTTGACGCTCCAAGCGGCAAACATGGTTTTTCCGTCGGCCAGCAGGGCGGTGTCACAGTGGCCCTGATAGGCGGTCTCAGTGCCGCGGGCAACGACCACCCGGCGTTTCGGGTCTTGGGAAATGTCGACCATCGGAATGGTGACGAAGCGCTGTGTGCCGGGAGTAGGCCCCTGAAAGGAGGGCGGATCTGCGGAAACCTCGAAAGGCAGGCCTGCGAGTGTGACAACAGCCAGTTGGCGGAGAAAAGAGCGGGACGTCATGGCGGGATAAAGTCTTGTGGTAGCTGGTTTTTGCGGGGGCGGACAGTTCTCATCCATGTTATGTTAACACGGTGCTGTCAGACTCCCCACCAACACTCAAAGACATTGCCCGCGCGAGCGGGGTGTCGGTCATGACCGTGTCGCGGGTGTTGCGCGGCTCTCCGAGGGTGTCGGCGCAAAAGCGGGAGGTCGTGCTGAAGGCGGCCCGGCGGTTGGACTACCAACCTGACCCGCACTTGATGCGCCTGATGCAGGTGGTGCGCGGCAAAAAGGAAAAGCGGATGCGCGCGGTGATTGCGGTGATCCGAGAGGAAATACCGAAGGACGGCCTGTTGAGTCCATCGTACCAATACGTGCCCGTGGAGGACATCCGCCGTCGCGCCCACGGACACGGCTACGCGGTTGAGGAGTTTTTTCTGGGCAGGGACGGCCTCACACCGAAACGCTTGCAGAAAATACTGCATGCGAGGGGGATCGAAGGGGTGATTGTGTCCCCACAGAGCGTACAATTGCCGTGCAGTAAACTGGACTATTCCAACTTTGCTGCGGTCACCTTTGGGAACGCGATGAGCAAGCCGGCCCTGCACATGACCGCCGGCAACATGACTCTTGGCATCCAAATGGCGGCCGCGCTGCTCCGGCAGCGGGGGTACCAACGGGTGGGGGTTGCGGTGACAAAGTGGATCGTGACCCGCTCCCAGTTTGGCTACAGCGGAGGCTTCTTCCACTGGCAGCAAAGCCTCCCGCCGGAAAGCCGCGTACCGCTGCTGCTTTTTCCGGAAAACGACATTCGCCATGGCTTCGGGGTGTTTGCCAAATGGATGCGTGAGCAAAGGCCGGATGCCGTCATTTCGTTTGATACGTATGTGCCCGGGTGGCTGCAGAAGCTGGGTCTAAAGTTTCCGCGGGACATCGGTTTTGTGGTCCACGACTGGACGCCTGAAATGGCGGGGCTCGCCGGCATTTTCCAGCAGCGCGACCACCTTGCAGCGGCTGCGGTGGACCTGGTGGTGACGCAGATTTCCCAGCATGAGCGCGGCATCCCGGCGGTGCCGCGTCAAATCATGATTTCTCCCAAATGGGTGGAGGCCGAAAGCGTCCGGCCGGGGAAGGGATTGGTGTATTGAGCCCGATGGCCGGAGTGACGGTCCCCGGCCGCCCCTGCTTCAATCTCTGGCACGATTCCGTATTGTTTCGCTAACGTTGCCTGCGAACCAATGCTGTAAAGGTTAGCAAGCGCACGCTGCAGTCGGCAAAGATTTGTTGTCAGCGGTCGGTCAAGGTGCACCACTTCCGGTCGAATTAACCGGGTCCAAAATGTACCACCTTTGAGGGGCGAAAACGGCTCCATCCGAGCGCATCCGGGCGCTTGGACTGGGGCATGTCCAACGCCCTTAAATTGTGTTACAAGAAGCTACTCGTTCCCTGCAGCTCCGGAACCGACCATTTGTCGTGGATTGCCTGTTGCTCGTAAAAGCTGCGTTCCAGAGGGTCATCCAGCTTCAGCAATTCCACAACATGCGACCAGCTGAAGAGGTGCGAAGGCTTCGCACCTTTTGGGTAGGCCATATAAAACTGTCTGATCCGGATGACATTCCTCCGGCTAAATCCCTTCCCGTGCCGCAGGGTCAGATCGCGGCTGAGCCGGGTGAGCAGGTTCTTCCCGTACTCCGCCCGGACTTTTCCACCCACGCCTCCCAGTCTCCGGTGCTCCGCACCCGGTCCAGCAGGCCATAGTAGGCTGGGCGGTTTTCTTTAAAAAAGAGCGACAGAAAAAGCAGCGGCTCGGAAAGCAGGCCGCCATGGTGCAGGAGCAATGCGATGAGCAGACGCCCAAGCCGCCCGTTTCCATCCAGAAAGGGGTGAATGGTCTCGAACTGGACATGGGCGAGCGCGGCGCGGAGCAGAACAGGCAACCCGCTTGTTTCGCTATGGAGAAACCGCTCCAGCTCGCCCATACACGGCTCCACCTCCTCCGGTGGCGGG
>JBILKV010000345.1:0-2878 GCA_044376515.1 Chthoniobacteraceae bacterium | reverse complement strand
GGCATTGGATGGATGTGGTGCGTTACGCCGACACAGACGGGTTCGAGCGCAATACGGAGCGCTTGTCGGCCTATCCGTACCGCGACTACCTGGTCGAGGCTTTCAATGCGGACAAGCCCTACAACCTCTTCATCAAGGAACAGATCGCGGGTGATATGCTTGGCGTGGACCGGGCCACCGGGTTTCTGGTTGCGGGGCCTTATGACAGCGTCAAGAGCGGCGACATCAACCTCACCCTGATGCAGCGACAGGAAGAGTTGGCGGACATGGTCAACACCACGGGCACCGCCTTCATGGGGCTGACGATGGGGTGTGCACGATGTCACAACCACAAGTTCGACCCGATTTTGCAGAAGGACTACTATGCGATGCAGGCGGTGTTCGCAGGCGTGCAGATGGGCGAGCGGCCGTTGCGGGAGATGGCCGATCCTTCCAAGGCGCAGGCCCTCGCCGCCCTCCGGCAGGCGGAGCGCACGAAACAGGCTGAGCTGGACGTACTCAAGAAGAAGGCGACGCTGGCTTCAAAGCCCGTCGCTCCGGCCGAGTCCGGCGCGCGTCCGCCCTTGAGCACCACCCGGAACGAGGACACCTTCGAAACCGTTGAGGCGGTTGCTCTGCGCTTTACGATTCTGGCGACCAGTGGCGGGGAGCCTTGCATCGATGAGTTCGAGGTTTTTGACGGGGAAGGACGCAACGTGGCGCTTGCGGTCTACGGTGGGAAGGCAAGCGCGTCCGGCACGTTGGCGGGTTATGCGCTTCATCAACTGGCTCATCTCAACGATGGAAAGTTTGGGAATGCCCACAGTTGGATTTCCAACACAAAGGGTGCCGGTTGGATCCAGATTGATTTCCCCGCCAAGGTACGGGTCAACAAGGTCGTTTGGGGACGCGACCGGGACGGCCGTTTTTCCGATCGGCTCGCCACGCGCTACAAAATAGAGGCCGCCCCGCAAGCCGGGCAGTGGAAACAGGTGGGATCTTCCGAGGGAAGAAGCCCGGGAGTCGCAAGTAGCGGCCCCGACGCCTTCCTAGCCAACCTCTCCAAGGAGGACAAAGCCGCAGCGAAGCAACTCCAGACGGATTTGGCCGCACTCAAGAAGCAGATTGCCGCCGAGGAGAACTCAGCGTGGGTGGGCCGTTTTGCAGCTGCGCCCCCCGCCACGCACCGCCTCTATCGGGGCGAGCCCCAGCAGAAGCGCGAAATCGTGGCGCCCGACGCGCTTTCGGTTCTGGGATCGCTTGAGTTGGACGTCGACGCGCAGGATTCGGTACGCCGGATGAAGTTTGCCGAATGGGTTGCTTCCGACACCAACCCGCTCACGGCACGGGTGTTGGTCAACCGGCTGTGGCACTACGTTTTCGGGAATGGCCTGGTCGACACGCCCAGCGATTTTGGCCTCAACGGCGGGCGACCCACCCATCCCGAACTGCTCGACTGGCTCGCGGACGAATTCGTCCGGCAGGGTTGGTCGGTCAAACACATCCAGCGGTTGCTGCTGCTTTCCGCCACCTTCCAGCAGGGCTCTACACCGCGGCCTGAAGCGGAAAAACGCGATGCGGCCGGACGCTATCTCTGGCGGTACAGTCCGCGGCGTCTTGAGGCAGAGGCGATCCGCGACAGCATGCTGGCCGTTTCGGGGGCGCTGGATCTGAAAATGGGGGGGCCGGGTTTCTACCTCATGGACGTGGTGCGCGAAAATGTGCGCCACTACTTTCCCAAGGAGAATTACACGCCCGAAGAGTACCGCCGCATGGTGTACCTCTTCCGGGTCCGGGCGGCGCAGGACGGGGTGTTCGGGGCGTTTGACTGTCCGGACGGCGGTTCGGTGATGGCCAAGCGCAGCCGCTCCAACACGCCTTTGCAGGCGCTCAATCTCTTTAACAGCACGTTCGTGGCGGGACAGGGGACGCTTCTCGAGCAGCGGCTGCGGGCGGGGGCGGGTGCGAAGACCGCCGACCAGGTGCAACTGGCCTACCGGCTTTTCTACGCGAGGCCGCCGGATGCTTTTGAGTTGGAGCGATCCGAGGGATTCATCCGGGAGCACGGCCTGCTCTCCTTTGCCCGCGCCCTCTACAACACCAGTGAGTTCTTGTTTGTTTTTTAAGGAGGACATTCTCATGCACCCATTTTTGAACCGGCGCGATTTTCTCGGACACACGGCCACGGGCTTGGGGGGCATTGCGCTCGCCCATTTGCTGGGGCGGGAGCCTGCCTCTGGGGCAACGCCCATCCGCCCCAACATCCAACCCGCGAACCCCAACGCGCCCAGAACGCCCCATTTTGAGCCCCGCGCGAAGCGGGTGCTGATGATCTTCTGTTCGGGAGCGGTCAGTCAGGTTGACACCTTCGACTACAAACCCGAACTGATCAAACGTCACGGGCAACCCATGCCCGGCGCGGAGGGCCTCATCACTTTCCAGGGGCAGCAAGGCAACCTGACCAAAAGCCCGTGGGAGTTCCGTCCGCGCGGACAGTCGGGCAAGATGGTTTCCGATCTGGTGCCGCATCTGGGGGCTTTGGTGGACGAGATGTGTTTTATCCATTCGCTCACCGGAAAAACCAACACGCACGGACCGGGTGAAAACTTCATGGCGACGGGGTTCACCCTCGACGGGTTTCCCAGCATGGGGGCTTGGGCGACCTATGCGCTGGGCAGCGAAAACGATGAACTTCCGGCCTACGTGGCGGTTCCGGATCCGCGGGGTGCGCCGCAGTCGGCGGGCAACTTCTGGGGCTCCGGCTTTCTGCCAGCTGCCTTTCAGGGGACGGATTTCAACGCCACCCAACCGTTGCGCAACCTTGCGCGGCCCTCGGCGTTTTCGCCGGCCACCGACCGGGCGACCCGCGAGTTTCTGGCTTCACTCAACCGGCATCATT
>JBILKV010000046.1:0-26345 GCA_044376515.1 Chthoniobacteraceae bacterium | reverse complement strand
CCCCAGGCCACCGGATGGGCTGCGGCTCGACAAGCTGCCGCACTGGACCCGAACGGCATCGTTGCCCAGGCGCGGGCCATGGTCGCGGAATTCGGGTTCCAATCGATCAAACTCAAAGGCGGCGTGTTTGAGCCTGCTCAGGAGGTCGCCGCACTGAAGGCGCTCCGGACCGAGTTCGGGCCGGACGTCCCCATCCGCCACGACCCCAACGCACTCTGGACAGTGGAAACCTCCATCCGCTGGGGGCGTGAACTTGAGGGCGTTCTCGAGTATTCCGAGGATCCCGCCCGCGGTCAGGAGGGTATGGCCGCCGTGCGCAGGGAGGTCAAACTCCCGTTGGCGACCAACATGTGCACCACCTCTTTCGCGGACCTGCCCGGAAGTATCCGCCACGGTTCTGAGGACATCATCCTGACCGACCACCATTACTGGGGCGGCCTGCGCGCCTCGATGGAACTGGCCGCCTTCTGTCGCACCTTCGGCAAGGGCGTCTCCATGCACTCCAACAACCACGCCGGCATTTCCCTTGCCGCGATGACCCACCTCGGGGCTGCCATGCCGAATCTCACCTACGCCCTCGACACCCACTATCCCTGGCAGTGGGAAGAGATCGTCGTCGGCGGTCGGATTCCTATCGAGGAAGGCTGCGTCGCCCTGCCCAAAGGCCCGGGACTGGGCGTCGAAATCGACCGCCCCGCCCTGGAACGCGCTCACCAAAACTATCTCCGCTGCGGGCTCAAGGAACGCGACGACGAGCCCGAGATGCAGAAAAAGGTGCCTGCGTGGAAGTTTCAGGCCACCCGCTGGTGACACGGTGCCCGCGGCTCAAATCGGCTGATTAACCTCGGCGCGCAGCAGATCCTCCAGCGTTTCGCGACGGGAGATCAGCGAGGTGGCACCGTCCGCCTCCAGCCAAACCTGCGGCGCGCGGCCGATCGAATTGTAGTTGGAACTCATGGCGTAGCCGTAAGCGCCTGCATCGTGAAGCACGAGCAAATCCCCGGCAACCGGCTGGGGCAAATCCCTCGGTACCAACAACTCGGCATCGTCCCGCGTAAAGACGTCCCCGCTTTCGCACAGGGGCCCTGCCACGACGATCGACCCGATGGTTCGCGGGCCGCCGTCCCTGGAGATCACCTCGATTCGGTGGAAACTCCCGTACATCGCAGGCCGTACCAGATCCACGAATCCGGCATCCACCATCGCGAAGGTCGCTCCCTGGCCCTTTGCGTTGGTCGAGGTAGTCTTCACATCCGCCACCTTCGCGACCAACACGCAACCGGACGCCACAAAATACCGCCCCGGCTCGATCTCTACCCGAATCGCACGGCCCGCCGCGCGACACAATGTTTCGCGGCAGCGCGCGAAGAGCGCCCGCAGCGGTGCCAGCGGAATCTGGGCGTCTGCCTGCCGGTAGTTGTGGGGAATCCCGCCGCCAAGGCTGACCGCCTGGAGATCTGGGAAGACGGGCAAAAGCGCCGCAAACTCGCCGGCAAGACGCTCCAAATTTTCGCACAACTCCTCAAACCGCGGCCCGCTCCCGATGTGGGCATGGAGCATGACCACCCGCAGGCCGGCTTCCTCGGCTTTGGCAGCAACTGCTCCAAGCTGTTCGAGCCAGATTCCGTGCTTTGAACTGGGCCCCCCGGTGTCGCACGAGTTGACGTGGCCGTGCCCAAACCCAGGGTTGACCCGGATTGAGACATCCCCGCGGTAACCGGCTGCCGCCAGTTCGTCCAACATGCCTGGCGAACCCACATTCGGAAGGATCCCCTTCTCAAGGATGACGGAGAGCCCGTTGTCCCGGAACACATCGCTCGTGTAGAGGATGACTGGGGGATTCTGGCCGGCCGCATGCCCGGCGTGAAGGGCCCGAAGCACTTCGTTTCCCGAGACGGCGTCTATCCAGATTCCCGCCTCCCGCATTTCCTCCAAAACACGCGTGGCCGGGCAGCTCTTCATCGCGAAGCGCGCCTGTACCCCGTCCGCAGTCACCTCGCGAATTTCAGAAATCCGTTCCCGGATGGTGGGAGCAGAGTAAAGCCAGAAGGGGGTGCCCACCTTTTCGGCGAGCTTCAGGAGCAGGTCACTTTCAACAAGCATGGGTTTGAGGGGTGTTTGAAAAAAAGGGGTGGCAGGCAGATTAGTCGAGGGTGCGGATTTCGCCTGCCTCTTCGCGAATCCGCCGCCGGTCGATGATCCAGACGATCCAAATGCAAACCTCGTAAATTGCAATTACAGGCAAAGACAATCCAATGAACGTGAAAGGGTCCGGGGTCGGCGCAATCAGCGCCACCAGCACCAGAATGCCGGTGATCGCATACGGGCGCGTCCGGGAAAGCATCGGATAGTTGATCACCCCGAGCGCCGCCATGCCCAGCACCCCCACTGGCAACTCACACAACAAGCCGCAGGCAATCGTCAGGTGAGAAACGAATCCGAAATAGACCTTTGCGTCGAACTGCTGGGTGATACCCATCTCCGTGTTGTAGGTGGTGAACCACTGCAGGGTGGCGGGAAGAACATACCAGTAGCTCACCACTGCGCCGAAGGCGAACAGGATGAACCCTGCGCCGATGGCCGGCAGAAGAATGCGCCTTTCCTTGGTGGTGAGGGCGGGCAGCACAAACTCTGCGAGAAAATAAATCAGGAAAGGAAAACTCAATACGATTCCCGCATAAAATGCGATCGTCAAAGAGATCATGAACCCGTCAGTGACTCCGGGCATGAATAGCTTCACTCCCAATTCCGTGACCGGTTTCATCACGAGCGCCGTGACCTCCTTCACAAACGAAAACGCCACAATCATCCCAAGAATCAGCGAGATACCCATCTTGATCGCCGTCCAGCGCAGATCCTCCAGATGATCGAGGAAGGGCTTGACCACGTCGCCTTGGGTTTGTTCGCGGAATTGGAAAATCTTGCGAAGCCAGTTCATGAAGGAAAGGAAAACACGGGTGGAACTCAGGAGTGTAGGCGCGGACAAGGGGTACGGCAATCCCCGCGAGCGTACGGTTTCCACCGGGCTACGTTTGCCAACGGGTCACCCGAGAGAGGAATCAAAATCCATGCCAAAACCCGGGTGCGCCCGGCTCAAAATTTGGTTTTCTTTCCCTTGTGGCAACTTGACTTTGGCGACCCGAAAACCACTATATGTTGCCTGTTCTTCCCCATCTGCCCCCACTAATTGTGGAGGTGCCCGCTGCAAGCCCCCTACTCCGCCAAGTCAAAAAACCGCGGAAACGGTGGCCGGATTCGGTCTCATCTCCACAGGTTTGAGAAGTCAGTCTCCCCGTCAAACCCGCTGAAGAAAGCTCTCGGACTCGCCGGGCGGGCTGACTTTCGGCAACGCTCTTTTCCACACACACCCTCTCCAACTCTTTCCCACAGAATCCCAACCCGCGCTCACCCAGCCCGCAGTAAGTCTCAGCACACCGTCCTCTTCCTTCTCCAACTTATGAGCTCAGCACTCCTCGCCGCCGATCCAGATTTGGTATCCCTTAGCCCAACAGACCCCCTCAATTTCACCAGCATTCACGGTGACGTTTCAGCAAAAGAGGAGGGCGACGTTGTGGTTTACCAGTTCAGGAACAAGACGTTTCGTCTGGACAAGACCAAGGCGCGGGAGCGGTTGGCGGGCAAGATGGTGATCAACGGGCACAGGTCCGCCGAGTTGAACGTGCTGCCGCTCAAGTACACGGAGGCCTACCGCATTTACAAACAGATGAAGGCCAACCACTGGGAACCGGACGTGATTGACATGTCCAAGGACGCCCACCAGTGGAACACCAACGCCCTGTCCGCCAAGGAACGCTGGATCATCGAGATGGGAATCGGCTATTTCTCTGCCGCCGAGGGACTTGTGGGCGACTCCGTGCTTCACGTAATCGAAGACAACCTGACCGCCGCGGAACTCAAACACGCCTCGCTCCGGCACATTGCCGAGGAATCCATCCACATGGACTCCCTTCTGCACATCATCGGCAGCCTGAACATCGACCTAGACGAGGTGACCGCGAAGTTCCAGGACATCCCTTCCATCCGGAAGAAGAACGCCTTCATCACCAAGCACATGCCCGCCTTGAAGATGGGCATCGACCTGACCCAGACCGCTAACAAGCAGGCCTTCGCAAAGGCGATTTTTGCCATCACCCAGGTGATGGAGGGCACCCAGTTCTACGCCCTCTTCGCCATGGTCCTCTCCCTGCACCGGCAGAACAAGATGACGGGCATCGGCCAAATGTTCCAGTACACACTCCGGGAC
Organism: Chthoniobacteraceae bacterium; assembly: GCA_044376515.1. GTDB lineage: Bacteria > Verrucomicrobiota > Verrucomicrobiia > Chthoniobacterales > Chthoniobacteraceae > Chth-196. The sequence continues at coordinate 22,081 of JBILKV010000046.1, read as the reverse complement.
GAGTCCAACCACATCGCGCTGGGCCGTTACATCCTCACTGAGTTGATCAACGAGAACCCCGACATTTGGACCGAGTCTTTCCGGGCCGAATTGACCGACTTCATGCGCGAGGGGGTCGAATTGGAGAAGGAGTTCGTGTGCGATTGCCTGCCGGAGGACATCGTGGGAATGCGTCAGCAGGAGTTCCTTGATTACGTGGAGTACAACGCCGACAGACGCCTCTCCAGCCTCGGTCTACCCGTGCTTTCGCGAGTGCGGAACAACCCGTTCGGATGGCTGGACGAGGTCATCTTCCTCAAAAAGGAGAAAAACTTCTTTGAAACAAGGGTCACGGAGTACCAGACCAGCGGAAGCGTCCGGAACTCGAACGAAGACGACCTGATTTGATCCGCCAGACGGCACCCCGCCCCTTCCTTCAAGCCGCGCAGACCAACGCCTCTCCATCGCGCCGGCCCCTCTCTCAACCTGCCAGTCGCACTCGCACTCCCGCTTCCGCCTCCAATGTCCTCTGTCTTTACCTTGCAAGCCGAACCCTCGGACCCGCATATCGCAGCCCTCTCCAACGACTCAGCCGAGTTTCCACGGGTGATCCGGCGGGACACCCCGCAGTCGCTGCAACAGAAACCGCACATCGTTCCCTGGCTTGGGCACAAGATTGAGCGCGCCGTCGCCGCCGCCTGCGCCTCCGTGCAGGTGGACGAGTCCGTCGGCCGTCAGGTGCGCGCCGAAATTGAATTCCGGGTGCGGAAGGAAAACCCTTTGTTTGTCCATATAGAGCAAATCCAGGACATGGTCGAGGACACGCTCCTCGAACTGGGCCACAGCCGTGTCGCCCTGGCCTACGGTAAATACCGTGCGAAGCGTGCGGCTCTGCGTGAACTGGCACGTGACCAGTCCTATCAGGACGAGACGGAACAACTCGAACTCGCCTCGCACGAGCAACTCGCGGACATCAGGGCGCGGGTGTCATTTGCGTTGATCGGCCTCCAGTTAGAGATTTCCGAAGCCGCCTTGATCAGCCGGTTGCTTCGTTCCACCTCCCTGTCCCTCTCAGCCGCGGAACGCCGCGAAACCATCATCCTCAACTCCAAGGAACTCCTGGAACTCGAGGCCGACACCCGTTTCGTCGCCGGGCGCATCCTGCTAACCTACATCTACGAGGAAACCCTCCCGTGGAGGATCACCGACGGTCCACAGGCCCTCAAGGAGGCCCACAAAAAAGCCTTCCTTGCCTACATTCCCCTTGGAATCGAGCTTGGCCGACTGGACCCGCGTCTGGCCCACTTTGACCTACGGAAGCTTGCCGACGCGCTCGATCCCTTCGCGGACCTCCAGTTTGATTTTCTGGGAATCCAAACTCTCTACGACCGCTACCTGATCAACCGGCGGGATACGACCACCGGACAAAAACTGCGCTTGGAATCGCCGCAGATGTTTTGGATGCGCGTTGCAATGGGGCTAGCCATTCTCGAAGCGGACAAGGAAGCCCGCACCATCGACTTTTATTCGCTCTACAAAACTCGCAAAGCTTGCTCCTCGACCCCGACTCTTTTCAATTCGGGCACGGTCAAGAGCCAACTCTCGAGCTGTTACCTGCTCTACTGCGGCGATTCCATCGAGGAGATCACCGAAACGTGGAACCGCTTCGCCCACCTCTCGAAGTGGGCCGGCGGGTTGGGGTGCTCTTGGACTGCTGTTCGCGGGACCGGCGCCCATATCCATGGCACCAACGGGGAGTCCAGCGGAGTGGTACCCTTCCTAAAGGTCTCCAACGACATCGCTATCGCGGTGAATCAGGGCGGCAAGCGACCGGGCGCGCTGTGCAGTTATCTCGAACTCTGGCACGCCGACATCGAGGACTTTCTGGACTTGCGCAAGGAAACCGGGGATGAGCGCCGGCGCACCCACAACATGAATACGGCTCAATGGATCCCGGATTTGTTCATGAAGCGGCTCAAGGACATCTCCGATGGCCGGCTGAGTAAGGAGGCTACTTGGACACTCTTCCGCACCAACGAGGTCTCCGACCTGCCGGAACTGCACGGGGCGGCGTTTGAAAAGCGCTACTTGGAATACGAACAGATGGCGGAGGAGGGGCGCATCCACGGACGCAAGATCCGGGTGTTGCAGCTTTGGAAGCGCATGCTGGAGATGCTCTTCGAAACCGGCCATCCTTGGCTCACTTTCAAGGACCCTTGCAACGTGCGCTCCCCACAGGATCACGTAGGGGTGATCCACAACTCGAACCTGTGCACGGAAATCACCCTGAACACCTCCACCGACGAAGTGGCCGTTTGCAATCTCGCCTCGGTGAACCTAGCCTCCCACCTGACGCCGGAGGGAGACATTGACCACCCCAAGCTGCGCCAAACGGTGGAGCTTTTGATGCGGATGCTCGACAACGTCATCGACATCAACTTCTACCCCGTGGAAGCCGCCGAGCGCGCGAACATGCGCCACCGGCCGGTCGGTTTGGGCGTCATGGGTTTGCAGGATGCGCTCTATATAAAGGGCATCCCCTTCGATTCGATCGAAGCGGTGGACTTCAACGACGAGATCATCGAGGCCGTGGCCTTTTACTCGTATTGCGCCTCCGCAAAGCTGGCCGAGGAGCGCGGGGCCTACTCCACCTACAAAGGCTCCAAATGGGACCGCGGAATGCTTCCCCTGGACACCCTGGATCTTTTGGAGCAGGAACGCGGCGTGCCGGTGCTCACCAACCGCAAGCAACGCATGCCCTGGGACGAGCTGCGCGCCCTGATCAAAAAACATGGCATGCGCAACTCCAACTGCCTGGCGATCGCTCCCACTGCGACCATTTCGAACATCCTTGGCTGCACCCCCTGTATCGAGCCCACCTACAAGCACATCCACGCCAAGTCCAACCTGTCGGGCGAATTCGTCCGAACCAACGACCTTCTCCAGCGCGACCTCCAGAAGCTCGGGCTCTGGGATGAGGAGATGCTCTCCGATCTCAAGTACTTCGACGGCTCCGTCCAGATGATCGAGCGCGTGCCGACACACCTCCGGCGCCTCTACAAAACCGCGTTTGAAATCGAGCCAACCTGGATTCTCCAGTGCGCTGCAGTGCGGCAGAAATGGATCGATCAGGCCCAGAGCACCAATCTGTGGCTAGCCGACGCGGACGCCCGAGCCGCAAGCTTCATGTACCGGGAAGCTTGGGAGCGCGGTTTGAAAACGACCTACTACCTGCGCACCCTCAACAAGAGTGCAATCGACAACGCCTCCCGCGACCGGCGTACCCCCAAGGAGCCCACCGAGGCTGAGCGCGCCGCATGTTCATTAGAGGCCATGCGCAACGGCGGAACCTGCGAGTCCTGCCAGTAGCCCACCACCCGGGCGTGTGGAGCCTCCGCCCCACGCGCCCGCACTCCCTGCATACCGGAGACCGCTCCGGACGGGCTACCTCACCACTTCGGTCCCAATCCCCGCGTCGGTGAAAATTTCCTGCAGCAGCGCGTGGGGAGTTCGCCCGTCAATAAAGTGGACCTTGCGCACGCCCTTCTCCAGCGCGTTGAGGGCCGACTGCACCTTCGGCAACATCCCCCCGGCGATGACTCCCTCTGCCACTAATTGTCCGACCTGCTGTTGGTTCACTGACGAAATGAGGGTGCTCTCGTCCCGGTGATCGCGCATGAGTCCGGGCACGTCCGACAGGTAGATCATTTTCACAGCCCTCAAGCCGCCGGCCACGGTGCCGGCCGCAATGTCTGCATTGATATTGAGCGCGCTGCCTTCAGCGTCCTGCGCGAGCGGCGAGATCACCGGAACGGCCTCAGCGGCGATGGCGCGCTCGACCTCCTCCAGCCGCAAGTCTACCACCTCGCCCACAAACTCCAGATCCACTGGCACACCACCTTCCCATTGCGGAGCGAGCCGCTTCCCTACCAGCACGCGCTTTCCCGGGATGCCCACGGCCCGCCCGCCGTTTGCATTCATCGAGCGAACGATCCCAGGGTTGACCTGCCCATCCAAAACCTCCTCCACGATCTGAATCGCCTCCTTGGAAGTCACCCTCAACCCGTTCACAAACCGGGCAGGTAACCCGGCCTCGCGCATCCGATGGGTGATTGCCTTTCCCCCGCCATGGATCAGCACAGGGTTGATCCCCACCGCTTCAAGGAAAACAACATCCCTCAACATCCCCTCCACCACGGCGTCGTCCTCCATCGCGCTACCCCCGTACTTGATCACAAAGGTCTGACCGCGATATTTTTGGATGTAGGGGAGCGCCTCAACAAGGGACTCCATGCGGGTGGGGGCGGTTTGGGTCATAAAACGAAACACCCCACTGCTACGTGGGGTACGCGGGGTTGCAACTCGGAAAACCAACGATGGTAAAAGCACAAGCCAAGGGCAGATCTTCCAAGCCACCAGCGCAAGCCAGCAGCAGCCTGGAGGCCGCGACCTTCCTTCACAAACCGTCCCCTATGCGCGCTGCACGTCACCAAGCGTAGCCCAGCAAAACCGGTCAATCGACTTTCACAACCGGTTCGGCGGACGCAACGCTCTCAGGCACCTCAAAAGTCAGCTTTCCATCCACGGCGCTTACCTTGACGGTGTCCCCGCTCTTGATGTTGCCCCTCAAGAGTTCCTCAGCCATCGGATCCTCCAGATGACGCTCCACGGCGCGCCGCATGGGGCGCGCACCGTAGTCGGGGTCGTAACCCTTGTCGGCCAGGAAATCCTTCGCCAGTTCGTCCAACTCGATCGCGATTTCCTTTGTCTTGATCCTCTCAACCACCTTGCCGATCTCCAGGTCCACGATCCGGAAAAGCTCCTTTTTCGCGAGGGGGTGAAACACGATGAGGTCGTCCAATCGATTGATGAACTCCGGCTTCAACACCTTCTTGGCCTCTTCGAGGATTTTGTCACGCATCACGTCGTACTTGGTCTCGTCGCGCTGGCTGCCGCCGAAACCCATCACGGACTGCTTCTTGATCATCTCCGCCCCGATGTTGGAGGTCAGTATGATGATCGTGTTTCGGAAATCAATTTTGCGTCCCAAAGAATCAGTCAGCTTCCCCTCTTCCAGGATCTGGAGCAGCAGGTGCATCACATCTGGGTGCGCCTTCTCAATTTCGTCAAACAAAACCACGGAGTAGGGCCGCCGCCGCACGGCCTCGGAAAGCTGCCCGCCCTCCTCGTGCCCCACGTAACCGGGGGGCGACCCAATCAGCCGCGAGGACGTGAACTTCTCCATGTACTCGGACATGTCGATCTGGATGAGCGCATCCCGGTCGCCGAACATGAACTCCGCTAGACTCTGCGCCAGAAAAGTTTTCCCCACTCCCGTCGGCCCCAGGAAAATAAACGATCCAATCGGCCTGCGCGGATCCTTCAGGTCCGCTCGCGACCGGCGCAATGCCTTCGAGATGGCCACCACCGCCTCCTCCTGCCCGATCACTTTCCCGCGCAACTCCTCCTCCATCCGCAGCAGTTTGGCCGTCTCCGCCTGTTCCATCCGGCTCAGCGGCACCCCCGTCCACTTGGAGATCACATGCATGATGTCGTCCTCCCCGACCACGACCTCCTTTTCCTCCCGCTGCTCGCGCCACTGCGTCAGGATGCTTTCAAGCTTTTCCTTGGCCTGCTTTTCGGTGTCCCGCAGGGCGGCGGCCTTCTCAAAGTCCTGCGCCTTGATCGCCCCCTCCTTCTGCGCGCGGATGTCCTCAATCTCCTTCTCCACCTCCTTCACATCCGGGGGACGCGTCATGGAGGCGATCCGCGCACGGGAACCCGCCTCGTCCATGACGTCGATTGCCTTGTCCGGCAGGAAGCGCCCTGTCAGGTAGCGGTCGGAAAGCTTTGCGGCGCCAATGAGCGCCTCCTCCGTGTAACGGGCCTTATGGTGGGCCTCGTACTTACCGCGCAATCCCCTGAGGATGAGGATCGTCTGGTCAACCGAGGGGGCCTCGACCTTGACCTGCTGAAAGCGCCGCTCCAAGGCGGAATCCTTCTCGATGTACTTCCGGAATTCGTTGAGCGTGGTGGCCCCAACGCACTGGAGTTCACCCCGGCTCAGGGCGGGCTTGATGATGTTGGAAGCGTCCATGGCGCCCTCCGCCGAACCCGCCCCCACGATCGTGTGCAGCTCGTCGATGAATAGGATCACGTTCTTGGTCCGCCGGATTTCGTCCATGACCGCTTTGATGCGCTCCTCAAACTGCCCACGGTACTTGGTGCCGGCCACCATCAGCGCCAGGTCTAGCGTGATCACCTTCTTGTCGCGCAGGATCTCCGGCACGTTCCCCACGGCGATTTCTTGGGCGAGCCCCTCGACAATTGCCGTCTTTCCAACGCCGGCCTCCCCTATCAGCACAGGGTTGTTCTTGGTACGCCGGCACAGCACCTGAATCACCCGCTCGATTTCGCTTTCACGGCCAATGACAGGATCTACCTCGCCCTTTCTGGCCATCTCGGTCAGGTCCCGGCCGAACGCCTTCAGTGCGGGCGTCTTGGAATCCTTGCGGCCGCTACCTGCGGATGCGGGTTCGCCCTGAGTCCCGCCCGACTCCGATTCCCCCTCGTTGGGGGTAAAGTTGGGGTCCAGTTCGCGGAGGATTTCATTCCGGGTACGCTCGATGTCCACTTCAAGGTTTTTGAGCACCCGAGCGGCGACACCCTCCCCTTCGCGCAGCAATCCGAGCAGGATGTGCTCGGTGCCAACGTAGGAATGGTTGAGCGACTTCGCCTCCTTGCCGGCAAGGGCCAGAACCTTTTTGACCCGGGGCGTGTAAGGAATGTTGCCCACCATTTTGGTTTCCGGCCCCGAACCCACTTGCTTTTCGACCTCGCTCCGGACCGTCTCCAGATCGAGCCCCATTTTCTGGAGCACGTTGACTGCAACCCCTTGGCCAAGTTTGATGAGCCCGAGCAGCAAGTGCTCTGTGCCCACGTAGTTGTGGTTGAAGCGGTCCGCCTCCTTGCGAGCGAGTGCGAGGACCTGCTGGGCGCGGGGAGTGAAGTTGTTCATCATGGCTCTTCGGTTCGGTTGCGGTCACCGAAGCCGGAACGAGGCTTCCCGGAGGCGTTTTCCCGCCCCGCGTCACCCCCCTCCCGGCTGAACGGTTCCCTGACTCTGGTGCTAACATGTACCGCGTCCCCCTCCCGTGCAAGTGGGAGAAACGCGTCATCTTGTAAAATACGCCCCCGCCGTGCGGCGGCAACTCTTTCCCAGGCACGGCCCGCCCGCGTCGTCAGCCGTATTTTGCCGACTGCACCCTTTCCGAGTGCCTTCCGCTGTGACACCCTCTCCCTTTATGTCCGCCCCCATCCGAATCCTTTGCGTTGGCGCCGGGCACATGGGACGTTCCCATGCGCTGGCCTACCATCAACTCCCTGACTTTTCCATCGCCGGAGTGGTCACCCGTTCCGAGGCTTCGCGCGCCCCGCTGCTGGCCGAGCTTGGCGGCAACATCCCGGGCTTCAACGATTTTTCCGAGGCCCTGCGGCAAACCCGCCCTGACGCCGTCTCCATCTCCAGCTACCCCGACACCCATGCCGCCTACGCGCTCGCCGCGATGGAGGCGGGCTGCCATATCTTTGTGGAAAAGCCCCTCGCGGAAACCGTCGCGGAGGCCGAATCGATTGTTGCCAAGGCAACCGCACTCAAACGCAAGCTCGTGATTGGTTACATCCTGCGCGTCCACCCCAGTTGGGTCCGCTTCATCGAACTGGCACGGACCTTGGGCAAGCCCCTGGTGATGCGCATGAATCTCAACCAGCAGAGCTCGGGTCCCGAATGGCGCACCCACAAGGCCCTGCTCGATTCCATTTCCCCCGTGGTAGACTGCGGCGTCCACTACGTCGATGTGATGTGCCAGATGACCGGATCCAAGCCCGTACGCGTCTCGGGCATCGGCGCGCGGCTCTCGGATGAAATCTCCGCCAACCAGGTCAACTACGGCCAGCTTCAGGTCACTTTTGCCGACGGATCCGTCGGATGGTACGAGGCCGGATGGGGTCCGATGATGAGCGAGGTGGCCTTCTTCGTGAAGGACGTCATCGGTCCCAAGGGCTGCGTCTCCATCGTCGCCGACAAGGCTGCCGCTCAGGGCCAAAGCGCCAACGTCAACGCCCACTCCCAGACCCAGTCGCTCCGCCTGCACCACAGCGCACTAAGCCCTGAAGGCACCTTTCTCAAGGCGGACGAAGTCATTTCGCTCGAGGACGAGCCCGACCATGACGGACTGTGCCTCAGGGAGCAGGAGTATTTCCTGCGGGCGATCCGCGAGAACCTCGACCTAACCGCCCACATGGACGATGCAGTCCAATCAATGCGGATCGTGGCCGCGGCCGACGAAAGCTTCCGGACCGGAAAAACCGTGGAGCTCTAGCTGCGACCCCAAGGCCCATTGCGGGGCGTCTGGCACTTCCCGCTGCTCGGCGTCATCCGTATCCCGCCATTAGGCGGCGTGCGTGTGGGTGCAAACGAGGTCCTGAGCAGGCTCTATCGCCCAGCGGCGGGCCACATCGAGCAGGTCTGCGGACAACGGCCAGCGGTCGGGCAGCGGATCACCGGAGTGCGCGGGGCTTCCGCCCTTGAGCTCCATGCAACCCTTGTTGTTGCCTACTTCGGCGATCTCGGCCACCTCCTCCGGCGTCAGCAACCCCTGCGGCAACAAGGCGAGATCGTCCACCTTGGACTCGATAGGTTTGGCACCCTCTCCGATTTCTTGGATGAGCGTGGGGATCACGCTCTCCACAGGCACGTGCGACAGGTTCCAGAGACAGGCAAGCTGGAGCAGCGACAGCCCGCGGGCTTGGGCGATGTGCTGGATGCGCTCGATCTTCGCATTGCCACCCTCGACCCACCCCGCCGGCCGGTAGCTGCGGTGGTCGTACTGAGCGAACACATGGCCCGGCTTGACATCGCCGTGGAACAATCCTCCGTGATCCACCACCCGCGTGATCAGCCGTACGTCAAACTTCTGTGCCGCCTCCAAGCAAAACCTGCCGGGCCACGGTTCCAGAGGGTTGAGGATCACCATGGACCAATCCAGCAGTTCCCCGAACCGCTCCAAGCAAAGCAACAAGTCGAGCGTGAAACCATTCGCCGGCCCGGGCGCCACCCCGAGACGGTGCGCCATGCCCACCTCCCGCATCCGCTCCATCCCCTTCCAAACCGCGTCGCTGCTAAATCCCGTGAAATCAGGATTGTGCAGCATCAGACAGTCAAAATGATCGGTGCCGCACCTCTCCAACTCCCTGGCGGTCGCCATTTCGATGTAGTCAGCGTAGTCCCCCGGCCCGCGCAAGGAGGGGTCGGTGAATCTGGGGAAGCCTTTCGATCCGGCACGCTGCCCCTTGTAGAAGTCATGGCCGATCATGCCCACGAGGGCGTAGGAGTCCCGCGGCACGCCAGCGAGCGCCTTGCCCAGCATCGCGTCAGCCGCGCCATTTCCATACACATCAGAAGTCATGAAGGTCCGGATGCCCCGCGCGTAGGCGTGTTGCAGCACCGAGACAAACCGGTCGTCAGAGAGGGGTTCGCCAAAATGCATGAAGCGGCCGCCGTTCCACGTTCCGTAAGCTGTGCGAGTGAGGTCCATAGGTGTGCGCAAATGTTAACCCCGATCCGCCCCCCGGTTAAGCCCCAATTTCCATGCTCTCCGGGTGGCAGCGGAGAGACGCTTGCCCCGCCGCCTCGGGCGCAATGGGTCGCCCCGGATTGCGCCCGCCTCTCAAACTGCGATAGTGGACCGCGTGCCCCGTCCCGCCCCATCCAAACGCGTTCCTGAACTGGTCGAAACTCTGGCCCGCACCTACCCAGATGCCCACTGCGAACTGGAGTACTCCAACGCGCTCGAACTGCTCATGGCCACCATCCTATCGGCGCAGTGCACCGACGTACGGGTCAATCAGGTCACCCGCCGGCTCTTTGTCCGCTGCCGAACTGCCGCGGATTACGTCGCCATCCCGCAGGACGAGCTGGAATCCATCGTCCAGCCCACCGGCTTTTTCCGCGCCAAGGCCCGGCACCTCAAGCAGTGTGCAGCCGTTCTAGTGGAGCGCCACGGTGGCGAAGTACCTCGCACGCTCGGGGAACTCACCCAGTTGCCGGGCGTAGGACGCAAGACAGCGAACGTCGTGCTCGGAGACGCCTTCCACACGCCCCAAGGAGTCGTCGTAGACACCCACGTCCAACGACTCTCCCGCAGGCTCGGCCTCTCCAAACAGAGCGCACCGGAGAAAATCGAATCCGACCTGATGCGCCTTGTCCCGCAGGGCCTGTGGGCAAGGATAAGCCACTGGCTCATCTGGCATGGTCGCCGCCGCTGTGAAGCCCGCAGGCCTGACTGCACCCACTGCGAACTCGCCCCTCTCTGCCCAAGCGCTGGAGACAAGGCCTCCAAAATCGGCCGCAAACCACCCAAAAAGCCCCCCACCCCGCGCTTGTGACGGGCCGCTTGCGCATGCCACTAGACGCCAGTGTCGCGGAGACCACGGCGCACTGGGAACCACGGGGACGCGTAAAAAACGTGTATCCGTGCCACCCTGTCTTCCCTAATCCTTCCAGTGTTCCCAACCCTGGTGGCGTGAAAAGTGGCGGAGGGAGCGGGATTCGAACCCGCGGAACCTTTCGGTTCTCCGGTTTTCAAGACCGGTGCAATAAACCACTCTACCATCCCTCCAAACTTCTCACTGCGAAGCCGCGGAGTCCAAGGCCGGCGCCGACTCGGTTTCTCCCGCCGCCGAGCTGTCGCATGCGGATCCGCTCATGTCTAACTCCTCAAAAACCCCGGTCTTCGCAAGACCTTTCCACAAGATCGCAAGCGAAGACCGCAAAGCGGATTTCCGGAAACCAGTAACGCGAGACCTTCGATGGCTCTGTGCGGCCTCCCGGCTCCGCGCGCTCCTCTGCTCTTGGGTTGCCTTGGCTTTGGGGGCGGTGGAAAAGGCCTAGTCCAAATGCCCGACCACGCTCCCTCCGACGGGGCCGCTGTTGCTTTCGATCAGGATTCCATGCGTCGGCGGGTGACACTTCCGCTCGTTTTTTAATCAACTGGCTGCACGCCTGTGTGGATTCCACAGCGTCCAAAGGAGTGTTCTTGCCGGAAGGCTGAAATCCACTTGCGCCGCGCCCGACACCCCGTATAGCCTTCCCACCCCTCGAATCGGCGGGAATGGGTAGATACCGAAGTGGCCAAACGGGGCGGACTGTAAATCCGCTGGCTTACGCCTTCGCAGGTTCGAATCCTGCTCTGCCCACCATCCGCGAGCGATGTGCCGCGGGCTCGAGATTCAGAAAGGCCCTAGAATAGGTGCCCCATCTTGGTTCGCTTCGTTGCCAGGTATCCAGCGTTGTGCGGATTCGGTTCCGATGCGATCGGAACGCGCTCCACGATTTCCAGGCCGTAACCTTCTAGACCGATGACCTTTTTGGGATTGTTCGTGAGGAACCGCATCTTGCGAATGCCCAGATCCACCAGAATCTGCGCGCCCACCCCGTAGTCCCGCAACTCGGCCGGAAAGCCCAAACGCAGGTTGGCTTCCACGGTGTCCACCCCACTCTCCTGCAGTTTGTAGGCATGGATTTTGGCCGGAAGCCCGATCCCACGCCCCTCATGCCGGCGCATGTAGAGGACGATGCCGCAGCCCTCCGCCTCGATCCGACGCATCGCCGCATGCAACTGCGAGCCGCAGTCGCAACGGCGCGAGGCAAAAACATCCCCTGTAAGGCATTCGCTGTGGACACGCACCAAGGGAGCCTCCGCTTGGGAAGGATCGCCCTTGACCAGCGCGAGGTGGTGCTCGCCGTCGAGAATGTTCCGGTAGAGATGGAGTTGGAAATCACCGAAATCCGTCGGCATCTGGACCACCTGCTCGCGCTCCACCAATTTTTCCTGAGTTCGCCGGTAGGCGATCAGGTCGGCGATGCTGCACATCTTCAGCCGGTGCGTCTCCTTGAACTGCATCAATTCCGGAAGGCGGGCCATCGTTCCGTCCGGGTTGAGAATTTCGCAGAGGACTCCGGCAGGAGTGAGTCCGGCGAGGCGCGCAAGATCCACGGAAGCCTCCGTGTGCCCCGCCCTGCGGAGCACCCCGCCCGGCTTGGCTCGCAGGGGAAAAATGTGTCCGGGCTGGACCAAATCCTCGGCCGTTGTGGCGAGGTCCGCGAGGAGCGCGATGGTGCGCGCACGGTCCGAGGCGGAGATTCCGGTGCTGATGCCCTGGGCTGCATCCACCGAAACGGTGAAATCGGTTTTATGGCTTTCCCGGTTGCGGGCGACCATGCGCTCGAGTCCGAGCGCGTCGGCGCGTTCCTCGAGGATCGGCACGCAGATGAGTCCACGTCCGTACATGGCCATGAAGTTGACGGCCTCGGGAGTCACCTTGTCGGCGGCCAGAACGAGGTCCCCCTCGTTTTCACGGTCCGCGTCATCGGTCACCACGATGAGCTTGCCCTCGCGGATGTCTGAGAGGACTTCTGCGATTGGATCAAACGGTGAAGAATGGGACATGGCCTTAGCATCGCTCCAGAGCGGCGCAGGCTCAAGGGCGGAGCGCGGGTTGGCGTCTCCCGAAGGGGACCTCAGGAACTAGCGACGCACCACGTTTTCCCTGTAGGCCGTGTATCCCTCACGCACAGCGACATAGGGATCGACGGCGTCTCTGGTTGCGTCGTCGTACATCTGCATTCTGTCGGGGTTGCGCTGCACGTTGTCGGAGGCGGTGGCCCACACGTTGATGTTTCCGGCGCTCACCCAGGTCTGGGGCGAGGCGCAGACATCGACGCCCGCACCCACCAGATCCCGCAGGGAACGCGGTCCCAGCACCGGCACCACAATGAACGGCCCCGGCTTGATCCCCCAAACCCCGAAGGTCTGTCCAAAGTCCTCCTCAGGAACATCCTTTAGTTTGGCGATCCGATCCGATGGCTTCCACAATCCCCCGAGCCCCACCGTGGAGTTGACCAGCAGTTTGCCGACCTCCTGCGCCGCACGATGTCCCTTCCCCTGCAGGAGGGAGGCGGAAATCCGCACCGGAGACTTCAAGTTCTCGAAGACATTCCCAACGGCATCCAAAGCGGGCTGGGGCACCAGAAACGTGGTCACCCTTGAGAGCGGCTTCAGAACAAACCGGTAGATCTGGTGATTGAGCACGAACACCCCCCGGTTGACCCGCTCGATCGGGTCGCTGGCCTGCGGATGCTCTTCCTCTTCCTCCGGTGTCGGCGCCGCAAAGGCCGGGACCGGATGTGCCCTCCTTCTGGAGTGAGGCCGTTTGCGCGTGCCAAACGGCTTCTTCTTTGGAGCCCGCCGCGGTTTGGCGACGCGGACTCCCGCAACCCGCGTGGGGGAGGCGTTCTCTTCAGCAGCAAGCCCGCCGGGCTCGAGCACGAAAACAAATGCGGCGCAAGACAGCAGCATGGGGATGAAACGGGCTTTGGTCATGGCGTAGTCCGCTACTTGAGTTTGTCTTCCATCGCCCGGATGATGGATTCGGCCCCGCCCTTCTGTCTGATGGAATCAAACTGCGAACGGTAATTTGACGCCATGCTGACGCCCTCAATGACCACATCGTAGACCCGCCAGCCCTCCGGACCCGGTTCCACGCGATAGGCCACCGAAACGGTGTTGCCCTGATAGCGTGCGAGCGCGGGCACTTCCTGCCGGCCGTTGCCCAGATCCACGGACCGAATAAATTGCACATCCACCTCGCTGCTGGGATCAAACCGGCTGGTGTAACTGCGGATGATCACCTCTGAAAACAACTGGGCGGCCTTCTTCTGCTGGGTGGCGTTGAGTTCCTTCCACCCCGGTCCCAAGGCCCGGCGCGTGAGGCTTTCGAAATTAAAAAAGCGGTCCAGAATGGGACGGACCCTTTTCGCCAGTTCGACCGGGTCGGAATTGTTGCGGCCCTTGACTGATGCGAGCAGTTCCCCAAGCCCCCGTTTCAAGGTGACTTCAGGCGAGTCCGCTGCAGCGACCGCCGTCCCGACCCCGGCCGAAACCGTACAAATGATTGCCGCAACGGGCAGCACCAGAGCCGCGTCCGCGAAATGATGGGGTTTTCGAAACATAAATTATTTTTCAGGAGCCGCCTTTTTATCCGACTGCACCGCCCCGAAGGCAAAGCGGCTCAGCAGGGATTCCAGATCCACGGAACTCTCCGTCTCAGTGAGCCGACCGCCTGAGGCAAGCAGGTCCTCTGCGGAACCCGGGGCGAGCGAAATGTACTTGTCCCCCAAGAGCCCGTGCCCTCGGATCGAAGCGATCGAGTCGGAGGGCAATCGCACGTCCTTCCGCAGCTTGAACTCCACCAGAGCAGAGAAATCATCGCCGAGCTTCAAACCGGTCACCGAACCGACGGTCACCCCGGCCACTGCAACCTGCGAGCCGAGGATGAGCCCCGAGGCATTTGCAAAACGCGCCTCGAGGGTGTAGGTATCCAGCGCGCGCCAACTCACGGAGCCAAATTGCAACGCAAAATAGCCGATGCAAACGATCCCCAAAAGGACGAAGGTGCCTACGAGTTTCTCTATTTGCGCGGCTTTCATTTTTGAATACGAACTGGGTTTGCTACACTGGCAAGCGATTCCCGCAAAGCCTCAATGTTGTCGCGGAACTCGCAAACAGCCGGCGTTCGGGACAGCGCGAACTCCGGCGCCACCCCGTCAAACTGAACCGTGCCGGCGTCAAGCCAAAGCACGTGGGAGCTCACCACCAGAGCCTCCTGAACGTCGTGGGTGACAAGGACCGCAGTAAAACCGCGCTCCCGCTGGAGGCGCGCAATCAGACTGAACACCGCGTTGCGCCGCAGCGGATCCAGCCCCGCGGTGGGCTCGTCAAAGAAGACCAAGTCGGGCTCGGTCACCAGCGCGCGGGCCACGGCAAGCCGCTTTTGCATCCCGCCGGAAAGTTCGGCCGGATACCGTTCCGCAGCGTCCTCGAGCTCCAGCCGCTTCAACACCTCCCCCACCCTGCCCTGCCACCGGTCTGGATCGCCCTCCCCGCGAGCGCGGAGCGGCATCAGGACGTTTTCAAAAACGGTCGCCGAATCAAACAGCGCGTTGTGTTGGAACACATAGCTCGAAGCCCGCCTGAGCTCCCTGCGAGCGGAAGGATTCTCCAGAGACTCTCCCTTGAAGAGCACCTCTCCGCCATCCCGCTCCAGAAGTCCCACCACGCACTTCAACAAAACGGATTTCCCGGTTCCGCTGCGCCCGAGCACCGAGACGACCGCGCCCGGTTGGACTTGGAAGCTCACGTTGCCAAGCACCACGCGCTCGCCAAAGGCCTTGCGCAGTTGACGCACCTCCAAAAGGGGAACGCTGGGGGGTGAAACGGCGGTGGTCACAAAAGAAGCGCAGTGATCAGATAGTCCGCCGCGAGAATGGCAATGCTCGAAAGCACAATGCCCCGCACCGTTGCCAGCCCGACGGCCCGCGCCCCCGCCTCCCCCGAGCGGTGCGCATAAAATCCCTGATAGGCGCACAAAGCGGTGGTGAGGAAACCAAACACTGCGGCCTTCAACAAACACTCCCGGATGTCCTTCCCACGGATCGCCTCGTGAACCGCGCCCCAGTAACTTTCGGAATCCTGCGGCACCAGAACGCAACCGGAGAGCCAGCCCCCCACCACGCCAACCAGCACGAAAAGGGACGACAGGACTGGAAAAACAAAAAACGCCCCCAGCAGGCGCGCCCCCACGAGGAAACCCTCCGGGGAAACGTCCATGAGTTCAATAGCGTCGATCTGTTCGGTGGATCGCTGGATGCCGAGTTCCGCCGAGAGTGCGGTGCCGGCCTGCCCCGCGATCATCAGCGCCGCAAGCACCGGGCCGAGTTCCCGACACAGGCTGAGCGAGACTAGCGTTCCCAGCATCCCCCCGGCGCCAAAGCGGGAGAGCACGTAGTGCCCCTGTAAACCAAGCACCATGCCGGTGAACACGGCCACCACCAAGATCACCGGCACGCAACGCACCCCCTGCTCAAAAACCGCCCGGACCACGCGCCCCCGGAGGACGCTGCCGGAGCCCACATCGCGGAGCGCACGCAGGCAGAAGACGGCCCAACGCCCGATGGCAGCAACGGCATGGAGAGTAAGGTTTCCGAGGTACGCAGACATCCGAGCAAACATTTTCTACCCGTTAAATCATGAGGGGGCGGGCAAGGAAAGCCTCACGCCATTCCCGAAGCCAGCGGCACCACATAAGCACGATTCATTCCTCGAAGGATTTGCCCACGGGCCGGAGTTGGCTGCTTAGGATGGCGTGCAGCAGTGCCAGCAATCCAGCACTGGAGAAAATCAGCACTAGGCTGTTCCACAGGTACACGTTGACTTTGATTCCCCACAAATATTTGTCCGGGCTAAAGAAGACGTTCGCGGGACGTTTCCGGCGGTAGTCGCTCTGCTCGGTCTCGGCTTTGTAGACCATTTCACCGACTTTTTGGTTGCTGTAGCGGCGTTGCGCGCTGATCCGCGGCCCGCCTGGGGAAAGCCCGCTCTCGGCGAGGCTCACCCCCTTGAGAACGCGGTCCACTCCGCGCATGCGGCGGTCCAGATCGCGGCCCGAATCCGATTGAAGCACGCTGACATCGATGAGTGCTTGTTTGAGGTCCTCGAGCCTACGGTTTTCAGCCTCCGTGCGGTTTTTGGACTTCGCCAAAAGATCGATCTGTTCCTGAAGCGCGTCCTGGCGGCGCGTGAGCGGATTGAATTTAGCCTGCGCAACCACCAGCGCCTCGTAGCTGTAGTGGGTGGCGACGAAGCGGGAAATCGTCGGGATGCGGAGCGTCTTGTCAGAGGCCTCACGCGCCTCTGGGTCCGGATTTTTCGGGTCAGGATTGGCGATGAGCCAGCGTTGGATGGTGTAAAGCAGATCCGGGTCGCGATTCATTTCCTCGTACTTGACCAGTGCGCCGCTGAAAATGAGCTGCGGAATGAGCACAAGCGGGACAAAATTGGCTGCCATCTTGCTCGAGGTTGCCAGAGAGGAAATGACCAGCCCGAGCGCCACCCCGCTGAAGGCCGTGATCAGCATGAAAAACCAGTAGGGCAGGAACATTCCCTTCACCTCGAGGATCGAGTTGCCCACCAACACAAACAACGCGCACTGGACTGCGCTGAACAGGGTCAGCGTGCCGATTTTGGTCAGAATATAGTATGAGAGGCGGGTGGCCAGGTTGCGCTCTCGGTTGAGCAAGCTGCGGTCCCGGATTACGTCGTCGACGCTGTTCACAAGCGCGAGGAACATGGCCACCAGCAGCGAAATGAAGATGTAGGTGGGAATGTGGAATGCGCTCGAAAAGTCGTAGGAACCCGACTCGTCCTTCGTGAAATAAAGCGCCCAACCGATGACCGCCGCGAGCGCCGGCGGCACCAGAAGGGTCAGCACAAGGTTTCCGTGGTTGCGCAGCTTCGAGTTGAAAGCCCGCCGCCAAAGGACCGCGAACTGGGTCCACTCTTCGCGGAACTTGAGTCGCCGCTGCTGTCCGACGGGCAACGCCGGAACGGCCGCAGAAACCGGCGCGGGACTTTCGCGGACGTTCACCTGCTTCATGTCCTGCAGCAACCGGAACAGGTCGTATTTTTCTTTCCAGTAGTCGGGTGAAAAACGGCGGGCCGGCACCAGTTGGCCCCGGTTGTTTTCCTCGTAAATCACGTCACCGCTCAGGTCGCGCAGCGGGGTTTCCAGCACGTCAAAGATGAACTCGGGCCGCGTGGTGCCGCAGGCGGGACAGCCACCCAGTTCCGTTCCAAACTGTTGCTCGTGTTCGGCCTCGGCGAAGTAGGCGAGCATTTCCTGCGGTGTTCCGAAAAAGGCCAGCCTCCCCCCCTTGTCCAGGAGTAGCGCCTTGGTGAACATCTGGAAGAGCTTCGAGGTCGGCTGATGGAGGGTCACAAGCACGATCTTGTTGTGGGCCATCCCGCGGATGATCTCCAACACATGCTCGGAGTCCTTCGAAGACAGCCCGCTGGTGGGCTCGTCGAAAAGGAAAACGTCCGCGGAGGAAAGCATGTCCAGCCCGATGTTGAGGCGCTTGCGTTCGCCACCGGAGAGCAGTTTTTTGACCGTGCTGCCCACCAGCGAATCCCTCCGTTCCGCCAGTCCCAGCTCGATGAGCTTGCTTTCCACCCGCCGCGCCCGGTCCCGGTTGGAGAGGTGCGGGGAGCGGATGGCCGCCGCAAAGTCCATGTTTTCCTCGATGGTCAAATAATCATCAAAAGCGTCGTCCTGCGGGATGTAGGTGACGAAGTGTTTGAGCGCATCCAGATCGCCATAGAGGGACTGCCCGTTGAGCAACACCCGCCCTCCGGTGGGATGCAACTGCCCGGCAATCGCGCGCAGCAGGGTGGATTTTCCCGAGCCGCTGGCGCCCATGACGCACACCATTTCGCCACGGCTCACGCCGAAAGAGATCGAGTCCAATGCGGTAATCCCCTTACGAAAGCGGCAGGTCAGGTCCCGCAGTTCCAGCGTGGAGATGACGTTGCGCTCCTCCTCGATGATGCGTTCGGCGAAGTCGCACCGCAGCACCTGCCCGGCGTCCAACCGGATGGTGGCTCCATCCTCCAGCGCGCAGCGGCTCCCCACGGGCAGCGCCTGACCTCCCACCTGCAGCGGACGGTCCGAGTGCAGCACTTCAAGGGTGCCCACGCGGTGCTCGTAGTCGCACAAAATCCTCAGAAGGACCTCGCCCGCCGTTCCCGGCGAAAGAAGGATGTCGTCCACGTCGAGCAGACTCGGATTGTTGGAGACCAAGTAGCTCGTCTTGTACGCCTTGAGCTGAAAACGTCCTCCGAGGGCGCGCGCCCGCCGGCGCAGATCACTCAAGGGCAGTTCCGACCCGTTGTCGAAAAGCAGTTGGTCGTCGAGGGCCGCCTCCACCTGTCTCCCCATCGTCAGGCGGGTTCCGTTGAGCTTCGCCGGAGTCGAACGCAGCGCCTTGACCTGCACCTTCAGTCCGAAGCGAACCTCCAGCGTGCTGTCCCGCGCCCGCTCCCGTTGAAGCTCCAATTCGCCATCCGCATCGAGGGAGAGATAAATCTGGGTGAGAGAGACGTTCTTTTTAGCGTTGAAATAGTAGGCCAGCTCCTGGTGACTGAGCACCTCCTCGCCCAAAAGCACGCGCTGGCCCGGGTAGATCCGGCAAAAATCGCCGGGTTTCAAGGGACGGCCGCGCACCGCCACGTTCGGCGAAGAAAGGTTCTTGAGGAGCAGCAACTCGTGGTAGCGGAACGCCAGCATGCGCTCTTTCCCATGCAGACTCTTGAGCCCCACGTCCTCGGCTGAGCCGCTTGCTCCGAAACTCACCGACTCCAGCGGGGAATTGCCCGTCTGGTAGACCGAAGGGTCCGGGGTGTCGCCGGAACTGAGCTGGTAAACAATGTCGATGGCCTGCGCTGCCATCCCCAGCTGCGTCATGAAGGAATAGAATTCCACCAACTGGCGCCGGTCCATCCCGGCTCGGGCGATCAGGTCGTAAAGCTGGACCCCGAGCATGATTTTCTGGTCGGTGCTGAGCTGACCCGCGAGCTTTTGCGCCATCGCCCCCAGGTCGTGTTGCTCCTGCAGCGCCTGCTTGAAGAGTCTGCGCAGTTCCGAATAGACCGCCTCCGGAAAGTCGTGCCTCAGGAATCCCAGCGAGGAGTCGATCTCCTCCTCGAGCACATTGGAGCCGGCCTTGGAGAAGGCGGCCAGCACCTGAATCAGGAGTGGCAGGAGGTTGGGGCTCTCCGTCACGGTGCGCGGACGCCCGGCCAGTCGGCGGCCCATGAACTGGACGGAGTGCCAGAAACGGTGAATCAAATGCAACCGTCTCCAAAAGGCGCGCACCCGGAGGCGGACTTCATCACGGAGGCTCTCGAAGACGGACGACATCGGCGTGGGGACACCCTAGCGCTCAAACCGTGCCGTGTCGAACAGGGCTCGTCTGGATTTCAACTGTCCATGCCCACAGTTGCCGTACGGGTGAAAAGTGTTACATTGCCAAGACGGGAACTGATGTTTGGGAACCCGGGATGCAGCCCCCGGCTGGCCTCCTTTCTCTCCGCTGCCCGGCTGACGCTTCCGAATTCCTTCAAACATACCGCTTCTACACCGCTTTTGGCGCTCTCCGAGCATTTTACTCCCCTCACCATTGCCAGCTCAACCGCCGTTTCTCACTTAGCTCACCAAACGAAATTTATGTCTGATTTAGAACCCCGCAACAGTCCCCAGCGGCAGCGGCCCGGCAACGAGGGCGGCGGTGACCCCTCCTTTAATTGGAAGGCCTTGTTGCTTCTCGCCATGGCGGCCGCCCTCATCGGCGGTGCCTTTCTCTACCGCAACCCCGCCGGCCCCATCCGTGAGGTACCGTATTCCACCTTCCATGCGGCGGTGCTCAACAAATGGGTGGACACCACCAAGCCCCTCGACCTCGTTTCGGAGGTGGGCGGCATGAACGACCACCTCCAAGGCTGGGCAAAGTTCTCGGAAAACGGACCTTCGGAACGCTTCCGCTCCCAGGTAAACCTCAGCTACAATACCGACCTCCGCGAGTTCCTGCGCGAGCACGGGCTGGAGGCGAACCCGCGTTCCGACGCCAATGTGATGGCCTCCACCCTGGTGGGGTTTCTTCCTGTGGCCATGTTTCTGCTGGTCCTGTACTTCCTGTTCCGCCAGCAGATCCGGAGCGCAGGCCGAGGCGCCTTGACTTTTGGAAAGTCAAAGGCCCGCATGATGAGCCGCGACAAAAACAAGGTCACTTTTAAGGACGTCGCCGGCGTTGAAGAGGCCAAGGAAGAGGTGCAGGAAATTGTCGAGTTCCTCCGGGATCCCAAGCGTTTTCAGAAACTGGGCGGCCGCATCCCAAAGGGCGTATTGATGGTGGGTTCTCCGGGCACGGGAAAAACCCTCCTGGCACGAGCGATCGCCGGAGAGGCGGATGTGCCGTTTTTCTCGATTTCGGGCTCCGACTTCGTGGAGATGTTCGTGGGTGTGGGCGCCAGCCGCGTGCGCGACATGTTCGAACAGGGCAAGAAAAGCGCGCCCTGCCTGATTTTCATCGATGAAATCGACGCCGTGGGCCGTCACCGCGGCCACGGGGTTGGCGGGGGACACGACGAACGCGAACAGACGCTCAACGCGCTTTTGGTGGAAATGGACGGGTTCGACACGCAGGAAGGGGTGATCATCATTGCCGCCACCAACCGGCCCGATGTGTTGGATCCCGCTCTGCTGCGGCCCGGCCGTTTTGACCGCCAGATCACAGTCGCGCTGCCGGACGTGAAGGGACGCGAGGAAATCCTCCGCGTGCACGCCAAAAAAGTGAAGCTCGCCGAAGGGGTTGAGTTGGGGGAAATCGCACGCGGCACGCCCGGCTACTCGGGTGCCGAACTGGCAAACGTGATGAACGAGGCCGCCCTGTTGGCCGCGCGGCGTGGTTTAAAGGCGATCACCCGACAGGAACTCGAAGAGGCGCGCGACAAGGTGCGCTGGGGCAAGGAGCGGCGTTCGCTTGCGATGAGCGACAAGGAGAAAGAAAACACCGCCTACCACGAAGCCGGACATGCACTCCTCGGACTTCTCCTCAAGCACACCGATCCCCTCCACAAAGTCACCATCATCCCCCGCGGGCCATCGCTTGGAAGTACAATGTACCTGCCCACTGAGGACAAGTACACGCAGCGCAAAAACGAGTTGTTGGACCGATTGGTCATGATTATGGGCGGCCGGGTCGCCGAGGAAATCATCTTCGGGGATGTCACCAACGGTGCCCGCGGAGACATCAACCAAGCCACCGACATCGCCCGGCGCATGGTGTGCGAGTGGGGAATGAGCGACAAAATGGGGATGGTCGAGTACGGCGAACATCAGGAGCACGTGTTTCTGGGGCGCGACATTTCCCGGAACCGGAATTATTCCGAGGCCACTGCGCAGGAGATCGATCACGAAGTCCACTCCCTGTGCGACAACGCCTACAAGCAGGCCAAGGAGCTCCTGACCCAAAACCGTTCCACGTTGGAGGCGATCGCGCGGGCGCTTCTCGAGTACGAGACGCTGGATGCCTCCCACATCCGAGAAATAATGAGTTCCGGCAGCGTCCAGAACCCACCCACGCCTCCGC
>JBILKV010000344.1:0-2904 GCA_044376515.1 Chthoniobacteraceae bacterium | reverse complement strand
CGGAAACGAGCAGGTTTTTGACGTCGTTTGGGAGCAGGCAGCGGTAGGGCACCTGTGCGGGGCGTGATTCCTCGCCAAGAAACAAGATCCCGTCAGCGCTGCCTCCGGGAACGGCACGTGGCAAACAAGCAACGGAATCCATCGGCCAGTCGGTTAAGGCGATGCTGTCGCCGTGGATGGGCGTGCGATCCAGGCTCTCCGCTAGAACATTGTCGTGTTCCTTGAAGACATAGCGTCCGACGAGACGCCGCGCTTCGCGCACGTAGATCTCATACGGAACATGGTGGTTGTCGGGAAACTCGTCGGCGGCGAGACCGTATCCGGCAAAATACTCCTTCTCCTTTTGGGGGACTTGGGGATCGTTTTGAATCCACCAAAGGCGCATCAGCATGGCGTCCAGATATTGGCGCGAGATGGTCTTGCGAACGGTCCAGTCCGCCGACGGATAGGCATTCTGGGGACCAACGAGCCGGCCGCTGTTCCAGGCGATCTTGTTGTTTGGAAGGTTGGGCACCACGGACATTCCGCCCAGTCCGGGAGCTTTGGCGATGGCGGGATCGTAGTTCGCGGGCTTCTCCAGCATTACCCGTTTTGTGGGATCCCGGGTCAGTATCAGGCGGTAGTTGTAGGCCATCACGGAGCCGTCGGCTTCGCCGCTGTTGGGGCCTTCGAGAATCTCGCCGCTGGAATGCGGGTTGTAGCGGATGTTGAGCTTTCCCTGATCGGCCGCCTGCGGAAAGCCCCGCTGTCCCGGCTCCTTGTGACGTTCCTTGGTGTAGATGACACCCGCATGCTTCTCGCCGTACTGGGCTTTTGACTCGCGACCGATTTGGGTCTTTACACCGGCCGCGGCCATGAGATCGCCCTCAACCATCGCATCTGCAAAAATCTTGGCACTCACGGAGAGCTCGGCTCCACCATGTGTCGGTTTTAGCGTGACGCTTTGCAGGACATCTTTATCACGCTGTGCGGCAGCCACCGCGTGGCCAAGCAGCACGGTGAGCGTCTTCTCCTTCGACGCCATTTCGTTGAACAACATCTCGGCGATGCGTGGTTCCACCTTCGGGCGCTCGATGTGGCCGCGACTCGTCTTGCTTGGCATCGACACCAGATGGTTCTGCGAACCCTCGCCGTACACCGCGGCGTAATGCTGCTGCGCGCCGCTGAGCATCTCGGCATAAATCGGCGAGCGGAAGCCATCCCAAGGGGCCTCCCATCCTCCGGCACCGCTGGTGATAAAGCCCCCGAGGTGCATGGTGTGATTCACCAAAAGCACGCTCAAACCTTCGCGCGCCGCCCGTACCGCGCACGCAATACCGCCCGGCGTGCCGCCAATGACCACAAGGTCATAGGACTTGCCTCTCACGTCCGCGGGCTCGGCAGCCCTCTTTAAGAGCATCGGTGGTGGAATTTTCACCGGCCCGGTCGCGGCCCTTGTCGTAGGGGGAAATCCTGCTCCCGACTGCGTGACGCGCTCGGCCTTGGTGCCCTGAGCGACGATGACCTGCCGGGCGGTGTCCCCGGAGAGATCGACGAGGGGAGGCGCTGCCGCTTGGAGATCTCCCCAGAAGACGCACAGGAGCGCCGTGAGGGATCTGGGGAGATGTTTCATGGTTTTAAAGAGGGGCGGGATGGAGCCTACTTTGGCGGCCAGCTGAGAACTTGTTTATCGGCGATAAGACGGCGCTCGAGCCGTTCGTAATCCACGTTCTGCACGGCTTTACCGTCGTCGATGGCCTGACAAGCCGCTGTCGCCGCGGACTGGCTTACGGCCATGAACACGGGTTCCATCCGGATGCTGCTGAATGCGGTATGGCTCGCAGACAGCGCAAATGTCACAAACAGGTTTTCGCACTCACTCGCCTTTGGCACGATCGCCCCGTAGCCGATTTGATACGGCCCGAATCCGCCGCGCCCGCCGGCGGTCTTGCCTTCGCGCGCCACGACACCGTCTTTGACAATGCGCCGGACCTCGTGGGTGTCGGTGCCATAGGACCCCAAACCGACGGAGTTCGGTGCGATTTTTTTGCCGTGCGTGTGGTGCTCGGTGAGCACCAGGTCGCTGACCATGCGCCGCGCCTCGCGGATGTAGAGCTGATGCGGCCAGCCACCGTTGTCGGTGAATTCGTCCCGTGGCAGCCCGAAGCGGCTCATGTCGTCGCGCACTTTCATTGGCACCCGGGGATCCGTGGCGAGGAAATGCAAAAGCCCCCGGTGATAGGCTTCGTGTTTTTTCGCAATCTCAACGCGTCGTGCGTAGGTTGCTTCGGGCCATTCGTGGCTTGCGCCGGGGAGGTTTCCGCCAAAGGTCGCCGTGTTGAAGTCCCACTTTTGATTGGGCACTTCATCGTGCTTTGAAAACCAGCGCAGATCCATGTCGTCGCCATGCGCCACGCATGCCTCGATGAAGCGCGCGACGATCTCGTACTGCTTTGCGTCGTAGTTCGGCGGGGGGGCGATGGGGAGCCGGTCTGCCGCCGTGCTCAGGCACAGGCGGAAGCAGTAGGCCTGGACTCCAGGTGCCGGATCTCCCTGGTTTCCGGGTTCTCCCTCGTTGATCAGGGGCAGCAGACCGCTGGACGGATCTCCCTTCACCACATAGGGATCGAGGGGGAAATCACGGTCCCATATCCCTTGGCCGGTCTTCACCCGCCCGTTTTCCCCGGGAACCAGATGGTCGGTTCGCGGCTTGAAAATCGCGGTGTAGTGGATGCCGTTGTAGCTTTCGCCATACTTTGCATTGCCCTCGCGAAGGAGGGTGTAGCCCACTCCCGCCTTCGCCATCAGATCTCCCTCATAGGTGGTGTCGAGAAACACCCCTGCGCGGAACACGTCGCCGTTCTCCATGACGAGTTCCACGATACGCGGACCGTCTTTTTTTACGGACGCGAGGCGCGTGTCGAC
>JBILKV010000343.1:0-2905 GCA_044376515.1 Chthoniobacteraceae bacterium | reverse complement strand
GCCTCCTGCCTGAATTTTCCACTTTTTAATCACCCCCTTTGCTTCGGGATCCCGTTTGGCAAGTTCCAGTGAATCAGTGGCCCCACGGCCTACTTCCCAGAGGGGGCGACGCAAATTTATCCACTCTTCAGGACTCAGCTCACACCTCTACCGACTCGAGAGCGTCTTGGGGGCGCCCCAAAAAGCCCACGGACCGAGCGCGCATGGCACCGGTAAAATCGTTTCCCCTTCGGGAGGGGCCTTGTCATCGTGAGGGCCGATGAAACGCCCCCTCTTTGCCTCCCTGCTGTCCGGACTCGTCCTGTTTCTCATCAGCCCGACCTCTCCTCTCTGCGCGGCCGGTTGGCGAATTGAGACTTTTGCCGGCAACGGCAAACAGGGATTCAATGGCGACGGTGGGCGGGCGACCGAGGCCCAGATCGACAATCCCTTCGGCGTGGTCCGCGGCCCCGATGGCGCCATCTGGTTTTGCGAATACACCGGCCAGCGGATCCGGCGGGTCGCAACCGACGGCACGATCTCGACGTTCGCAGGCTCCGGAAAAAAGGGTTACTCCGGCGACGGCGGCCCCGCTTTGGAAGCCACCTTCAACCTGCCGCACGAGATCCGCTTCGACCGCGAAGGTCATCTTTACGTCGTGGACATGTCCAACCACGCCGTGCGCCGGATCGACGCCAAGACCCGCGTGATCACGACCATCGCCGGAACGGGCACCCCGGGCTACTCGGGCGACGGCGGCCCAGCCAAAAACGCACAACTCAAACAACCCCACAGCATCCAGTTCGGCCCCGACGGCCATCTCTACATCTGCGACATCGGCAACCATGTCATCCGCAAGGTCGACCTCAAGACCATGCAGATTTCCACCTTCGCCGGCACCGGCGCGCCCGGACCCACGCCCGACGGTTCTCCCGTTGCCGGAACGCCCCTCAAGGGCCCGCGGTCCTTGGATTTCGACGCCGAGGGTAACCTCTGGCTGGCCACACGCGAGGGTAACCAAGTCTTCAAATTTGACGTGACTGCCGGCCGCATCCACCACGTCGCCGGCACCGGCGCGAGCGGCTTCACGGGCAACGGCGGCCCCGCGAAGGCCGCCACCCTCAAAGGCCCAAAGGGCATCGCCATCGACAAGGCGGGCAACGCCTGGTTGGCCGACACTGAAAGCCATTCGGTGCGCAAAATTGACAGAGCTTCCGGCAACCTCGAACTGGTTGCCGGAACCGGAGAAAAGGGCGACGGCCCCGACGGCGACCCGCTCCATTGCCCGATGGCGAGGCTCCACGGCATTTTTGTAGACGCGGACGGCTCCGTCTTCATCGGGGACAGCGAAGCCCACAAAGTCCGCGTCCTCCGCCCGATCCCCTGAACCGCATTTCGCGGCGGGTCCAGTCTCCCTCAATCGGCTCTCGATCCGGGTACCTCCCCGCTTTGCCCAGCCGTTTCGCTGTTGTCTGAGGAGCCAACCGCGGACGAGTCGTCTCTGTCCCAAGGAGCTTTTCTTTCTTAGGCACTCGGAAGCTCTGAACGCCCCGCCCTACTCTCTCCATCATCTTCACCCATCCGGTCCGTCCAGGCCATCTCAGGATGAACCATAACCGTTCCCGCGACTCGCACCTGACCACGTGTCACCTCTGCGGCGCTATCACGGTGGGGCCGCGTTCTGCGGTGGCCAGGCGGGCGCCTGCGCGGTCGGTCAGCGGACAAAAGTTCAGCAGTTCCACTTCGAGGGCGTGCTTCTTTCCGGGCTGGAGTTCAACCAGCGTCACGCTCCCATAATCGATGTTGAAGTGTGCCATGTGAGACAGGGGCATCTCCAAGAGAAGTGCCAGCATAACCCGCACGATGCCGCCGTGGCAGACCACCGCAACGCTTCGGTGCGGGTTCTCTTCCACCACCCGCTGCAAACAAGGACGCACCCGGGCTTTGAGACACGCCGCCGTTTCCCCATTCGGGATGCCACCGTTTTCGAGCGTCTCCAGCCAGTCGTAAGCCACCACCCCGAACCTCGCTTGAATGTCCTGCCACCCGTACCCGGTCCAGTCTCCGAAATCAACTTCCCGCAAATCCTCAAGCACGACCGGTTGCAGGCGCTTGGCTTCCAGAAGCGGTATGGCCGTCTGGCGGACCCGCTGCATCGGACTCATGTACACCGCATCCACAGGGCTTTCCCCGAACCAGTCTGCCAAGGCCCGGGCGTGCTGGTGCCCCAGGGATGAGAGCGCCATGTCGATCCGCGAGCCGCCAAAAATCCGGTGGTACCGCTCCTCTACCTCGCCATGGCGAATGAAATACAGACGGGTGGGATGGTTGGGCAATTGTGCTTTCAAGGTGCAGAGGGGTGAGACTTGCGGGTGGAGGAAGGGCGCGGTCTGATGGTTGTTTTCGCAGTTATCTGGGCTCAAGCAATTTCCAGCGAGCGCTGAAGTGTTCCTCCACCTGCCCCTCCGGAGCGCGCACCACATACGCGGCGACGTCTGGAAATCCCTCGACAATCGGCAATCCCTCCAACGGTCCAAGCACCGCCAGCACCTTGGAGAGAGCGTCCGCCTCGATGCCCCGGCGGGCCACCACGGTGACAAGACTGTGGTCGGTCAGGCCGATCCCCGTCCGCGGATCCACGATGTGCGAGTAGCGTTTGCCGTCGATCTCGAGGCGCTGGTAAAGGTCGCCGCTGGTGGCCACCGAGCAGTTGGACAACCGCAGAAAACGCGGTGCCGGCGCGCCGCCCGCGTCGAGGGCGCTCACCTCGATGCGCCACCCCGGTTCGCCCGGCGGCGGTTCGCCCAAAGCGATGTCGCCGCCGCCGGCCACCATGGCCCGTGCAAACCCGCCGGAGCGAAGCACCTCGAGCGCCTGCTCCATGGCGTAACCCTTGGCAATTCCGCCCGCATCCAGCCGCATCCGG
>JBILKV010000174.1:0-9434 GCA_044376515.1 Chthoniobacteraceae bacterium | reverse complement strand
CCAACCGGCTGCTGACCGAGGGGGTCCTGCCCGCGGCCAGAGAGAACGGCCAGGCCTTTGCGATGATGATCGGAGTCCGCCGGGGAGTGAACCCTGCGCTCAAGATGGCGGGAGACAGCCTCGCTCCGGCCGATGTCCCCTCAGTGGAGGCCATTTGCGCTTCCTTTCCGGAGAACAAGTTTGTCTGCACCATGCTGGCGCGGGAAAACCAACACGCCCTGTGTGTCGCCGCCCGGAAGTTCCAAAACCTCCACATTTTCGGTTGTTGGTGGTTTTTGAACAATCCCTCCCTGATTGAGGAGATCACCCGGATGCGGATTGAACTGCTAGGACTTGGGGTGACCCCCCAACACAGTGACTGCCGGGTGATGGATCAACTGGGGTACAAATGGAACCATTCCCGCCCCATTCTCGCAAAGGTGCTCTCCGAGAAGTACTCCGACCTCGCCGATACCGGTTGGAACGTGACGCGGCCCGAAATTGAGCGGGATGTCCACGCCCTGCTCGGGGGCGAGTTTGAACGCTTCATCGGCAGGCGGTAGCGCTCCGGCGGGGGACGCTGGGGGCGCGAGTTGCACCTAGGACCACAGGGGGGAGAGCGCCGCGAGGCGGGCCAGACAGCTTAGCGTGTTGGCGTCGCAAATGAGCCCCTCTGCGACCATGGTGCGGAGCTGCTGCGGAGTAAACACCCCCACCTCCGTGATGCACTCGTTGGGATCCAGCTCCAGCTCGCTGGTGACGTGCACCACCCCGCGCACCCAGAGTTGGTGGCAGTGTTCGTCCGTGAAGCCCGGGCTGCTGACGTAGTGATGCATCGGGGCGACCGAACCGCCGGAAGCCAGTTCGTAACCGGTTTCCTCGCGCAACTCGCGGAGGCCGGTTGCGACGATGGCTTCCCAGTTGTGGCCAGTGGCCTCGTCAATCTGACCTGCGGGAAACTCCCAGATGGTCCGCCGGATCGGCACCCGTTCCTGCCGGATCAGCACAAACCCACCCTCTTGGGTTTGAGGGGCGATCACGACTCCTATTTTGCGGTGGCAGACGGTCCACTCGAACGGCTCGGAGCGGGTGGGGGTGGAAACCTGGACCTTTTGGATTTCGAGATAGGGGTTCGCAAACAGCGATTCACGCCTGTGGGTACTCCAGCCGTCCTTGTCGGGGAATGCGTCGTGGAAAGACATCGGGCGGCAATATCAACCCAACAACACCTTCCACCGTTCGAGTTCGGCCGCAACGTTCGCCGGGGAAGGTGCTCCCACCGCCTGGCGGGCATTCATCGAGCGACACACCTCCAAAATGCCGTGTACATCCGGACCGAATACCGGACTGAGCGCTTGGTATTCAGCCAACTCCAGTTCGCGCAGGCCGCACCCGAGTTCGCCACAGCGGGCCACAGCTCGCCCCACGACTTCATGCGCCTTGCGGAAGGGCACCCCGTGGTTGACAAGGTAATCAGCGAGGTCCGTCGCCAGAAGGTTGGCGTCGGCGACGGCCTCCGCGCAATTGGGGAGGTCGAGGGTGGCCTCGCGCAGCATCGGAGCGAAGACGCCGAGGGCGGCCTTGACGGTGTCGACGGAGTCGAAGATGGCCTCCTTGTCCTCCTGCATGTCCCGGTTGTAGGTCATCGGGAGCCCTTTCATCAGAGTCAGAAGCGAGAGCAGGTTTCCATAGACCCGGCCCGTCTTGCCGCGGGTCAACTCGGCAACGTCAGGATTTTTTTTCTGAGGCATCAGCGACGATCCGGTAGTGAATGCGTCAGAAAGAGTCATGAAGTGAAACTCGCTGGAAGCCCACAGGATCACATCCTCGCTCAGTCTGGACAGGTGCATCGCAACCAATGCGAGCGCGGAGAGCAGCTCGACGGCAAAGTCCCGGTCGCTGACGGCATCCATAGAATTACGACTCAGGGCGGGAAACCCGAGCAGGTCGGCAACCAACTGGCGGTCGAGAAGAATGGTGGACCCGGCGATTGCGCCCGAGCCCAGCGGGAGAACGTTCATGCGCTTGCGGCAGTCGGCGATGCGGTCGCGGTCCCTCTGGAGCATTTCCACGTACGCAAGTAGATGGTGCGCAAAATACACCGGCTGTGCGCGCTGGAGGTGGGTATAGCCCGGGATAAGCACCTCGCGATAACGGTCGCCAAGCTCGACCAAGGCCAGTTGAAGCTCATGCAGGAGGAGGTCCAACGCATCGCATTCCGAGCGGAGGTAGAGCCGGATGTCGGTGGCCACCTGATCGTTGCGGCTGCGTCCGGTGTGGAGTTTGGCTCCGGCCTCCCCGATGCGCCGTGTCAACTCCGCTTCAATGTTCATGTGAATGTCCTCGAGTTCGCGCCGGAACTCGAAGCGGCCGGCCTCAATCTCCTCACCGATTTGGCGCAATCCCTCGACGATGGCCTGCCGCTCCCCGGCGGAGAGCAGGCCCGCTTTCTCTAATGCCGCGGAATGGGCGACGGACCCCTCTATGTCGTGACGCCACAGCCGCCAGTCGAAGGAAATCGATTCAGAGTAGGATTGCAGGAGTGCAGCGGTTTGCTGCTGAAAACGGCCTTTCCACATACCAGAAAGAGCTAGGGCAAAGCCGGACCGCCCAAAAGGCAAAAGCCATCCGCACCCCCGAATGGGTCGCCCCGACCCGCGCACCGGACCCTCCCGGATGATCGCCTCCGCTTGCCCCGCCCCCGACACACGCCTAAGTTGCTCCCCATGGCCCTTGCAGAAGTCCCCTCCTCCGGAAAGGGACCCTCGTCTCTGTGGCGGATCCCCCCGCTGAAGGCTGGGCTGCTTATCCTCCTGCTGCTCGGGGTGCTGCTACACCAGCCTCTCTTGAGATCAGCCCTTGGACAAATTCTGCGGATTTTCGCGGCGCGACAGGGGTTGGATCTCAGTGCGCGAATCACGGGAAACATGCTCACAGAATGTGTCCTCGAGGATGTGCTGCTGGAGGCGCGTCCAAACTCGCAAAGCCCGGTGGAACGGTTGCGGGCGCGCAAAGCCAGCATTCACTACAATCCGGCCAATCTGCTCTTTCCCGGCGCCGAACGCGGACTGGCCGGACTGGTGCTCAGCGATGCCGAACTCCGGTTGGCGCGTCGCGACGAAAACAATAGCGGTGCGCCTTTCACCCAGGAAGCCTTGAGCAAGTGGATCGGCCTGTTGACAAACTGTCCGCTCTTCCGGACCCAAAGCCTCCACCTGTCGAAAATCGACATCGTGTCAGGAAGGGAAACACCCGGGGTTGTCATCCGGGGGTTCAGCCTGAGTGCAAAGTCCGGGGAGGCCGGCCTCATGGAAATCCAGTCCCTCAGACTCGGGCCCGACGCAGCTCCGGTTTCGCTCAGGGCGTCGACCTCCTTTGACAACCGGAAGTTCACGCTCAAAGGGCTGAGCTTGGGCTCCTCCCTCGTTTTGACCCGGGTACAACTCGACGCTTCGGACAGTGCGCGTGGTATGTCCATTCTGGAGGTGGAGGGGGCTTGTGGAGACGGCCCGGTGTTCGCACGGATCGAGGCTGGGCGGATGCACTGGCGGGTTCGTGTGGAGGCGGGGCGGATCAACGCTGTTTTACTGAAAAAGTGGATCGGAAAAACTGCGGACAACCTGCCCAACTTGGTGACCATGCGCATGGATGTTGGAGGGAACCCGAAGCAGGCCAAGTCGTGGCAGGGTGAGGTCCGCCTCGATTGCGAACGGACACTCTGGAATGGCTCAAAAGCGTCACTCGCCTGCTCCGGTCTCCTGCGGGAAGGGGTGGTTTCCTTAAGCTCAATTGAAGGACAGTCTGCCGAATCACGCCTTTCAGGCGCCGGGAAAATCATTCTTCCTGAATCCCTCGCGCAACCCACCAAACTGACGGCTGTCGTAGAACTGGACTTGGAAAGCCGAAACCTCGGCGAATGGAACCAACCGGAAGCAACCGGACGGATCGCGGGCGGATTGAAAGGGCACGTTGTTCTAAAAATCTCCAACGGAGTCGCACAGACTGAGATTCATGCCGAGGGAGAGGAAATCACGGCGGGTGCCTTTGGCACGAAACAGTGCCGGATGGATGCGTCCATTTCCGCGCCCCTAGCGGCCATGGGAACCATGAAAAACTTTGCCGGTAATGCCGTGGTGTCGGTCACACAACCCCGGTACGCCACCCCAACGTTACTCGCCGCGTTCGAAGAGGGAGCTTTCGCCCTGACGATCGACGGCGGCAACGCTCGGTTTTGGAACATTGTGCTGAAGGACCCGCTCAATACATTGGCGGGTGAGGTCATGGTTCCGCTCTCATCCGGAAGCCCGCGTCCGAGTGGTTCGCTCCGTCTCATGGCTGGAGACCTGGCCGCGGCCAAGGTGAGCTTCAAGGGCCACTCCCTCAGGGGATCGCTCGAGGCGGCGTGGAGCGGGACCGAGGAAAACGGTACGATGCTCGGTCGGTTGAGCGCTTCGGGAAAAAGCCTCTCATGGGGTTCTTTTGCCTTGGGAGCATTGCAGGCGACGGCCGCACTCCGGGACGACCGGATCGAGTTGACCAACGGTGCAATAGGTTGGAGCGAACCCGAGTGGATCCGCGCTTCAGGCGCGATCGACCTCCCCCCCCGGGATGGTTCAACGCTCCGAGTTGAGGTAAGCCTGCCGAATTTGGGCCGCTTTTCACCGCTGCTAGAGCAACTCGGCGTCACGAAAAACAGGATAAGCGGTTCGCTTCAGGCGAAGTGGGAAGGGGGGGGCTTTTTTGGAGGACAAACCCGCGCCGGACAATGGAACCTCCTTTTGAAACAAGCTCAGTGGGATCAATCGAGGCTGGAGATGCTCGAATGCAGCGGACGCCACTCCTCAGGGGTGATTGAAGTTGCGCCGTTCCGGGTCAGCACCAAAAGCACCAAATTTTCGGCGGAAATCGACTGGAAACCCGGTGCCCTCCGATGCGGCAAGATCACCCTCGAGCAGGGGGGGCACCCCGCTCTCAACGGGGAGTTCATCCTCCCGCTTGCGTTTGACCAGCGCGGATTGCACTGGGTGGAAGACACTGAAATTTCCGGCCAACTGCGCGCGGACAAATTAGATCTTCACACGCTGCTCTCGGTCAACGGGACCCCGTCCCCCCTCCGCGGAACCGTGCAACTCGCCCTGCACCTCGGGGGAACACCTGCAGATCCCACGGCAATTCTCCGCTGCAACGCTGCGGGTGTACGACCTGCGGATACCGCCCCGTCCGGAAGCTCCAGCATCACCCTCGAGGGGCGTTACGGTAAGGGAACGCTTTCGGCCCATGCGACTGCAGCAACCCCCCTGCAATCCCCCATCCTTTTTGGGGTAAGCCTGCCAATGCCGCTCGCGGCCCTTTTTTCTGGAGAAGTCTCATTCGGGGACCTGCCTCTGGAGGGGAGTCTCCATGCGAAAAACCTGAACCTCTCCCCCCTGACCAGCCTGTTGCCCGGGCTGCGCAAAACCAGCGGTTCCGCCACCATCGAACTGGCACTCAAAGGGACGCCACGCAAGCCAACCTGGCTGGGGGAACTCCGCGTGGACTGCCCCCTCCTCCACTTTTCCAGCGACCGCCTTCCGGCCATCGGAGACCTGAGCTTGTCGGCGGGCTTTTCAGAAAAAGAAATCCGTCTTAATCGCCTGAAGGCCGACCTTGGTGGAGGAAATTTGGAAATCCACGGAACAGCCTCCCTTGCGATGCCCGGCGACCCTCTGTTGAATTTCACGGCGAAAGCGCATGAGGTGCTGGTGGTAAGGAACGCCAAGCTCTCACTGCGTCTCAACGGCGAGTTGCACCTCAAGGGCCCCCTCAAACATGCCGAGATCAGCGGCGCAGTGTCCCCTACCAAAAGCCGCGTTCAGCGTGACATCGAGGTGCTGCCGCTCAATGTGCTGCGCATGGAAATTCCCCGTGAAACGCGCACCGTTGGGAAGCCCTGGTTTATTTTCCGCAAGGCCCCCTTTTCGGACTGGCGCTTCAACGTGGAGATGCGTACCGCCCAGAACGACCGCATCCAACTCCGGGGCAACCGTCTGCGCGGCAGCGCAGATGCCGAACTACGGCTCGAAGGCACCGGTGCGACCCCTACGCTCCACGGCGCCTACCGATCAACCGACTTGATTGCCTCGCTGCCTTTTGCGCGTATCGAGTTGTCCCGCGGCCGGATCTGGTACACACGGGATCAACCTTTCCAGCCGCACGTTGACTGCAGCGCCGAGACCGAGGTTCGCAACCACCGGATCCGCCTCTATCTCTACGGACCCGCAAGCACCCCCCACATCACTGCCAGCAGCGAGCCGCCCGAACCGGAGCCCGCCCTGCTCACCCTCATCGCCACTGGAGCCCTTCCGGGCGACTCGAGCGAGCGGTCGCAAACCCTGGCGAACCGGGCGGCGGCGGTGCTTTTCCAAGAATTTTCCGACAAGATGCTTACCCCTGGAGACCGAGAGCGTTTCTCAGCACTGCGCCGATTCAGCCTGGATCTTGGAGCGATTAACAACCGCTCCGGACAACAGGAAACGCGCCTGACCTACCGCCTGATGGACGACATCTTTATGATCGGCGAGCTGCGTCCAGGGGGTGACTTTGCCGCAAGGGTCAGGTACCTGTTCCGGTTTCATTAAGATGCGTCCGTTTCACCCGCCGTTGCGCCTTATCAAACGGTTTTCCTTGCTGGCGGTTTGCGCTGCGGTTGTGGCGACTCCGGCTGATGGATCCTGGTGGGCCCCGTGGAGGAAGACCCAGGCGGAAACCGCCCAAAAAGCCGTTGGCGAAACCATCCGAATTCGGTTCATGGGAAACACCATTTTTTCGGAACGCCGTCTGAGGGACGCCATTGGCGAGCAGATCGAACAAATCCGTACCGAGGGACTCACCCGACCAAACGCGGACGACGCAGCCTACTACGCCGCCGCCTTTTATCACCAGAACGGATACGCCTCCGCCGAGGTGGGTTGGGAGATTCACAGGGAGGAGTTGTTCCTTGAAATCAAAGAAGGGGCACTCGTCCAACTGCACTCCTGCGGCGTATCGGGCAACAGAAGCATTTCCTCGGCCAAGCTGATCTCGCTCCTGAGCAGCGTGACAGCCGAACGCTTGAAGCTGGGCGAGTCCCATCTGCCCTTTGTTCTCGACGATCTCCGCACGGGGACCAATCGCATCGTTGACCTGTATCAGAACGAAGGTTTTCTCGATGCGGCGGTAGCCGGACCATCCGTCCGTCTTTCCTCGGAGGAAACCGCCGCGGATGTGCTTGTTTCCATCGAGGAGGGAATGCGTTACCGCTTTGGCGCTGTTCGCTTCAAAGGGGACCTCGGCTACACAGAGGCCAATCTGCGAGGGGCACTCTCCACCCTGCTGGCTCTCCCATACACCCCCGCGCGGCAGGTGGCCGTTCAAAGCGCACTGCTGCAATTTTACGCGGAACGCGGTTACTTTGAAGCGGAGGTCAATGTGGAGGGCGACCCAGCCACAGCGGCGCCCGATGGTGCCATTCCCCTGACGGTGGTGGTCCATCCGGGGCCGGTGTTCACCTTCGGCGCGGTGGATGCCCGCGGTTTGGTGCGGACGAAGCTGGCCTGGCTTCAAGGCAGATTCGAAGCCCTCTTGGGCCGCAAGTATCACCCGGACAAGCTCGCCCTCAAGCAGAGCGAACTCATGGCCGCGGGCATCTTTGAATCCCTGCGCATCACGCCGCTGCCTCAGACGGACCGGACCCTCCGCCTTGAAATCGAGGCGGCGGAGGCCAAGGCCAGAGAGGTCGGCTTTTCCCTTGGGTTTGGCAACTACGAAGGCTTTCTCGGGGGGGTCCGCGTTGCCGACCGCAACCTTCTGGGGCGCGCACTCCCGGCCGGCTTGGAACTTGCCTTCTCCCAACGGGCGCTCGCCTTGGAGGCGACGCTCTCCGACCCTTGGCTCTTCGAGACCCGCACGGAGTTTGTTTCGCGTGCCTTTATCCGCGGCCGGATGGAACTGGGTTACACCAAACGGGAGGCGGGGGTCCGCGGCGAACTTTCCCGGAGGCTGCTTCCGCCATTCCAGTTGGCGACCTTCGGGCAGATCCGTTCCACCGAGATCACCTCGGCAAATCTGCCCAAGGAGCTTCTGGGCACCACCAGTTATCAGACCGCTACGCTGGGCATCTCCGCCATCTGGGACAAGCGAGACAGCGTCTTGGATCCAACCACCGGATGGATCGGCGCCTTTTTGGGGGACACCACTACTTTGAGCAACGGCGCCACCTTCACGCGGACCTCCGGAAGGCTGACCTGGCATCATCCCCTCCCCGGCCGCATCCGGTTTGCCACGAGCGCGCGCTTTGGATTCCTCCCTCTTCAGAGCGCGGTGCCGATCGACGAACGCTATTTTCTTGGCGGACCCGGAACCGTCCGCAGTTTCCGAGAGCGAAGGCTCGGGATTGCCCCGAGCCAATCCTTTCCGCAAGGAGGCTCCGCCTACTCCCTTTTGAATGCGGAGGCGGACTTTCCCCTGTGGAACCGTTTGCGCGGTGCTTTGTTTTTTGACGCGGGCAGCCTCTCACCCAAGGGGGGCGACATCCCAACCGAGAGCTTTCGCAAGGCGGTGGGACTTGGCGTGCGCTACGCACTTCCGGTCGGTCCGATCCGGCTGGATGTCGGGATCAACCCCAATCCAACCCCGACGGAGAGCTGGGGGGCCGCCCACTTGTCCTTCGGATTCGCTTTTTAACACCACACCCCTCCGGCCATTGAGAGCAGCGCCCCGGAACCAAACCGCTCGTACTCACTGCCGTCCTATACCAGAGCCAGCAGAGCCAACATCCGCCCCGTCCTGCCCCTCTCAACGCGGTAGGAGTAGTAGCGTCCGGTCTCCGCCCCCGTGCAGCGGTTGGAATCCACGATGGATTCCACCCCGGCGCCAGCGAGTTGCCGACGGATTTCTCCGGCAAAATCCCACTCGTAAAGCGGCGGACGAATACAAGGACTCAGCAAGGCCCTTAAGCTTGCAGGCTGGCACCCGAAGCGCTCCCTCAGACAACGCACCGTCTCCAAAACGACTCCAAGGCGCGTTCCCTTGGCGCCCGCATGGGCAAGAGCAAGCACGCGCCGCACCGGATCCACCAAAAAAACCGCGCAACAATCGGCCGTGTAAATACCGAGGCACACCCCTTCGCTGGCCGTCACGAGGCTGTCCACCGAGGGGAAAAAACTGGGGCCGCTATTCTCAACCACCGCGACATCGGCCCCGTGGACCTGCTCGGCGACACAGAAGACGTGCCGACCAAGGCCGAGTTCGGCCCGTAGGGAGGCGTGAGCGGGTCCAAGGCGCTCCACGGCCTCCGACCGCTCGACAGCGACGTCCACCTCGGGCTGGCGCACCGCGAAAGCGTGAACAACGCTGGCTCCGCACCAGCCAGGACTGTAATCAGCCAAAACGCTTGTGGGAGCGGTTGCCCACGACGGGTCCGGTTGCCTGCGAGCGCC
>JBILKV010000173.1:0-9446 GCA_044376515.1 Chthoniobacteraceae bacterium | reverse complement strand
CTCCTGCTTGCGCTTCTGGACGGCAAGCTCGAAGGCCAACTCCGTGAGGAGGCAATCGCCCGCGGTAGCGCACAAACGGAACCCATCCGCCGGGATTTGTTCGAACGGTTCCTGCCCGAGTCGCAACGGCGACGGGTCCTTGGGCCGGACCTTCAACCCGCTGTCCTTCTTGCACAACTTGGGGACCCCGCGCGTGGTAACGCGGTGTTTACAAGCGTCTGCGGGGCCTGCCACCGCGCAGGCAATACGGGCACAGACTTTGGCCCGGACCTAAGCCATATCGCCACAAAGTGGAACCGGAGCGCACTGCTCGAGCAAATTCTCTGGCCGTCGAAACTCGTCGAACCCCAGTGGCAACTCGCCTCTGTGGCACTCACCAGTGGCGTCATCAAGGCGGGATTCATCGCCTCCCGCGACAACTCGGGTCTGACGCTTCGCATGCCGGGCGGTGTGACTGAAAAAATTTCTCCCGCTGACATCGCCCAATTGACCATCGCACCGGTTGGCGTTTCGACGATGCCAGAGGGCCTCGTCCAAAGCCTCACGCTGCAGGAAGCCGCTGACCTTTTAGAATACCTCGCAAGGCGCAAGTAACGCAGCTTGCCGGAATGTCTCAGACAACTGCCCAGAAACGCCGGAGGATTACGCTCCCCCATTTTTCCAAGCGAACCGACTCCACTCCAGCGCGCGGAAACGCTCCGGATAAAGCTGAGGTGTCGTCCCCCCCTCGCAAAAAGAGTCCCAAACCGAGCCAGACACGCCCCGCCGGCTTGGGCTTGCGGGAAGCCGCCTGAGTCGCTGGAATGCGGGAGTGAAGCACCCCCACTCCTCCCTTCTTGCCTTGTTGGCCGCGGGCCTGTTGCAAGCCGCCCACGCCCAAACCTCCGAATCCAAGACTCCCTCCCCCGCCACGACAGCGCCCACAGCGCCCACAGCGCCCACAGCGCCCACAGCGCCGCGCCCCCAACCCCCAACGCGGCCCTTTGACGCCCCCGGATCCCCAAAGTTCGAGCGACTCGACGGCAAGCCGGGAGCCGTGCCGCCCTTGGGCAAAACGGGAGACTACTTGGTGGGTCCGGATTATCTGGCCGCCCCCGAGACCAAGCTGATCGAGGGAGTGGCAGAGGGCCGTTTGGAACAGTTCGTCATCGATTCAAAAGACTGCAAGCGTTTCAACCCGGGGATTGCCCGAAAGGTTTTCGGAACCGTGGATCCAAACAACCCCAAGACGCTCGTCGTCGAGACGCACGAGATCGATTACAGACGCGCGATCACCGTCTATATTCCAGCGGGCTACAAGCCCGAATCGCCCGCCCCGGTGCTGGTCACCCACGACGGACCGGGAATGGGCAAGCCCGACAAAAACCTCGCCCGCATTCTGGACAACCTGATTGCTCAAAAGCGCATCCCAGCCCTCGTGGCCGTGATGATCCAGAACGGCGGGGGCGACGCGCAGGGCCACGAGCGTGGGCGCGAGTACGACACGCTCTCCCCGCTGTTCGCAGAGTTCATTGAGGAGGAGGTCTTTCCCCAGGTCGAGAACCACTGTGCCGTCAAGATCACCAAGGATCCAGAGGGCCGCGCAACCATGGGCAACAGTTCGGGCGCGGCGGCGGCCTTCACCATGGCCTGGTACCGCCCCGATTTGTTCCGCCGTGTGGTTTCCTTTTCGGGAACCTACGTCAACCAGCAGTGGCCCTTTGACCCGGGAACCCCGGACGGGGCCTGGGGCTACCACAGCACGATCATCCCCTCCAGTCCGCCCAAGCCGCTGCGGGTATGGATGTGTGTGGGCGACCGGGACAACCTCAATCCAAATGTGATGCGTGACGGCATGCACGACTGGGTGGAAGCCAACCACAGGATGGCCAAGGTCTTCCGCGAAAAAGGTTACAACTACCAGTACGTCTACTGCCTGAACGCCGGCCACGGCGTGGGTAATGCGCGTCCGCAGCTCTTACCGCAGGCGCTTGAGTGGGTGTGGCGGGATTACAAACCCCGCTGAAGTCCTCCGTGCCCGCCCAAACCGCCATACTGGTTCTGCCCTTTCTTGCTGCGGTGCTCTTCACCTTCAGCGCTCTCTTTCTGAAGCGCTCCGCGGAACTGGGCACCGACCTGTGGCGCACTGCCTTCGTCTCCAACCTGTTAAATGCCGTCCTCTTTTGTGCGCTGTTATGGATGGATGCTCCGCCGGTGCGCTGGCAACTGGTGTGGCAGCCCTTCTGCATCGCCGTCTGCTTGTTTGCGGGCCTGATTGCACAGTTTGTCGCTCTTGAGAAGGGGGACGTGACCATCGCCCTTCCGGTGCTCGGTCTCAAGGTGGTGGGCGTCGCCCTGCTCGTGCCCTTTTTCACCGCGGACCGCGTCGACGCCCGGGGTTGGTGCGCTGCATTGCTTAGCGTCGGAGGCGTCGCCCTGCTCAACCGGAGGCACGCGAGCACCGCGTCACGCAATGTCGGGGTGACCGCCTTCACCGCAGGTCTGACCGCAGCAGCGTTTGCCATATTTGACGTCTTGGTGCAGCGCTGGGGACCGGACTGGGGGGCCGGTCGGTTGCTCCCGGTCGTTTACGCGTTCAACGCCTTGTTCTCCTGCGCTCTCATCCCAAAATTCCGTGCCCCGCTCTTTGCCCTGCCGCGCCAAACCCTCAAGTGGCTCGTTCCGGGTGCGCTTCTGCTCGGAGGGCAGGCCATCCTCTTCGTCGGCACCCTCGCCGTTTACGGCAAGGCAGCTGTGGCGAACGTCATCTACTCCTCACGCGGCCTGCTGAGTCTCGGAATCGTCTGGATTGCGGGTCACTGGTTCAAAAATACCGAGCAGGATCTGGGACCCCGCGTCCTGTTATGGCGTCTTTCGGGCGCCGTGCTCATGCTCTCCGCCATCCTTCTTGTGATCACCCGCTGAGAGTTCGCTTTCCTTGAGAGTCCGCTTTCCTTTTCAGCTCGGGAGCCTTTGGATTCCCACCTGCAGCCCCCTTCTCACCTGACCGCGTTCCTCCTGCTGGCTTCTCGGCTTCCCTCCGGCATGGGGCGGCCTTCGCCCAGAAAAGACTGGAATGCTTCAACCGCGGCGTAAGCGGGAACACTGTGCTGGACCTTCAAAAGCGCTGGCAAACCGATGCGCTGGATATGCCCCTCTATCGCCTCAGTGCGCTGATCGGTGTCAACGACAGGGGCAAAGCCGTGCCCTTTGACAAGCTCCAGACCGACGAGTAGCTATAGAATGTGAGCGGGAAAAATTTCTTCGAGCGGCTGTGACTGCGGGTGCGCTGATCAAGATCGAGGCTGGCAGCGATCCCGCCGCGGAAACGCAGCACGCGTCGGCCTTCGCTTACGGCTGTTCCGCTGGCCGTTACTTGTTCCAAGGGGCGCGAAGCGTGGGTTTCTCGTGCATCCACTCGTGGCCGGCGCGCAGGGTGCCGTCGGCGTTGAATGTGGGGTGGTACCCTTTGTTGTCGATGCCGTTACCATCCATCCGG
The DNA here is from genome assembly GCA_044376515.1 of Chthoniobacteraceae bacterium. GTDB lineage: Bacteria > Verrucomicrobiota > Verrucomicrobiia > Chthoniobacterales > Chthoniobacteraceae > Chth-196. The sequence goes on along the minus strand of JBILKV010000173.1, from coordinate 5,968 downwards.
TCGCGGCGTGCGGCGACGTGACGCCCTTCGCGGATGCTCCATGGCATGCAACCGAGTCCGGCGGCGCTGAGCTTTTCCCAGTAGTAGCGATGCGTTTCCCCGCGCACTTCGTCCTTGTCGCTGCCGGGCACGCACTCGTTCACCAGCATAGGCTTCCTTTCCTCGGCCATCATCGCGCGATAGCCGGCGATGAGTTGCTCCAAGCCCGCGCGGTCACGGGCATAGGGGTGGGCGCAGAGCACGTCCACAAGCGGCGCGTAGAACGCGATGTTCGTGCCGTTCATCGTGCCGATGGTCACCGGTTGCCGGGCACCACATTTCTTCACCGTATCGGCGATGCCCATCAGCCAGCGATACTCGCGCAGACTGAGTTCCTCGCTCACGGACTTGAAGGTGGGGTCGGCGCCACCCTGTGGCTCGTTGCATAGGTCCCAGCAGAAGACGCGCGGGTCGTCTGCGAGGGGAGTGACGAGAGCACGGACGTAGTCAATTTGCTCCGGCATGTTCGGCCGGATGTTTTCAGTGTGCGTGCCGCCGTAGTCGTGGCGTCCGCCCACCCAGCGGTTGAAGATGCAGGGCATGGCTTTCATGCCGTTCTCAGCAATGGCGGCGATCGCATCCAAAAAGCTGGCCGTGACTTTCTCCGGATCACGATACCAGACGCTGTAGTCGATCCACAGGCGGATTGCATTGGCGTGGACCGAACGTGCGAGCGCCATGTCCTCGCGCATTTTCGTGCCGTCATAAAACCACCAGGTGTCCTCGATGCGCGCTCCCCAAGGCATGATGTAATTGAACCCGCGCAGCCAGCCGTAGTCGGGATAGACGTGCAGCGTGGGTTTTGGAAACGAGGGTTTGGGAGTCGCCGGCAGCGTGGGCTTTGGAGTGTTTGGCGTCTGCGCGAAGATGGGGGTGGCCCAGCCTCCTCCGAGCGTGGCGGCGAACGTGGCGAGGGCGTGGCGGCGAGTGAGTCCTAGTGGGACATTCATGGTGCGGCAAAGGCTCTTGGCTATTCTTGGTTCGGTGCGGGCGGCAGTTGTTTGAGCCACGCGAGGTTGAAGACGTAGTGGTTCCCGCTTGTGAGGAGCTGGAGCCGGCTGTCGCGGGTCTGGGTGATGGAAAGGTAGCCTCGTGGCTCGGCCATGGTGCCGCTCAGGGTGAACGCGCCGTTGTTCATGGTGTCCGCCTCACGCTTGGGACCTCCGGGGGTGAGCAAGCGCCGGTCCGTCCAGGTTTTCCCCTCGTCATAGGAAAGAGCGGCAAACAAACCGTAGCCGGTGAACTGCCCCTCGCTGCTTTTAAACGTCATGCCCTTGCGGTTGCCCTTGTAGAATTCGCTCCACTGGTCGGTAAACGAGCACAGCAGGATGGGGCCTTCGCGAAGGCGGATCATCACGGGCCGCTGGACGGAGGTCACTGCGGGAAACTCACTCTCCACGTACGTCCAGCTTTGGCCTTCATCGCTGCTGAAACTCCATGGGGCTTTCCCACCGAACACCGCCACTTGCGACGCGGGATGTGGACGGCCAATGGTCATGAGCCGCCCATCGGCAAGCTCCACGACAGGCGCATGGATGCCGGCGTGTCGGCCGCCTTTTCCGCCCGGACGAACCGTATCGTTGGGATGGTGGACACCCGCCGAGCTCCAGCTTCCACCGTTGTCGCTGCTGGTGTAGAGGGACACGCCCACGTCCTGTGTCATCATCAGCACGCCCTTGCGCGTCCGGATCATTCCATTGCCCGTCTCTCCCTGCGGATAGATCGATTTTGCCTTCGACCATGTGGCTCCGTTGTCGGTGGAGGTGCGGACGATGTTCTCCGAATGCCCGCGAGCGATGTGATAGATGGTCTTGTCGCCATCCCACCACAGTTTGGGCGCGTGATCGTTGATGTCCGGCCCATCCCAGAAGGGTGATGCCTCCTCCCACTCACCCTGGCCGAATCGCAACCGGGCCGCGGCATTGCACAGCTCCGTCGCTCCTTCCAATACCGTGGAAAACCAGGTGGCGAGGAGGTCGCCATTCGGACATTCGGTGATTCCGGGGCTGTGGTTGTGGTTGGAGAAAAGCGGACCGCCAGAGCCCGCAGGGATTTTCACGAAAGGCTTCGGACCGCTGAAAAACGGCTCGTCGAGCGGCGGCAGGACAATCTTCGCGGCTTCCTGCCTCACCTGCTGCGCGTTCTTTGCCGGCGGCTCTGGTGGGAGCAACGCTCCTTGCGGTTGCTCGCCCGAGACGACGCGGAAACCAAAGATGCCCGCGGTGGATTCCGGAATCCACGCCCCGCGGTTGGCGCTGCGCACCAGGCGCGAGAGCATCGAATGCGGTCCGTCGCGGAAGACGCGGAAGTCTCCGTCGCTCCGCCCTTGTGGGTCGGTCTGTTCACCGGGCACGTACGGCCCATACCAATCGCTGCACCACTCGCAGAGATTCCCGTGCATATCATAAAGACCCCAGGCATTCGGCGGCCGCTGTGCCACCCGCAGGAGGGGTTGGTTCTTTTTCGCCGGCGCCACGGCCTCGTCGGAAATCACAAACCCGTCTCCTGCAGGTTTCAAATGGGCTCCGTTCGCGCCGATGGGCAGATACTCCGGCGCTCCCTTGTTATCAGGGAAATAGAAGCTCCACGGAAACATGCCCGGGTAACCGTGCCCGGTGAACCAGGGCAGAAAGCCATCCGGTAGCTTGTCTCCGGTATTAAACACCGTCGTCGTCCCGGCGCGGCACGCATACTCCCACTCTGCCTCGGTCGGCAGGCGGTACGTTTTGCCCTCCTTCTTTGAAAGCCACGCGCAAAACTCGACCGCCTTGTTCCAACTGATCCCACTCGCGGCTTCATCAGGCATCCCCTTCCCTGCGCGATAGGCGGGTTCGAACTGCCGATACTGTTCCACCGTGACCTCGGTGGCTCCGATGTGAAACGCTTTGGAAATGACGACCCGGTGCGTGGGCTTCTCGTCCCAGTCCGCCCGGTCGGACTCGCCGGGGTGAATGCTCATCTTGTAGTCCGTCTGCGGCCCGTCCTGGCCCATTGTGAACGCGCCGGGTTCGATGGGCACCAGCGTCATGCCGATGGAGTTGAGCATCGGTTGGGCAGCGTGCAGTGCCGCCAGCGGTGCGAATAAAAGGACTGCGAGGCGGGTGACAGTGGTTTTCATGGCTCAGCGGTGACTCACTTCCCGGGAGCATCCGGCAGGGCTTTGAGCCAGGCGAGGTTGAAGACATAGTGGTTCTGACTGGTGATGAGCTGGATACGGCCGTCGCGCGTCTGGGTCGCCGCGAGGTAGCCATAACCGTCGGCGTTGGCCTTGCCCTCGGGAGCCAGCAGTCGGCGGTCGGGCCACGTCTTGCCTTCGTCGTAGCTGACTGCGGCATAAAGGCCGTATCCCGTGTAATTGCCGGTGGTGGCTTGGAAGGTCATGCCTTGGCGCTTTTTGAAGGGGGTCCGCCACTGGTCGGTAAAGGAACAGAGCACGATGGCGCCTTCCTTGAGCCGCAGCAGGGCGGGCCTTTGCACGTTGCTCACGACGGGGAACTCGCTGGTTTCCCAATGCCACGTTTCGCCGAGATCGCTGGAGTAGCTGGCTGGCATTTTGAGGTTGAACAGCTTTTGCTCCGGCTGCTCAGGCGACAGACGGCCGAAGGCCATGAGGCGTCCGTCAGCGAGTTCTACGATGGGCGCATGGATGCCCGCGATACACGGGCCGCTGTTGCCCGGGCGGATATTTTCGCCGCCTCGAACATCGCGACCACGCGACTGCCACGTCCGCCCGTTGTCACGGCTGACTACGAGGGAAGAGTTGTCATACGGCATTGCGATCACTCCTTCCCTAGTCCGGATGGGGTTGCCCGCCGACTCGCCGTGAGACCGCAGCACCTCGGCTTTGCTCCACGTGACGCCGTTGTCGGTCGACCGACGCACGAGATTGTCGCCGTGCTGCCGGGCTTCGACAAAATGGTAGATGGTTTGTTCGCCATCCCACCAGACCTTCGGCGCGTGATCATTCACGTCCTGCGCGTCCCAGAAAGGTGAGGCGGGTTCCCACTCCTCCGCACCAAACCGCAGCCTTGCACCGGCATTGGAGGTGGTGAGATCGGTCTCCCCAAGGGTGGAGAACCAGACGGCAAGAAGGTCGCCGTTCGGGCACTCCGTGATGGAAGGGCTGTGGTTCTGACTGATGAACACAGGGCCCACCGCGCCTTCCGGAACCCGCACGAATGGCTTTGGACCTTGGAAGAACGGCAGATTCACGGGATCTGGTGTGATGGTTGGAACTGTTTGGGCCACGTTTTCCGCATTCAGCGGCGGTGTGGCTGTGGGCAGCGGTTTTCCCTTTGGCAACTCGCCCTGCACGACGCGGAAGCCGATGCGCGGGCTGGCTGAGTTCGGCACCCATGAACCCCGATTCGCAGAACGCAGGAACCGGAGCGTCGAGGAATGAAAACCGCCGCGAAAGACACGGCAGTCGCCATCGGCTCTTCCTACCGGATCGGTCTGCGCGCCGCTTTCATAGGGTCCGTACCAATCGCTGCACCATTCGGCCACATTACCGTGCATGTCGTGAAGGCCCCATGCGTTGGGAGTCCTTTTTGCCACGCGCAAGGATCCCGTACCTCCGGCTTTCGAATCCGCTTCGCCCGCTCCCTGGCCGATGATTTGTCCCTGCTTCAAAGTCGCCCCGGCTTTGCCGACCATGCGCCATTCATATTCGCGCGGCATGGGGCCAGCCGGAAAATAGACGCCGCGAAAGTTTTCCTCTCCAAACCATTTCTGGTGCCCGTCCGGCAGGGTGTCACCCGTGTGGAACAGAGTATTCGTGCCAGCACGGCAGGCATACTCCCACTCCGCCTCGGTGGGCAGGCGATAGGGCTTGCCCTCCTTCTTCGAGAGCCACTCGCAAAACGCGACCGCCTTCTCCCACGTCACACCGCTCACGGCATCGTCGTCCGCTGGCTTCGACTTCGGGGCGTTTCTCTGAAACTCGGGATCAAATTCTCGATACTGCGCCACCGTGACCTCGGTGACGCCGATCGATAAAGGCTTCGTGATCGTGACTTGATGCGCCGGCTTCTCGTCAAAATCGATCCGGTCGTTCTCCTTGTAGAGTTGATTGATCCGCTTTTGACGCAGGTAATCCTCCAGGGGTGGACCATCCTGACCCATGGTGAACGTGCCGGGCTGGATGGGCATTAGTTTCATGCCGATGGAGTTGGTCTTCGGCTCGGCGGCGCGAGGCGCAGTGGAGGTTTTCAGCTTTTGCTGGCCGCCGGTGCCCCGGCTTACGAGTTGGCGGAGTTTGACCGCGCCGCTTACTTCCTTGCCCGCTGCGATGTCCTCCTCGCGGAAAGTCGCCATGAGGATGTTGCGGTCGGTCGTGCGGTTGTAGTCGTAGATGACGCGGATGAGGCCGTCGGGCGACTGATCCCCGTCGGGGTAGGACACACCGCTGCGTTCATCGAGCAGGAATCCGCCGCCCCAGGTCTTGCCGTCGTCATTGGAAAGGTAGGCGGTGAGGTGCGATCGGCCGGTGCGTGTGTCGATGGGGCCGTGTTTGACGAGCAGCAGGCTTCCCGAAACAAGCCTGCGGATGAAAAAGCGCGAGGTCGGGTGTTGGATGGCGGAGGGCTTGAGCTCCGGCCACGTTTTGCCGCGGTCGGTTGAGACGCTTTCTCCGATACCGTATCGGGTGCGGACGAGCAGCCAGAGGGAGCCGTCATTGCGTTCGACGAACATGTGCTCGTCGGCTTCACGCGCATCCTTTGGCACATTGCAACTGCCACGCAGTGTCCAAGTATTGCCCCCGTCGGTAGAGACGAGCAGCTCCGGACTGTTGTCCCCAACACTCCAGCCGTGGCTCCCCCACTGGCTGACCGGGAGTCCCCATTCGCCAGAGGAGAGCACGAGCGGCTTGCACATCATCACCCCCTCGCTGACTCGGCGCGGCTTCGACCACCTGGGCTGCGCGGCA
>JBILKV010000172.1:0-9480 GCA_044376515.1 Chthoniobacteraceae bacterium | reverse complement strand
GGGACAGGCGCGGGATCCTGGCACGCGGTTGAAGCGGGCGGTCGCAAGGGTTCGGTCAGGTGCCGGCCTTCCTGCGGAAAAACCTCCTCTAGTTGCCTGTGAATGTCCCGCCACTCCCGCATCCGTGTGAAGGAAAGGAAGTGTACCTTGCAGAAGCGACGGAGCAGGTTGCTGCCTGCACGTCCTTCGGGCGAGGGGGACTGCCTCCAGATTTCCAACAGGCTCAAAAAGTCCGACTGAGGATGCGCAAATTTTTGATGGGCCGCCTGAGCCGCGTCCTTCTGCTCGTCGGGCCGCTCCCTCGGGTCCGGGATGCTCAGTCCCGCCGCGATCGCGAGCACCTCGGGAAGCACGCCCTCGTTGCGGGCCTCTAGCAGCATCCGGCCTAACACTGGGTCGATCGGAAGCCGGGCCAGTTCCCGTCCAAGCACCGTCAAGGCGTTGAGCTCGTCCAGCGCGCCGAGTTCATGCAGCAACCGGTAGCCCGCCCGGATCGAGGCTGAGACCGGTGGAGTCAAAAACGGAAACGTTTCGATCTCCCCGAGTCCAAACGCCTTCATCCTCAGAATGACCTCGGCAAGATTAGCCCTCTGCAGCTCGGGCTGCGCAAACCGGGGACGCTTTTCGTAGTCTTCCTCCGCGTAAAGGCGGATCGCCACGCCCGGGCCGAGCCGACCGGCGCGCCCGGCGCGCTGGTTTGCGCTGCTCTGGGAGATCGCTTCCACGGGCAAGTGCTTGGTGCGGGTCCGCGGATTGTAACGGCTCACCCTTGCAAGTCCCGCGTCCACCACGAAGCGGATACGCGGCAGGGTGAGGGAGGTTTCCGCGACGTTTGTGGCAAGAATCACCCGCCTCCTCGGTCCAGGGGTAAAAATGCGCTGCTGTTCCGTGGCAGGCATGCGTCCGTAGAGGGGGAGCACCTCCGTCCCCTTACCGAGAGCTGACTCCATCCACTCACGCGCTTCGCGGATATCCCGTTCCGTGGGTAGAAAAACGAGGACATCTCCGTCGTCGGATTCCAGCAGCACCTCCTCGGTGACCCGCAGGCACGCCTCAATGTGGCCCACCGTTTCGTACCCGTCCGCCGCCTCCCCATCCAAGGGACGATAGCGGATTTCCACCGGCCATGAGCGCCCCGAGACTTCCACGACCGGGGCGTTGCCAAAGGCACGGGAAAACTCGGCGGTATCGATGGTCGCGGAGGTGATCACGAGTTTCAAATCCGGCCGTCGCCCAAGCAACCCGCGGAGATATCCCAGCAGAAAGTCAATGTTGAGGGAGCGCTCGTGCGCCTCGTCCAGAATCAACACCGAGTAGGCTCGCAACAGAGGATCCGACTGGATCTCTGCGAGCAGGATGCCGTCCGTCATGAATTTGATCCGCGTCTCGGGTCCCGTGTCGTCTTTGAATCGGATCTTGCAGCCCACCTCCTTTCCCCAGGCCACTCCCAATTCGTCAGCCACCCGGCGGGAGACGCTCAATGCGGCCACGCGCCGAGGCTGCGTGCACCCGATACGGCCCTGTGCCGAAAGCCCCGCTTCCGCGCACATTTTGGGCAGCTGTGTCGTCTTCCCCGAGCCGGTTTCGCCCGCGACCACCAACACTTGGTGCGTCCGCAGCAGGGACAGAATTTCCCCGCGTCTCGCCGAAATGGGCAAGTCATCCGGATAGCAAATCTTCCCCATTCCAACCAGACGCAGTCCGCTTCAAAAGAGGGAGGGCCGGCCCCCCTAGCGCGAGGTGGCGGACGGACCCGCAGCACCGGCCGCAGCCGGCCCGCCAGCCTGCGCACCGTGTCCGCCTACCGCGTCACAGGTGAAGCGCCAACGCACCTCGACTTTCTTCCCGCGCAGGAGCGCGGACAAAATCACGGTGACATCGCGGTCTTTTAACGGTTGCAAGAGGGTGCCCGTTGCCAGCTTGGTTGCCGGATCATACTTGACCGGCACGGGTCCGACTCCGCTCACCCGGATCTCAACCGTGCCCGGCTCCACCTCGCCCATGGCGGCCAAATTAGCTTTGATGGGGGGCTTGAGTTCGTGCACCACCTCGCCCTCCATCGGCACTGTCAGCATGCCCGCCGCGGCAATCTGGCCCGAAACCGGCGCGGCATTGGATTCCCCCGCGCCCCCACCGCCCCCGCCCCCTCCTCCTCCTCCGACCATCGCTAGAGCATCGTTAAAGATCTTGGGTTTGTTGTGTTCGATGGCATACCGGCCGAGCTGGTCGGCAGGGCTGTGATAAGTCAGGCGCTGGCCGTAGACGGTGAAAGCCGCTTCGTAACCCGCCGCGAGCGCCATGGCCCGCACTTGTTCGCTATGGATCCCGTAAGGGTACGCCAACACTCCGACCGAAATGCCAAGGCGCGACTCCAACTGATGCTTGGATCCGGCGATTTCGCTCTGCAACCAGTCCTCGTACGTGGCGAACTGGCTTTGAAACTTACCCTTTTTGATGCGCAAACTCTGGTGGTTGATCGTGTGGCTTTGGATGTCCACCCCGGCGTCACGCATCTCCGCCAGCTCGGCCCAAGAGAGGGAGGCCCCCCCGGCCAATGCTCCCCCCTTCACAAACGCCGTGTAGATAAACATCGTGAAGGGATAGCCGAACTTCTTCAAAATCGGCCATGCCACGTCGTAGCCGGAGCGGTAGCCGTCATCGATTGAAATGAGGCAGCTTTTGTCGGGAATGCTTTTCTCACCCCGACGCCACGCGAGAAAATCCTGCATCGGAATCACGGTGAATCCGGAGTCCTTCAGAGTCTGTAGTTGCGCCTCAAATGCCACGGGCGTGATGGCCAGGGATTCCTTGGGCTTTTCCTCAAACCGGTGGTAACACAGGGCCACCACCGAACCTTTCGTGTCAGCCTGTTTTATTTTGGGCGCCGGCGGGGGCGCTTCCACGGCGGGCTCGGGCGCGGGTGCCGGCACCGGCGCTTCGGCCGGTACCGCCTTTGCCGCGTTGGGGAGAGTCGGCCTTTTACAGCCTCCCAAAGGCAGGCCACTCACGGCCACGAGACCGGCGTAAAAGATCTGAAGAGTCGTCCGCAGTTTCATAAAAGGCGCGTCACTTTGCTCAACATACTACAACTCGCCCCGCATGAAAGGGACGCGAGCCATTTTTTAAAAAAGCGCCGGGAAAAGGCCCCGCCACGCCTCGCACAACGTCGACTGCCCGCCACAGACCCCGCACGCAGGCACCGCAGAGCCACCCCGCTTCGCAAAAAGCATGGGACACCCCTTCAAGCGCTCGGAAAATCGGACAGAGTATCGTCGCGCGAGTTCAGGTTCGCACCGATCCCCGCATTTTCGCGGCCGCCGACATGTGTGTCCGTCTCGGCACGTTGCTGCTAGTGGGGCCGAACCGGACGCCCGGGGAAGGGAGCAGGCCGCACTGGGTCCGCTCCTTCGCGCGCGCTTCCGTTTTTGGTTCCGGTATCGACGCGCAGAGTTAACCGGAATTTTTCAGTCACGTTCCTCCGGATTACTGCGACTCAACGCGAAGGAGAGCGAAAAAAACCGGCCGCAATTAGGGGGCGTTGAGAAGCTCCCTCATGGCTCCCAAAAGAATGGGCTCCGCATTCGGGGCGACATTTGAAGAGTTCGGGCCGGTCTCGTACCCGCCCTCGGCGTAGGCCTTCTCGACGCCTATGTAGCCGGGACCGTAATCCCCGTAGGCGGCCATGGTGACGTGAAGGTCCGGGCGCATCGCTTTTGCAGCCAGTTGGTATTCGACGAATAATTCCCCTGGCAGGTGCAACATCCGGGAGTCCCCGACCCGGAGGCAGGTGACTTCAATCGAACGGCCGGACTTGGCGCGCGTCACCCAGGCAAGCTGGTCGGCGTAGGAGATGTAACCCTTGGCCGGCGAGGTTCTGAGTTTCGCGAGCAAATCGTCGGTGTCGAGGTGCGGTGCAAGAGGGAGTTTGACGTGCACGCCAGACCAGCCGATGTCCGCCGGCAGGAGCGGTTTTTTGACCGTGGAATCGAGGGCCTGTTTCATGCCTTCGGCGAGTCGGTTGGCGAGGGCCATCCGGTTTTCCCAAGCACCGTCGTTGTATTTTCCGGCCGTCACATTGCCGCCTGCACCATTGAAGTGCACGTGGAGGGTGTGGGGAAAGGACTGGCCGCGGATAAAGCGCGCAATCCCGGGAAAATCCGGATGCGGAATTCCAAGACGGTAGTAGCTTTGGGGATGGCAGGCGTACGCGGTGAGTACGGCGACGGGCGCGTCCTTTTCCCAGAAGGAAAGGGAGGTGAGCACCGGATCGATGAGGCCCTCGGGTTCGTTGCGTACGGACGGATCCTTGGTGGAGGAGGTACGCGAGGCGCGGATGCGCCCGTCCGGGCCCGGGATCCGCCGGTTGCTGGCGACATCCTTGACAACGGCCTCACCCCATCCCCAGTGGGTGACACGCCTTGCGGCGGGGAGGGCGGCGCGGAGCGCGTCGGCGGCGCGGGCAATGACCTGTCGGTGAAAGGTGCCCTCGAAGCGCGTGTAGCCCTCGATGCCGTGCTCGCGGATCAGGCGCTCCGCGGTGAAGTCGCATCCGGGTGCGTCGTGCTGGTGGAGGGTGTGGACGGCCACGCGCGCCGGAGTGGTGCCCGCAACCTCCGCAAGCGCGGCGCGGAAGGCGTCGTGTCCTTCGTTGGCGATGCCGATCCAATCGACCGCGCACAGCACGATGGGCTCGCCCGCTCCCAGCAGCACAACGCCGCGGCAGCGTAAGGTGAGTTCGGCGAGCTTCTTGACCGGGTCGTAGGCCATGGGCGCACCGAGGGGCGGCGTGGCGTCCACGTCGAAGGTGGCAAGTCGCACTGCCGTGTCCTGAGCGCAGACCGACAGGCACAACGCCAACTGCAGAAGAATCAAACGGATGATCATCGGAGCGGGTGGCAGAGGGTTACGGCAGAGCTTCGATGAAAGTCAACAGATCCGCGAGGCCCTGCACATCCAGACCGCCCTCGAGGCCCTCGGGCATCATGCTCTTGCCCTCCGAACTAGAGCCCTTGATGTCTCTGCGGGAAACGTTTTGCGACAGCGCGCCAGCCTGTAGCAGCGTAACCGATTGCGCGGTGTCCTCCGCAATGATTCCGGTGTAGACGTCTCCTGCCTTGGTGGTGACGGTGTGAACGATGTACTGGGCAGCCACCTCCTTGTTGGGATCGAGGATGGCGGTCAGTAGGGCGTCCCTGCCCTTGGTTTTGACCGTGACCAAGTCGGGGCCGACCTGCAGGCCGCGCCCCGCGGCTCGGTGGCAGGTCTGGCAACGCTGGTCGTACACCGTGGCACCACGCGCCGCATCTCCAACGAGTCCCGCCGCAGGCTGGTATTTTGCCGTGACACTCTCGCGTGAGGGAGGGAGCACGGAGGCGAGCGCCGAACGCGCTTTTCCTGCAACCGCCGCAACCTTGCTCGAGAGGAGCGCCTGAACTTGGGCGGGGTTTAGCTGCCCGGGTTGGAAGGTCCCCCGCTCACAGGCGTCCAGCAACGCGAGCGTCCTGTCTTGTCTGGCCAGAAGTGCAGTGAGGATCGCCTCTCGCGTCTTTGGTCCGGCGCCGGCCCATTTCGAAAGCAAAAGCTGGGAAAGCGTCGCGCCGGCGCGCGGGGCAAGCAACTTCACGGCATCCGCTTCCAGTCCGTCGCCCTGACCGGAAGCCAGCGCCCCTTCCAAAGCCGACATCGCAACACCAAGCGGCGCAACGGACAAAAGCTCGAGGGCTTCCGTCCTCTGTTTCGCATCGAGGCCCGGCAAGGACAGTTGCTTGCGAGCCTCCGCGAAAACTGGCGCAAGTACGCCCCCGCGGTCCGCAACCTCGAGGCTGCCGCCGATGTGCGCCAAACCCTGACTGAGCGCCCGGAACCGTCCGGCGTCCGGCTTGGGATTCAGCGCGATGCGGAGCAGATCCGGAAACGCGGCAGGCTCGGTGGCAGCGCGGACTTCCAACAAACGGGCGACGAAGGAGGCCGCGCGGTCGGCAAAACCGGGGTCCTCCAACAAAGGGGTGAGCACATTCGAACCTCCGGCCGCCGCCTGATGCTGGAGCAGGGCCGCGCTAATCCAAGGATGAGCGTGATCCGCGCGAGCCAGGGTCTGAAGCGCACCGGCCAGCGAATCTTTCGTTTCGGCGGACAGAAGCGCCACCGCGGTGCGGGCGCACTGGAAGCGGACTCGCGCATCCGGATCCGCGGCGAGCCGGGCGACTGCGGCGAGGGTATCGCGTGCCGGGGTCAAGCTGCGTAGGGCGTCCCCCGCCAGCAGGAGCGCTCGCTCGCGCACCGCGGGACTGGCGTCGGCGAGGGCGCCTTGAATATGGCTTTCGGAGAGGACGTTGTTTGTGCGGAGGAGGCTGAGCGCATGCAGCTTGGCGACCGGTTTTCCGCTGTCTTTGAGCAGTGCCTCAAGCAGGGCGACCGCCGCGGCGGGTTTTCTTTCGGAGAGCAGGCGTGAGGCGGTGTCGCGGTGCCAACCGTTCGGGTGCTCGAGCGTTTTGACAAGCTGGGCGGCGTCCGCTTCGGCGAGTCCCGGGGAACCGGCGCGCCGCTTCCAATTCGGGTTGTCGGGGACGATTCGATAAACGCGGCCGCGGTCGTTGCCGTTGTTGAGATCGAGGTGTTTCTTAATCTCATCCGGGATGGACCAAGGGTGTTCGATGACCTCGCGGTACATGTCGCACACGTGGAGACATCCGTCGGGAGCGTTGGCAAAATTAACCACGCGCACCCACGTGTCGCTGCTGGCGGCGAACTCGACGCCGGCCTCGTCGGCGGGCCGTTCGCCGGTGAGGGTGACGCCGTCCTGCGCGACGGAAATGCGCTTGCGGTGGACGAGCTGGCCGCCGGCGTCACCGGTGAAGCTGTTGTTGACGAAATCCGGCCCGTAGGCGTCGCCCCGGTAGATGGTTGTGCCGGTCGCACCGGTGAAATAACCGCTGACCCGGCCCCCGCCTTCGACGCTGCCCGGCACGGTCCCCGCCACCCGCCAGCGGGTCCGCACGATTCGCCATGGCTCGTCGGGACTGATCCTGAAGACCTCGGCCGCACCGCCGTCCTTGGCGATGCTCATCCGAGGCGACGGCATGGGGATCACGGAAGCCGCTGCGGCCGCCGGAACCGGGTCGGTATACACCCAGGACTGCAGGTGATCGGAGTTGGAGCAGCCAAATTTCCTGCCGTAGTCGTCGAAACTCATCCCGTACTGGGCGCCTCCGGGCTCGAGACCGAACTCGTGGGTAAGCGGATCAAACCAGAAGTCCTGCCCGCCGAGTTCACGGCCCGGAAGTTCGGGGCGAACGGGAGAGGAGACCATGCCGCGATTGCCGCCGCCAGCGAGCAAATGGACACGGTTGTCCGGTCCCCACTGGAGGCTGTTGAGGAGGCCCTGCACATTGAGGAGTTTAAGACCGGTGCCGAAACCCGTGAAAACCTTGGTGCGGACCTCCGCAAAGCCGTTTCCGTCGCGGTCCTCGAAACGCCAGACGTCCGGGGTGGCGGCGACGTAGAGTCCGCCGTTGGCCCAGATAAGACCGGTGGGCCAGGGCAGGTCGTCCGCGAAGACGGTGCTGGATTCGTAGTAACCGTCCCCATCCTTGTCCTCGAGCATGGAGACCCGGCCGAGGTGCGGGTCGACATCGCGCAGCTCCGAATAGTCGATCATCTCGCAGACAAACATTCGGCCGCGCTCGTCGAAGCAGACGGCAATCGGATCACGGACCTGCGGTTCACTGGCGGCTAGTTCGATCCGGAAGCCGGGTTTGACCCGCCAGGTTGCCACTGCGTCCCCGGGTGACACCGCCGGGTAGCGCTGTAACTCTCGCGCGGCATCGACCGTGGGAGCGCCTTTGGATTCACCGTAGGCTTTACTGTAGGTAGTTTTAGAGGCAATATTGTCCGCTGCAGTGAGTTCAAGGGGAGCAACAGCGCCGATGGGAAGTAACACCGCGCTGCAAAGTAACGCGGACCAGTGGGTGGAATGGTGTCTCACGCGGGAACAGGGGTTGGGGTGGGGGTTGGGAGGGGAAATCGAGTTGGCGCAGAAATGCCGTGACGTGTCACGAAAGTCGTGGAGAGTACGGCCCGCTCAATTTTCAGCCCATGAGTTGACCCAAAACAACCACGCATCTTTGATGTTCGCCTTACCGGGGTCGCACGTCGCTCCCCAACTCCCGGCGGTTGCTTCGGCACCTGAAAACCGTTCACGGTTGTCGAGACGTCTCGGCCCGCCCGGCACCCCTTCAACCCATGAAACGACATCTGTTTTTTCTTCTCCTATTCCTAACCGCCGTTCCCGTCGGCCTGTGCGTGGAAAGGCCAAACGTGGTCGTGATTCTGGCTGACGATCTGGGCTTCGCCGACTATTCCGCGGCTGGCACCCCGGACGTCCGCACCCCGAATGTCGACCGGTTGTTTGCGGAGGGGATGCGGTTCCCCAACTTCCGGGCCAATTCATGTGTCTGTTCGCCAACCCGGGCCGCGCTGTTAAGCGGGTGTTATCCGGACCGGGTCGGGGTTCCCGGAGTCATCCGCGAGGAGGAACCGGACAACTCCTGGGGGTACCTTTCCCCGGGTGCGATTCTGCTTCCGAAGTTGCTCAAAAAGAACGGTTACCATTCCGCTTTGATCGGAAAATGGCATCTTGGGACGTCCTCTCCCAACACTCCAAACGAGCGGGGGTTCGACCTGTTTCACGGCTTTCTGGGCGACATGATGGACGACTACTGGAGCCATCTGCGGCACGGTCACAACTTCATGCGGCACAATGCCGAAACCATCGCACCCGAAGGCCATGCCACGGACCTTTTCAGCGACTGGGCGTGCGACTACTTGGCCGAACGGGCCCGCGGGCAGCAACCCTTCTTCCTATACCTCGCTTATAACGCTCCGCACGACCCGCTGCAACCTCCGTCGGACTGGCTGGAACGCGTCCGCAAACGCGAACCCGGCATGGCCGAAAAGCGCGCAAAACTTGTCGCCCTTATCGAACACATGGACTCCGGGATCGGCCGCGTCCTCGACGCGCTTGACAGGCACAACCTCGCCGGCAACACCCTCGTGTTTTTCACCTCCGACAACGGCGGTCTGTTGCCCTCGGGAGCCAACAACGGTCATTGGCGTAGTGGCAAAACACACATGTACGAGGGCGGCCTGCGGGTGCCCGCCGTGGCCCGTTGGCCGGGCAAAATCCAACCGGAGAGCCGCTCGGACAGGAACCTCCTCACGATGGACCTGTTCCCGACCCTTTGTGAGGCCGGCGGAGTCCGTCCTCCGGAGGGTTTGGATTCGAGGAGTTTTCTCCCAACCCTCCTCCGCGAAACAACGGATGAGGATGTCACCCGCCAACTCTATTTTGTCCGGCGCGAGGGTGGACCGCAGTATGGCGGGAAAACGATTGAGGCCCTGATTTCGGGCGAATGGAAACTGCTGCAAGACAGTCCGTTCGCACCGCTTGAGCTCTACAATCTGCGAACCGACCCGCAGGAA
>JBILKV010000171.1:0-9490 GCA_044376515.1 Chthoniobacteraceae bacterium | reverse complement strand
CCCGTGGCACGCGCGCCCTCGCAGTGCAGACAATGCTTGCAGCCGTCCTGCTTAAGCCCGATGCGGTGTACCGCTACGAGATCGGCGCGGGTGAACCTGACGGCCTTGGACGTGTCATGCTGGCTCCCCACGAGTTGATGCATGCCGTTGCTTACGCCCTCACAGACTTTGCGCCTGACGAACCATTGCGGCGTGCTGTGGCCGAGGGAAGGTTCACCGCGCGCAAAGACGTGGAGCGGGAGGTCGAGCGCCTGCTTGGAACGAACGATGTCGCGCTGCCGCGGTTGCTGCGCTTCTTCCAAGAGTATTTTGAGTACCCCCGCGCCACAGATGTGTTCAAGGACGCGCGGCCCATGGGGCTATCCCAGGCGGTGTACCGCATCGAAGATGCTGATGCGTTTGTGCGGTGGATACTCCGGGAAGACCGCGATGTCCTGAAAAGGCTGCTGACCGAAGACCGTTACTTCATGGGAACCGACGTGCTGGCGAATGTGCCGAATCATGTCCGGCGTTTCAGCGGTTACTTGTTTGCCGACTACGGTTTTCAAAAGGACACCACGTGGTCCTCCGAGTGGAAGACCACGCCGACGCCGCCCCCTGTGGGCAAGCGTGCCGGCATGTTGACGCACCCGGCGTGGCTCCTGGCTTTTTCTGACAACGAGAAGAGCCAGGCAATCCAGCGGGGCCGCTGGATTCGCACCAAGCTGCTGGGTGGTACGGTTCCCGACACCCCCATCGGGGTGGACGCGAAGCTCCCCACGGACTCCGGGCTGACATTACGCGAAAGGATGGAGAAGGTGACCCACGCAGACTATTGCTGGCGCTGTCACCAGCGGATGGATCCGCTGGGCCTGCCGTTGGAGCAGTTCGACGATTTCGGGCGCTGGCGGGAGCAGGAAAAGGGAAGACCCGTGGTGACCACGGGAGAAATCCGGATCGGGGATCCCGCATTGGACGGCCCCGTAAAAGACCCGTTCGAAATGATGGAGAGGCTCGCCCAATCGGAACGAGTCGAGCAGGTCCTGGTGAGACACGCGTTCCGGTATTTCCTTGGCCGCAACGAAACACTCGATGATGCGCCCACCCTGATTGACGCCCACCGGGCCTACCGCGCGAAAGGCGGCAGCATGAAGGCAATGGTCGCATCGCTGTTGGTTTCAGACTCCTTTCTCCTCCGCCGACAGGTCACGTCCAAAGACCGGAAATCCACTGCCCCATGAAATCGCCATCCCTCAACCGTCGTCACTTTCTCAGAAACCTGACACTTGGCGCCAGCGCGACCGTGCTGGGCCCCGTGCTGGAGCGCATCAGCCTCGGGGTAGAAGGGAAAATGGGGCCGCTTCGTTTTCTGTTTGTGCTGGAGGGCAATGGCCTCCCTCCAAAACAACTGCAGCCTCAGGAAATTCCCTTTGTCCCTCGCGAAAACCGGGACTGTTTTTCCAGCACACCGCTAACGGGTCTGACTCTGCCCGCATCCTTGGCGCCAGTGGAGTCGTTCCGTGACCGGATGACGATCATTCAAGGATTGTCCGGCCGCATGTGCAGCGGGGGACATTCCTGCGATCATGGAGCCTTGGGCGCCTATCACGCGAATGGGGGGCGCAACATCCGGGGGGCCACAATCGACTCGCTGCTGGGCCAACTCAGTCCGGGCATTTTTCAGAACATCGCCCTCGGAATTTCCAGCGATGTGGACAAGGCCATCGACTTCAACTGCACCGCGCTCAAGCCGGGACAAAGCCTCGCGACCATCCTGCACCCCGCGATTGCATACCGGAAACTGTTTGGTGTGGTTTCCCAAAATGAGGCCGGAGCCTCTTTTCAAGCCCAGAACAGACTGCTCGACCACATGCAGGCTGACATCCGGAGGGCACGGACGGAACTCGGTGCGATCGAGAAGGAGAAGCTCGATGCGTACCTTGACGCATTTGAGTCGATTGCACGCACATCCAACCGGTTGGTGGGAGCCCGCGAATCCTTGGGTGCCATAGCACCTGCCTCAGCAGACAAATATCAATCGAAAGTGGAAACCGACCGTTTGGATGCACAGTTTGAGTTGGCAACCGCAGCGTTGATTGGCGGGATTACCAATAGCGCCACGATCGCATCAGGAGTGGGCACGCCAAACTTTAACGTGACGTTTGGCGGCCTTGGGATTCAGGAATCCAAGCATGCCATCGGGCACGCGCTTTACCTTGCGGACGACCACACGCGCTGGGAGATGTCTGAAAAGATCCGCGCGTTCCACTTCAGCCTTATCGCCCGGACGATGCGGGCACTCGCGAATGTGCCCGAAGGAAATGGCACAATGCTTGACCGCACAGTCATCCTGTATCTCAGCGACAACGCAGAGACGCACCATAGCAACTGCTATGAATGGCCCTTTGTGCTTTTTGGCGGGCCCGAGGCGCGTCTGCAGCGCGGTGGGCGGATTGTGCATTACCCAGACTACGGCAAGCCCGGGCACAAAACCATCAACACCCTTTACAACACCCTGCTGCACGCAGCCGGCAGTCCGCGGGAGGATTTTGGCCGGCTCGATCCAAATCTTGATCCTCACATGCACCGGGGGCCGCTTAGTGAAATCCTCGCGTAGTCGGCGGGGTTATTTGTGGAAATCGCTTGTTCTGATGTTCCGCGCCAAACCCATACCCTTGAGAATTTTTGGTGCGGTATATGCGGCAACTACCGCTTCACGCTCAAACGTGGCTACGCTGACTCGGCGTACTGCAAGTTTTCGGGTTCGCAACAAAGGAAATGATGAAACATAAACTCATTTTTTTCTCCCCGCTGTTGCTCGCACCGCTGGTCGCTCAAGCCATTGCGCCAACCTCGCTCAAAACCGATTTCCTCGAAAACCCGCTCGGCATCGACACGGCCAAGCCGCGCTTCTCGTGGATCGTCGAGGACACAACGCCCGGCGCGAAGCAGACGGCGTATGAGGTGCAGGCAGCTTCTTCGCCAGGGTTCCAGGAACCGCTGCTTTGGGACAGCGGCAAGGTTTCTTCTGAGCAGTCCCATCTGCTCGAGTATGCGGGTAAGCCGCTCGTCTCGCGCCAGCAGGTGTGGTGGCGTGTGAAATCGTGGGGCAAGGACGGTCATGACACCGGTTGGTCGCAGCCGGGGCGATTTGAGGTTGGTTTGCTCGGAACGGCCGACTGGGCCGGTGCCGAGTGGATATCTGCGCCTCGCTTTCCGGGGGATGAGAGCGAGGTTTCGGCGAGGTGGTTTGATGCCGCGGTGATTACTACACCGTGGCTAGGAAAGAGTTTTAGCGGTGACGCGATTGAGAGCGCGCGCCAGGATTTGGCTAAGACCACCGGAGCCGCCATGCTGCGCAAGGAATTCGACCTGCCGGGCGAGGCGGTGCGTGTGCGGCTTTATCTCTCCACGCTGGGGTTTCATGAAGTGACGCTGAACGGAAGAGCCGTTGACGACCATCGAATGGAAACCTCGCCGGTCCATGCGCCGCTGTTCTCCTACTACGTCGTTAAAGACGTCACCGAGTTGCTAAAAACAGGCCGCAACTGCCTCGGGTTGACGCTGAGCAACGGCCGTCATGTCGAGGGCCCGAGACATCACGTGGTAAAGGATTACGGCGACCGGCCGGCCACGAAGGTCAGACTGGTGGCGGATCTCGCCGACGGCTCCCAAGTCGAGGTTCTGAGCGACGCGAGTTGGAAAGCAGCCCCCGGCCCCATCGTGAGGGACAGCTTCTGGGTGGGAGAAGCGGTTGATGCCACCCGGGTGCCCGCCGGATGGAACCAGGCAGGGTTCGATGACGCATCCTGGCAACCGGTCGAGAAGGCCGACTGTGTTCTTCCGCCCAAGGTTATCTTCCAATCCTTTCCTTCCGTGCGCATTGTCCGGCGGATAAAGCCGGTGGAGATGTTCAATCCCGCTCCGGGAGTCTGGGTTTTGGATATGGGAGAGGAGATCGTCGGGAATGCCGAACTGAGACTTCGGGTTCCTCGCGGGACCGTGCTCACCCTGCGTTATTCCAGCGACATTTACGGCGTTTATCCTGATCCATTCTACCGCTTCCGATACAGCGTCTCGGGATACCCTCCCGAGGTGGCACGCCGCAAGGGAATGTTGAGCCCGCAGGGTCGCGGAACGGTTTCGCACACCCGTCGGTTAAGTCGTTCAGCCAATGGCTCCAACGATTATTACGCCGTGGCACCGGCCGTTTGCACCGACGTTTTCCGTGCCGCCGGCGGCCCTGAGGAAGTGTTCGAGAGGAAATTCGGCTACCGCCCCTTCCGCTACGTTGAACTCACTGGATATCCCGGAACACCCACCCTTGAGACAGTAACCGGTTTGTCCACCCACAATGACATAGCCGCCAAGGGTTCGTTTGCGTGCTCCAACCCGTTGCTCAACGAGATCGAGGAAGCATCGGCCCGCACCCTTCGTTACCTGCTCCAAGGCATGCAACTTGATAATGCCGGCGGTGAAAAAGGCAATTATCCCAGCCTCTTTTCGCTCCATTACGGCATCCACGCCTATCGGCACGATTTGTCCGCTTTCACCGCCCGCAGTCTTAACGAGGTGCGAGACTACTCCGGTCTGCATGATGTGATCGCCAGTCGGCTGAAAGATGCACCGCCAAAAGGATCCGTGCGAGTGTCAGTTTCGGAATCCCAATTAATCTACACGGAACTTCCCTGGCAGTTTTACCTCTACCATGGCGATCGGCGGGAACTGGAGACAAACTATCCGCTGATGCGCAAGTCCGTCGGCTTCTGGTTCGAGAATCCGAAATTTCCGAGCTTGATTCTGGATGACGGGTTTGGAGACCACAACGGTTCCACTTCGGCCTACGATCTTCCGCAATACTGGAAAAATCCTTCGTCAATGGCTGGATGCTTGGTGCCCCATCCGGTGCCAAAAGATTTTTACGGCACCACGACCGGCCTCAAGTCTGCCGGCACGGCCCTGCAGGCCGCGCGCATCTTAAACCGCGATCATGATGCCGCCCAACTGGAAAAGCTGTGGGGTGAAATCTGCTCGGCGGCGCGTGACAAGTTTCGCGACCCGACCTCGGGAGTTTACTGCGCGGGGGCGGCCACCACGCAGGGAGTGAACGCCCTCGCCGTCTGGAGCGGGTTGGCTGAGAGGTCGGAGTATGGGCCGTTGGCCGATGGCATCGTCGAAGACATGAGGGAAAAGTGGAACGGACATATTTCCACCGGCGCGCGGGTTTCGTATCCCCTGATCGCCGTGCTCACCGAGAACGGGCGGGTGGATGATGCCTACGCGATCATGACCCGCACCAACTATCCAAGCCTGGGACACATGCTCTCGTTCGGTTCCAAGACCCTCGCCGAGGCGTGGGCCTTTCCCGAGTTTCCAAACGACGCATCGCGGACCCAGAGCGAAGGCTTCGCGCAGATGACCACGTGGTTCTACGAATGGCTTTGCGGGGTCAAACCAGACCCTGCCGCGCCGGGCTTCAAACATTTCTTCATCACGCCCTATATTCCGAAGGATCTGGCGTCTGCGGGAATGGAATTCCAGTCGCCCTACGGGCACATTGCGACGTCGTGGGAGCAGAAGAAAGGAACCGTGACCTTGAAATCCCGGGTGCCATGGAACACCACCGCCACCGTGACACTGCCCGGCTTCACGAAGATCACCATTAACGGAAGGCCTGAGGAGCAGAGCGCATTCAATCTTCCCGCAGGCGAGTGGGAAATCATCGCAAATCAAAACAAGGAACGAAAATGAAACACACCTTCTCACTACTCGCCGCCCTGCTCTTCTCGCCGTTGGTTGCATGGTCCGCTGACAGTCCGCCTGCGAGGCCAAACATTCTCTGGCTTATCGCGGAGGATGCGGGGCCAGACTTTGGCTGCCACGGCAACGCCGCCGCGCGCACGCCGAATATCGACCGGCTGGCACAGGAGTCGCGGCTTTACCGGAACGCGTTCTCGACGGCATCCGTGTGCTCGGCGTCGCGATCGGCCTTCATGACCGGCGTGTTTCAGACACGCTTTGGCGCATCGAACCACCGGAGCCATCGAACGGCGGCGTATGTGCGCCCACCCGGAGTGGGCTTGCTCCCGGAGCGGCTGCGCGCTGCGGGCTACTTCACGGCCAACATTCGTGAACTGCCGTCGGAACTTAGCTTCAAGGGCACGGGCAAGACCGACTGGAATTTTTTTCAGACGGGAAAGGAGTTCGACTCTACCAACTGGAGCGACCTGAAGGCGCACGCGCCTTTCTACGCGCAAATCAACTTCACCGAGTCGCACCGCGTCTACCATCGGGCCGCTTTCAATCCCACGGATCCCGCGGCGGCAAAGCTGCCGCCCTACCTGGCGGACGATCCGGTGATTCGCGACGACTGGGCGGCGTATCTCGATTCACTCGCGGTGATCGACACCAAGGTGGGCGCCGTGCTCGACTTATTGCGGCGCGAGGGCCTTGCGGAAAACACGGTCGTCTTCTTTTTCGCGGACAACGGACGCGAGGATTTCCGCGGTAAATATTACAGTTACGAACAGGGTTTTCGCGTTCCGCTGCTCGTGCGGTGGCCCGCGCTGCTCCCGCCGGGCAGTGTGAGTGACGCGCTGGTCAGCTTGCTCGATGTTCACGCCAACACACTCGCCCTCGCGGGCGTGCCGGCCGGGGGACTCGACGGTGCGCCGATCTTCGGCCCCGGCGCAAAACCGCGCGACTATGTGTTCGGAGCGCGCGACCGCATCGACGACACGCCGGATCGCGTGCGTACGGTGCGCGACGCGCGCTTCAAGCTCATCCGCAACTTCGAACCCGAGCGGCCCTACCTGCAGCGCATGGCCTACGCCGAGGTCAGCAATCCCACTTACAACCGCATGCGCCGGCTCCATGCCGAGGAGAAGCTCAACGCCGACCAGCGCAAGTTCATGGCCTCGTCGCGTGCGCCGGAGGAACTTTACGATTTACAGGCTGATCCATTCGAACTGCACAACCTCGCCGACGAACCAAGGCACCGCACAACGCTCGACCGCCTCCGCGCCGTGCTCGCGGCGTGGCTGAAGGACACGCGCGACGAATCCTCAGCGCCCGAGGACCCCGTCGAGCTGGAAGCGCAGTTGAAAAACTTGGAAAAGATTGTCTCCGGCCAACGCCAGAATCTCGGACCCAACGGACTGCTCGAATCCGTACCGGGCGCGCCGGAAAGAAAGGACTGATGCGCTTCCCTGCTTGCATGAAACCCACCATCGCACTCCTTGCTGCCCTGCTGTTCACGTCGTTGAAGGCATTACACGCCATTGACCCGCAGGGCAAAGAGGCTGCCACGCCCTGCGAAGCAGCATTCGGCTTTGAATCCTTCCGCTTAGGCGGTGTTTTTGGGCGTCGTTTCGAAAGCATGATGAAGGGAAACCTCCTCCGGTTGGACATGGAGAAGGATTTTCTCAGGCCCTTCCGCACACGGGGCATTCCCAAGCAACCTTACATCGGACTGGGCAAGACGCTGGATGCGGGCGTGCATTTCGCCGCGCTCACCGGCAACCCCGAGATCATTGCTTGGAAGGACAAATGGATCGCCGAGACGATCGGCACCATGGACACCGACGGTTATCTCGGGATCAGTCCACGCGGCGCGCCCTACGAGTGGTCGAAGTTCGGGTTTCACGAACGGGGGTCAATCATTCTCGCTCTAGCGAACGACTACGGTTTTTTTGGCCACCCGAAATCATTGGACGCTGCCCGGCGGATCGCGAATGCCATGCTCGCCGAGTGGCCGGAGGACATGCATTCACCACAAAAATTGCTGCTCTGGACGGTGGAGTATCCACTCATCCGTCTGTCCGAGATCTCGGGTGATCCGATATACACCGACTTTGTCCGCGCGCGGTTTTTTCCGGGCGACAAGCTGGACAAGCAATGGTCGTGGGTGACCCTTCCAATGCTGGGCCATGTTTACGACTGGTGCGATGCCAACATCTCGATGCTGGATCTGAACCGCCATCACCCCCATCCCACTCTCACCTCCGCCTGGCCGCAGATGATCCATTGGCTCAAGGATGGCGGATCCGTTCCCACTGGCGAGTTTTGTGAAACCGAGCGATGGACGCGGGGCCAACCTACCCGCAACAAAAGCGCCGAAGCAGAAACTTCGGAACCCCAGCTACCCACCAAGTGCGGCGAAAGTTGCGCCAAATTTTATGTGATCCAGTTGCTCGACCGCCTCAACCGCTACAAACCCGATGTCTTCAACTCTGATGTCATCGAACGCACTTTTTACAACGGCCTCTTTGCCGCCATGTCCCCGGATGGCCGCCGGCTCTGTTACAGCCTAAGCGTGGAGGGGTCACGTTCGTATTGGCCATCGGATACCTACTGCTGTCCCGGCAATCTCCGCCGCGCACTCGCCTATCTCCCTCGTTATTTCTATACCCTTGGTGACGGTCGGATCACCGTGAACCTCTACGGCGAATCCGAAGCGCGGCTGAAGCTCAGGGACAGCGCAACAATCACGCTGGTACAGGAGACCGATTACCCGGCAACTGGAAAAATCCGTTTCCGAGTCGAGCCATCGTCCCCGGTCAGACAGTCTATCTCCTTCCGCATCCCCGCATGGTGCCGAAATCCTACGGTTCTTCTGAATGGCAAGCCTTGGACGGAAGTGGCCAAGCCCGGCGCTTTCCTGAGCATCGACAGGGAGTGGACCGCAGGAGATAGCGTGGAGTTGGAGCTTTCCATGGAATGGCGCTGGATCACCGGAATCCGCATCCAACAACGAAAAGCGGCCCTTGCCCGCGGCCCGGTCGTTTACAGCCTCGATCCGGTCGCGACTGGCCTCGACTATGTCGACACCTCGAAAGAGGTTAAGTTCGTGGAAGACGACAAGGCGCATCAGGCGGCTTACGAGCGGTTGCAGGAGATAATTCTGGACCCGGCTTCGGTCTCAGGGCCGAAAGCGGTAGACCATGGCTTGAATGCAGAGGTCCGCGGATGGTTGGGGCGCCCCGGGAAATCGCCGGAGCGGACGTTTGTCTTTCGCTCCTTCGATCAGCCGGAGGGGCGAAAAATCTACTTCGCTCTCTCCCAGCTAGAGGTCGCCGTCAAGGACGAGTTGTTCGCTTCCGCCCTGCACGAGGACACGGTGTATCCGGCGCGCTGGGCGAAAATCAAAGCAGCCATCAACGAGGCTACAATTAAGCATTTTGCCTTCGACGCTATGAAGGACGCGGCGTGGATTAAACCGCAGTTCGGCGCCCATGAATCAGAAACCGCCGAGGGAGAGATTGCCGGTCAACCAGCATGGATGTCGGCCGCCACTCCCCCCGAGACCAGGCGCAGGATGAATTTCCGGGTCAAGGATCCACGTTTCACCAACGATGCCTGTCCGGAACTTAGCCTCACGATCCTTTACCTCGATCTGGGACAAACAACTCTCTCCGTTGACTACGAAGCGAACGGGACAGAACAGACCAAGGGGAGAAAGACGGAAGGCAAGACAAGAAAAGCGGGCGAAATATTCCTCGGAAACTCGGGG